>CAJOOB010000056.1 GCA_905236025.1 uncultured Lachnospiraceae bacterium
TTCTTCGATCGAAAGTTCAAGTGCGCCTCGACCGCCTCCGAAAAGTTTTTGAAATACAATATCAAACTGAGCCTTAATATCTTCAAACTTTTCGCTAAACTGCTTCTTCATGCCGTCTTCAAGCTCTTTGATAATCTTAATAAGATTGTCTTCGGCAACAACCAGATCGTCATGTTGCGTTTTTAAGAACGAATATCTTTCGGAAACTTCCTTGTATTCATCAATGGCATTTACGTTAACCTCGCCCAGATCCTTGATTTCATTCTTCACAGAGGTAATGTTTTTCTTAAGTTCAGACAAACTGTTAAACTCATCATTCTTAAGCTTTTCGGCATCACTGTAGGTGATTTGATATTCATCCCACATGTAATTAACCTGCTTTTCCTTAAGTTCGTCATATTTCTCTTTCGCAGCCTGTAAACGAATGATTTCCTTATCAAGATTATTAATATTTTCGGTGAGCTCTTCTCTCTTCGTAAAGAAGTCCTTATGATCCTTTGTCTGTTCTTCCTTATTCTTTGTGGCTTCTTCGAGTTTTTCTTTAAATGATGAAATATTTATCTCAGTTTCCTTAATCAAGTTCTTAATGGAAGCAATCTTTTCATTACGTTCATTAATATCATCAACACTTCTTAAAGCGTTAGACTTAATGTTTTCAAGTTCTTCCTTAAGCCTCTTTGTATCAGCATAAATTCTGTTAAGGTTAGCAACCGCATAATCATTTTTTTGATTAAGCGACTGAAGTGTAAGTCTAAGTTCTTCGTTTTGCTTTAATTCCTCGCTCTGCTTTTCGGTTTCTTTATCAAGCATAACATTTAAAGAATCAACCTGAGCTTCAAGCTCTGAATTAACACGTTCACAGGAATTAACCCTGTCAAGCATTTCCTTTCTGTCCGTGTCAATCGAAGCAATCTGCTCCATAATTTCAGCATTTTCTTTGGTGAAGTTCTGATAATTTTCGGAAATCTCGATATTCTTTGAATTAGCCTGATTATGCTGCATCTTAAGTGTATTTTGAAGAATGAACTTCTCACTTAAAGTAACCTTGTTTGCATCAAGTAAATCCTTGAGATTCTTGCTTTCCTTGTCATTTTCGGCAATGCTTTGTTCAACCAAAGCCATTTCCTTCTTAATTTCATCCAAAGATTCTTTTAATTCGTTTAATTCTCTTCTTCGTCCGAGAAGGTTGCTCTGGTTTTTAAATGCACCACCGGAAAGCGAACCGCCCGGATTAAGCGTTTCACCTTCCAATGTAACAATTCTTAAAGTGTAATTATACTTTCTTGCAATAACAAGCGCGTTATCAATTGTATCCACAACCAAAACACGGCCAAGCAAAAATCTTGCAATATTTTCATACTGCTTATCAATCTTAACCAAATCACAGGCAAGCCCGATAACACCCGATTCCATGAGTGCTCTTTCATTAGTAAAACCGGTCTTGTTTGCAATTGAAGAAAGAGGTAAAAACGTAGCCCTTCCGAACTTACCGCGCTTTAAGTATTCAATCGCTTCCTTTGCGGTATTTTCATTATCCGTAACAACATTTTGAATATTACCGCCTAAAGCCGTTTCGATTGCCACTTCGTACTTTTTATCGGAGCTAATAATATCGGCAACAACACCGACAATACCCTTCTTGGTTTCCTTAAGCTCCATAACCTTCTTGATACTGTTTCCGTAGCCCTCGTAACGCTCCGTCATATTATTTAAGAAATTAATGTTTGAATTAATACTGTGGAACTTATCGTTCAAACTGTCATTCTTCTTAAAGAGTTCCTTTTTAAGCGCAGAAAGCTCCAAAATACGTTTTTGCGTATTGTCATTCTTTTCGGATAGCGTAACAATCTCGTCATTAACAGCCTTAAGTTCAGTCTCAATCTTTTCAATAATCCTACTTTGCTCTGATGTATCACTTTCAAACTTTTCAAGACTTTCCGCAATTGTCTGCTTACGGATGTTAATCTGCTCAATCATCGCATCAAATCTTGACATACGGCTGTTAACGTTAGATTTTTCATTAAGATTGTCAATAATTTTAGTCTTAACCTCTTCAATATCAGCCTTGATTTCAGCAATTCTTTCGTTAATCGCAGAAACCTTTGAGTCAGCATCCGCGCCTTCCTTTGAAGCCTGCTCAAGCTGAGCTTTAATAAGTTCTTTTTCCTTTTCGTAAGTTTCCTGCTCAGCATTGTTTTCAAGGATATTCTTTTCAATTTCCTTAATCTTACCCTTGATGTTTTCATCCTGTGCTTTGGCAGAATTGATTTGTTCGTCTAAAAGGCGCAAATCACCCTCTAAACGATCCTTTTCTCTTACGGAGTTATTATAATTTTCCCTGATATTTTCAATTGAAAAATCAAGTTCTTCAAGCAACTTGTCAAGTTCTTCATATTTTAACTTTGTCTCTTCAAGTTCCTTATTTCTATCTTCAAAATCGTTTGTAACAATCTTGCTTTTTTCGTCAATCTTTAATAAAGTATCGTTTAATTCGCCAATCTCAAGCAAAAAGCTGTTAATATCATAAGTCTTTAATCTGTCTTTTAATTCAAGATACTTCTTTGCAGTCTCAGACTGTCTTTCAAGCGGTCTTATACGGCGCTCGAGCTCTGACATAATATCATTGACACGGGCAAGATTATCTCTTTCCTGCTCAAGTTTTCTGAGAGTTTCAACCTTTCTCTTCTTAAACTTTACAATACCGGCAGCTTCATCAAAAAGCTCACGTCTGTCCTCAGGTCTTCCGCCAATAATCTTATCAATCTGACCCTGGCCAATGATTGAATATCCTTCTTTGCCAATACCGGTATCGTAAAAAAGCTCGTAAATGTCTTTTAATCTGCATTCCGTGCCGTTCATCATATATTCGCTTTCACCCGAACGGTAAAGCCTTCTTGATACCGTAACTTCTTCATATTCAATATTAAGAGCCCTGTCGGCGTTATTGATGGTGATGGCCACATACGCAAAGCCCAAAGGCTTTCTTATTTCCGTACCGGAAAAGATAACATCCTCCATCTTGCTTCCACGAAGCTGCTTAATTTTCTGTTCTCCCAAAACCCAGCGAACGGCATCGGCGATATTACTTTTTCCGCTTCCGTTTGGACCGACAATACCGGTGATACCTTCCTTAAATTCAAATACCGTTTTATTGGCAAAAGACTTAAATCCCTGAATCTCTATACTTTTTAAATACATTAATCAAACCTGCCATTCCATATTTTAGATAGCTTTTACAAGCCTACACCTAACCCCTTTAAAGCGTTGTATGACGCCTTTTGCTCTGCATGTTTTTTAGATGTACCGCTACCCGTACCAACAACCTTATCATCAATCAAAGCATTTACTTCAAAGACTTTTGCATGATCCGGTCCGGATTCTTTAATAACCTCGTAAGACACAGCTACTTTATATGTCTTTTGAACATATTCCTGAAGTATGGTCTTGCTATCATAAAAGAGCTGTTTTTCCTTTAAATCACATAATACAAAGGCCTTTACAAATTCTTTTGCATTAGCAAAGCCACCGTCAAGATAAACGGCACCCAAAACCGCTTCAAAAGCATCGGAAATAATGGAATCCCTGTTTCTTCCACCCGTTCTTTCTTCTCCCCGTCCAAGTAAAATAAACTTATCCAAAGAAATTGCTCTTGCACATTCGGCCAAAGTCGGTTCACAAACAATGCTTGCTCTTAACCTTGTAAGTTCACCTTCCGGTTTATTTAAGTATTTTGAATAAATATATTCGGAAACACTGAGTTCCAAAACAGCATCACCCAAAAACTCAAGTCTTTCGTTATTCTGAAACTTGCTCAATTTCTTGTCATTTGCGTATGAGCTGTGCATAAGAGCCTGCTTTAAAAGATCTTTATCTTTGAAAGTATAATTAATATTTTTTTCAAACTCTAAAAAATCCATGATTCACCTATAAATAAATTAAAAGGCCCGCATCAATCGAAGCAGGCCTTTAAACCTCATACAAATCTTTACTGATTCTTTGCTTTTTCCATCATTTCAAGAGCATCTCCGACAGTAACAATATTTGCAAGATCATCATCAGCAACCTGTACATCATATTCTTCTTCAAGAGCCATTACAATCTGCATAAGGTCAAGAGAATCTGCGCCAAGGTTGTCAACAAACTTAGATTCTAAAGTAACCTCATCCTTCTCTACATTAAGCGTATCGCAGATAATCTGCTGTAATTTTTCAAATTCCATTTTTTATTCCTTTCCTAAGTCAAATTTATCGTGGATAATGCCGTTAATATTCTGTTCTTTGAATGTAAGGCACTGAATAATAGAATTTTTAATTTCAATTGCCTTTGAACTTCCGTGAGTCTTGACAACAAGACCGTTAAGTCCGAGTAATGGAGCACCGCCGTGAGCTTCCGTTGAAAAAGAAGCAAGTGTCTTCTTAAGAGATTTCTTAATAAGTAAAGCGCCGATTTTTGTCTTTAACGAAGACATAAAAGCGCCTTTAATCTTCTTAAGTAATGTCATGGCAAGACCTTCGTACAGTTTAAGGACAACATTACCTGCAAATGCGTCAGTAACAATAACATCCGCGTCGCCTCTTGGTACATATCTGGCTTCGATATTACCAATAAAGTTAATGTCCGAACATTCCTTAAGCAAAGGATATGTTTCCTTAACAAGCGAATTACCCTTTTCTTCTTCTGCACCAATATTTAAAAGCGCAACTTTTGGATTTTTAATACCCAAAACGTTTTCCATGTAGATTGAACCCATCTTGGCAAACTGTACCAGATGGCTTGATCTTGCATCCACATTAGCACCACAGTCAATAAGCAAAGAAATACCTTTCTCTGTTGGGAGAAGCGGTGCAAGAGGCGCTCTTTCAACACCCTTTATTTTTCCAAGAATTAATTGTCCGCCAACTAAAACTGCTCCCGTACTTCCTGCAGAAACAAAAGCGTCTGCCTCGTGGTTTTTGACGAGATTAAGTGCAACAACAATGGAAGAATCCTTCTTCTTACGAATTGCATTAACAGGAGGTTCACCGGTTTCAATTACTTCAGAAGCTGATACAACAATCAATCTTTCCTTATCATATTCATACTTTTTAAGCTCTTCGTTAATAACGCCTTCAATACCGACAAGTTTAACCGTTACCTTTGGATTTTCGGTAACAGCAAGAACGGCACCTTTAACAATTTCTACGGGTGCGTTATCGCCACCCATTGCATCAACTGCAACAATAACGTTTTCCATAATTCCTCTTTCTTACTAATATTTCTGCCACGAATAATATTACTAGATATAATCAAAAAATACAAGTCTATTATTTATAAAATAAGGCTTTATAACCACGAAAAAACGCCGGGCATATACCCGACGTTAAAATCAAAAGATTAGTCTTCCTGTGCAACGATTTCTCTCTTGTTGTAAGAACCACAGTTCTTGCATACTCTGTGTGGCATCATAAGTGCTCCACACTTGCTGCACTTTACAAGAGTAGAAGCTTTCATCTTCCAGTTAGCTCTTCTCTTATCTCTTCTACCTCTTGAAGATTTGTTCTTTGGACAAATAGACATATCTTACACCTCCTTAAAATAGCTGTTATAAATGTCTAAAGCCTTGGCAAAGGCATTGCCTTCCGGTTCAAAACCGCCTTTTTCTTCGCAATTGCATGCTCCATGATTGAGGTTCTTACCACATTTTGGGCAAAGGCCTTTACAATCATCTTTACACAAAACCTTCATTGGCAGGCTAGACAAAATTTCGCAAGATATAAATGCATCTACATCAAGCTCTGTTCCCTGGATGTATCCGCTGTAATCTTCATATTCATCTGATTCATCCTTAATATCATTAATATTTTTAGATAAATCAATGAATCTTTCTACATCTATTTCGGCAGGGACTACGACGTCATCTAAGCAACGAGAACACGGCATAGTAACATCAAATTTACCTTTTGCAGTGAAAGAAAAATGTTTTCTGTCCCTGCTTTTAAAAGAAAACTCGATGTCACTCAAAGCTTGTGTTTTATACGTTTCATTTAAGAAACCAACACAATCTTTTTCGTACTTTGCTTTAACATCAAGTACCTTACCCGGAACTAATAAAATGCTTGAAAAATCAATGTTCATGTGAATGAATCCTTTCAATCAGAATTTACCACACTTTGACAATTATACATACGCCTTCGATATTTGTCAACAATAAAAACTCAAATTATGATTGGCAGATAAAATATCAAAGAAAAGGTAAATGAAAAAATTATTCAAAATTATACGACCGTGATAAATTGCATCACGGCCGCATATATTTTAATCACACAAATGAATTATTTGTATAATTCAACAAGCTTAAGGAGATGTTCATATCTGTCCTTAGCTGCTTCTTCGGAAGCTGCAAAGAGTTTCTCTGCTCTTTCAGGGAATGGCTTAATAAGTCTTGTGTAACGAGCTTCGTTATTAAGGAATTCCTGATATGTTCCGTCACCCGGCTTAGAAGTAAGAGTAAATGGATTCTTACCTTCCGCCTTAAGTGCAGGATTGAATGAGAAGAGGTTCCAGTAACCTGCCTTAACGGCTTTCTTCATTTCATCCTGGCAGTGGTTCATACCGCCCTTAGCAATACCGTGAAGTTCACATGGAGCGTAACCAATGATAAGTGATGGACCGTTATATGCTTCAGCTTCTGCAATTGCCTTGATTGCCTGTGCCGGATTTGCACCAAGCGCTATCTGAGCAACATATACGTAACCATAACTCATTGCAATTTCAGAAAGTGACTTCTTGCCAATTTCCTTACCTGCAGCAGCAAACTGGCAAACTTCACCGATATTCGAAGCCTTTGAAGCCTGACCACCTGTATTTGAATACATTTCTGTATCGAATACCATTACGTTTACATTCTCGCCCGATGCAAGAACATGATCAAGACCACCAAAGCCTATATCATAAGCCCATCCGTCACCACCAAAGATCCATACGGACTTCTTAGGAAGGTAATCCTTCTTAGCAAGAACTTCCTTGCTTTCTTCGCAACCTGCAGCAGCAGCTTTTTCTAGTTCTTTAACCAATACATCACATGCAGCTGAATTAGTTCTTGTATCATCCTTAGTAGCAAGGAAATCTTCAACAGCTTTCTTGAATTCAGCAGATGCCTTATCAGACGCTGCAATCTTTTCAATCTTTTCAATTGCCTGTTCACGAAGAACCTTCTGTCCAAGATACATACCAAGACCATGTTCTGCGTTGTCTTCAAACAATGAGTTAGCCCATGCAGGCCCCTTAAGGGAATCTTTATTTACCGTATATGGTGATGTAGCAGCAGGACCACCCCAGATTGATGAACAACCTGTTGCATTACTGATGTACATATGCTCACCAAAGAGCTGAGTAATAAGTCTTGCATAAGATGTTTCTGCACAACCTGCACAGCTTCCTGAGAACTCAAGAAGCGGCTGATTATATTGTGAGCCGATTGCCGATACATCCGTAAATGCAGGCTTAAGTTCCTTTTTGCCAACGTTTGCAACAAGATAATCAAATACCGGTTGCTCGTCTGCCTGTGATTCCTGCGGAACCATCTTAAGAGCACCCTTAGCAGCTGCAGGACATACAGTTACACATTCGCCACAACCCATACAGTCAAGCGGTGAAACGGTCATTGTAAACTTCATTGTAGCATCTGCCGCATGCTTAGAATCAGCAAGCTTGATATTTGAAGGAGCCTTTGCAACTTCATCTGCATCTAAGATAAATGGTCTGATAGTTGCATGTGAACATACGAATGCACAGCTGTTACACTGTACGCAGGCTTCTGCATTCCATTCAGGAACCATAACCGCAGTACCACGCTTCTCGTATGCTGAAGCACCTGTTTCAAACTGACCGTCTGCAATATCCTTAAATGCGGATACAGGAAGGCTGTCACCATCCATAAGTCCGATAGGATCAAGGAGTTCGTTAACCATCTTAACCGTTGCAGGACGACCTGTTCTGTTGTTTTCTTTCTTAGCATCCTGTGCATCTGCCCAGTCTGCAGGAATATTTACCAAGTGAAGAGCGTCTACTCCGGCATCAATTGCCTTGTAGTTCATCAAAACGACGTCATCACCCTTCTTTGAGTAAGACTTCTTAGCAGCTTCCTTCATGAAAGTAACTGCTTCATCTATTGGCATGATGTCTGCAAGTTTGAAGAATGCTGACTGTAAGATTGTGTTTGTTCTCTTACCCATACCAATTTCAATAGCTTTATCAATAGCATTGATTGTGTAAAGCTTGATATTATTATTAGCAATATATCTCTTTGCTTCGGCAGGCATATGCTCGTTAAGTTCTTCATCCGACCACTGACAGTTAATCATGAAGATACCGCCCGGCTTAACATCCTGAACCATCTTATATCCCTTAATTACATACGAAGGGTTGTGACATGCAACGAAGTCAGCCTGGTTAATGTAATATGGGCTTCTGATAGGGTTATCACCAAATCTTAAGTGGCTGATTGTGATACCGCCTGTTTTCTTTGAGTCATACTGGAAGTATGCCTGAACAAATTTATCTGTGTGGTCACCGATAATCTTGATTGAGTTCTTGTTAGCACCTACAGTACCATCACCACCGAGACCCCAGAACTTACATTCCTTAGTACCCTTAGCTGATGTAATAGGAGCTGGCTTAACCTCTGGTAATGAAAGGTTAGTAACGTCATCAACGATACCGATTGTAAATCTAGCCTTTGGAGCATCCTTTTCAAGTTCTTTATATACAGCAAATACTGATGAAGGTGGAGTATCCTTTGAACCTAAACCGTATCTACCGCCTGTAAGAACGATATCATTAAGACCTGCTTCACGAAGTGTTGTAGCAACGTCTAAGTATAATGGATCACCAAGTGAACCTGGTTCTTTTGTTCTATCAAGAACAGCAATCTTCTTAGCTGTCTTAGGAATAACCTTAAGTAAAGCTTCTGAAGACCAAGGACGATATAAACGAACCTTAATAAGACCAACTTTTTCACCTGCAGCTGTTAAGTAATCTACTACTTCTTCAGCTACGTCATTGATTGAACCCATAGCAACGATAACTCTTTCAGCATCTTCTGCACCATAGTAATTAAATAATGCATAATCTGTACCGATCTTTTCGTTAACTTTGTTCATGTATTTTTCAACTACAGCTGGAAGATCATTGTAAACTGTGTTACAAGCTTCTCTATGCTGGAAGAAAATATCTCCGTTTTCGTGTGAACCACGAGCTGTTGGATGCTCTGGATTTAAAGCATGCTTTCTGAATTCTTCAACAGCATCCATTGGACACATATCTTTAAGATCTTCATAATCCCATTTTTCAATTTTCTGAATTTCGTGAGATGTTCTGAAACCATCAAAGAAGTTAATGAATGGAACTTTACCTTCTAATGCTGCAAGATGTGCAA
>CAJOOB010000057.1 GCA_905236025.1 uncultured Lachnospiraceae bacterium
CTCCATATTTTGCTACATTTGAAATTATAATATCTAAAATTTGTTATTACAATCATTTTGTTTTTGCGATATTTAAAAAAACGGGCAAATCACACGAATGGAAGAGATTTTATTACAAATTTGTCATTTTTGTGAAGAAAGTTGACATGGTAGTGGCGGTATGTTAGTATATGTTATGTGGTTTTCAAAACTATGTAAAATGTTTTTTGATATATTTGGAGGTGGCTATGAGCTACAGAATTATAGCGGACAGTTCTTGTGATTTGTCGTATGAATCTAAATTAAACGGAAAAGTGACAAAGGTTCCTTTGATTCTTACCGTTGGTGACAAAGAAATTATCGATGATGAATCTTTGAATCAAAAAGAACTTATTGCGGATATTGCTGCATGTCAGACTTCTCCAAAATCCGCTTGTCCTTCCCCGCAAAAGTATTTGGATGCAATTGAAGAAGAGAATGCGGATGAAATATATATTATTACGCTTTCCTCAAAGTTAAGCGGTTCTTTTAACAGTGCAAGCCTTGCAAAAGACATGTATTTGGAAGAACATGAAGATGATGAAAAGAAGTCCGAGATTTTTGTTATTGATTCTCAGTCAGCGTCAGTCGGCGAATCAAGAATTGCAGAATATATTTATAAAGTAAAAGAAGAAAATCCGACGTTATCCGGTAATGAGACATTTTTACGTGCGGAAAAGTTCAGAGACAATCAGGAAACACTTTTTGTTTTGGATAATCTTGATACAATGCGCAAAAACGGCCGTATGTCACGTGTTCAGGCAATTGTTACAAGTATTCTTAACATAAAGCTTGTTCTTGCGGGAGATAAGGGCGAAATTGTCAAGGTTGATCAGGCAAGAGGCATTAACAAGGCTTTGGATAAGATGGTTGATGCAATTGTTTTAAGGGCAAAGAACGCCGGAGCAACGGTGCTTGCAATTTCGCACTGCAATAATTATGAAAGAGCAATGAGAGTTATTGAGGAAATTAAAAAGAAGGCATCGTTCCTTGAAATTACGGTTTCAGAAATGAGCGGTTTGAGTACTTTGTATGCAAATGACGGTGGAATAATCGTTTGCTTCTAAAGGTTTAAATGATACGCTTTTAAATAAAAAGTCTTAGATATAAAGAACCCCGGTTTTAGTGATAAAACCGGGGTTTTAAGCTTGCGACGGGATTCGAACCTGCGACCTGCTCATTACGAATGAGCTGCACTACCGGCTGTGCTACGCAAGCTTGCCTAAATACTATATTATAATGATGTCGTATTGTCAAGAAAAAATCGAGTATCTTTTATTGACAATTTTATTATTTAGCATTATTCTTTTAAGTGCGTTTTATTAACAGATTTTATATAGAATTGAGGAAATTATGGGAAAAATAATTCTTACCGGTGACAGACCTACCGGAAAGCTTCATATTGGCCATTATGTCGGTTCTTTGAAGCAAAGGGTGGCATTACAGAATTCCGGCGAATTTGATAAAATCTATATCATGATTGCCGATGCACAGGCGCTTACTGACAATTACGACAATTTGGATAAGATTAGAAATAACCTTATTAATGTAGCGCTTGATTACCTATCTGCAGGTTTGGATCCTGCAAAAAGTACAATCTTTGTACAGTCACAGATTTCCGAGTTAACGGAACTTACATTCTATTATATGAATTTGGTTACAGTTTCAAGACTTCAGAGAAACCCGACCGTTAAGAATGAAATTAAGTTAAGAAACTTTGAAACCAGTCTTCCGGTTGGTTTCTTTACATATCCAGTCAGCCAGACTGCTGATATTACAGCGTTTAAAGCCACTACGGTTCCTGTTGGCGAAGATCAGCTTCCAATGATTGAACAGGCACGTGAAATTGTAAGAAGCTTTAACGGTTATTACGGTGAAACACTTGTTGAGCCTGAAGCTTTGCTTCCAAAGAGCGGAGCTGCAAGAAGACTTCCGGGTACGGACGGCAAGGCTAAGATGAGTAAGTCACTTGGCAATTGTATTTATCTTTCCGATGAACCCGATGAAGTTAAGAAGAAGATAATGAGCATGTATACAGATCCTAACCACATCAGAGTGGAAGATCCGGGAAGCCTTGAAGGAAACACGGTATTTACGTATCTTGACGCTTTCTGTACGGATAAGCATTTTGAAGAATACCTTCCGGAATATGCAAACCTTGATGAGCTTAAAGCACATTATCAAAGAGGCGGCCTTGGTGATGTTAAGGTTAAGAAGTTCCTTAATAACGTCTTACAGGAAGAGTTAGAGCCAATCAGAAACAGACGTAAGGAATTTGAAAAGGATATTGACGGCGTATACGAAATATTATACAATGGCAGCGTTGCTGCGCGTGAAGTTGCGGCAAAGACGCTTAGCGAAGTTAAAGAACACATGAGAATCAATTATTTTGATGATCTTGAGTTAAGAAATAAGAAAAACTAAAGTAGGTCCATAAAAAGGAGATTAAAAATGGCAAAGTTAAAAGTAGGTATTCTTGGTGCAACAGGTATGGTTGGCCAGAGATTTATTTCTTTATTGGAAAATCACCCTTGGTTTGAAGTTACTGTTGTAGCAGCAAGCCCACGTTCAGCAGGAAAGACATATGAAGAAGCAATCGGCGACAGATGGAAAATGACAACTCCAATGCCTGAGGCAGTTAAGAAGCTTGTTGTTATGAACGTTAATGAAGTAAACGAAGTTGCTTCAAAGGTTGATTTTTGCTTCAGTGCTGTTGATATGTCTAAGGATGAAATCAAGGCGATTGAAGAAGCGTATGCAAAGACAGAAACTCCTGTAGTTTCAAACAACTCAGCTCACAGATGGACACCTGATGTTCCAATGGTTATTCCTGAAATTAACACAAGCCATTTTGATGTTATTGAATTCCAGAAGAAGAGACTCGGTACTACAAAGGGATTCGTTGCAGTTAAGCCAAACTGCTCAATTCAGAGTTACACTCCTGTTCTTACTGCATGGAAAGAGTTTGAACCGACTCAGGTTGTTGCAACTACTTATCAGGCAATTTCCGGCGCAGGTAAGACTTTCAAGGACTGGCCTGAAATGATGGGTAACATCATTCCTTTCATCTCAGGTGAAGAAGAGAAGAGTGAACAGGAACCTCTTAAGATTTGGGGTCATATTGAAAACGGTGTTATTGTTAAGGCAAAAGCTCCTCTTATCACAACTCAGTGTATCAGAGTACCTGTTCTTAACGGACATACAGCTGCTGTATTTGTTAACTTCAACAAGAAGCCTTCTTCAAAGGAAGAACTCATTGCTAAGTTAAGAGAATTTAAGGGATTCCCACAGGAACACAATCTTCCAAGTGCTCCAAAGCAGTTTATCCAGTATCTTGAAGAGGACAACAGACCTCAGGTTACTGCTGATGTTGACTATGAAAACGGTATGGGCGTTTCAATCGGCAGAATCAGAGAAGATTCATTATTTGATTACAAGTTTGTAGGTCTTTCACACAATACTGTAAGAGGTGCTGCAGGTGGTGCCGTACTTTGTGCAGAATCACTCGTTGAACTTGGTTATATTGCCGCAAAATAAATAAAACATCATAAAATTTATAAGCCCCTCTGTCTGATTGACAGGGGGCTTATTATAATCTTGTGATGCTTTTTTATAAGTCTTTTAATTTTACATTGCAGATTGTTTCTAAAACATAGTTTAAATCTGAAGTGGAGTAGAGTTTATTAAGAAGGAAATATCTTACGATTAAATCTTCTTTTGAAGAGTTTGTCAGCTGATAGCCGCTCTTTTCAAGTAATACTCTTGCTTCCTCAAAGTTAAGCTTACATGCCAGGCAAGCTGCAACCGCTTCTCCCTTTGCCGGTACGTAATTTGTATCATTTTTCAAATTATCAATATAATTACTGTCCATTCCGGTTTTAGATGTAAGGGTTTCAATGGAAGTTCTCTTATCATCAAGGTATCTTAAGATTATTGCCGGATATGTTTCAGGATTTCCGTTAATGATGTACCATTCGTTACAGGCATCCCTATCCGGATCATCTTTAAGTTTTAGTGCATTATAAAGGTAATTCTGACTTTGTCTGTCTCTTACGTAATGTACCTGAATAAATGTTTCCGCTTCTTTTGTTAAAAGAGCTCTTTTTTTCTTGATTTGTTTTTTACCTGAAAATATCGACATATCAGTCCCTCTCTTTAAAGTATGTTTTCACGCTTTTTTAAACATAAATAAAATATAGCACAATATTTATAAGGCTTCAAGTATTTCACCGCCGCCGATCATGGCCACTAAGACTTTCTTTTTTGTTTCCATAAAAATACCTGTTTATAACTCCGGTAAGAAGTTTACCGCAATTGAGAAATAAATTATAAGTGATAAGGCATCAACAAGAGTTGTAATGAAAGGACTTACCATTACAGCAGGGTCAAAGCCTAACTTTTTTACAATAATCGGAAGAGTACAGCCAATAAATTTTGCGACGACTACTGCAAATGCAAGTGTTGTTGCAACTACTAAGGCAATATCAATTCTTCTTGTGTCAACGATTAAAATCTTTGCAAGGGTTGCAGCAAAGAGGGTTGCAGCACAAAGGAAGGCAACACGCAATTCTTTCCAGATTACTTTAAAAATATCTTTGAATCTGATTTCGTCCATTGAAAGACTTCTGATTATTGTTACGGAAGACTGACTTCCAGCATTACCGCCCGTATCCATTAACATTGGGATAAATGCGGTAAGGATGGTGAGACTTCCTAAGGCTTCTTCGTAATGTCCAATGATTTTTCCCGTAAAGGTTGCGGAAATCATGAGGAGTAAAAGCCAGGGAATACGCTTTTTCCAGGTTTCAATGACGCCCGTCTTCATATAAGACTTGTCACTTGGCAAAATAGCGGCCATGGCCTCAATATCTTCGGTACTTTCTTCCTGCAATACCTGCATGGCGTCATCGACTGTGATGATACCGACAAGGCGTTCTTCTTTGTCAACTACAGGGAGGGCAAGAAGGTCGTATTTGTTGAACATGTTTGCAACTTTTTCCTGATCTTCGTGTGTTGTAACAAAGATAAGGTGTGACTTCATAATGTCTTCGATCTTTTCGTCGCCTTCAGCCAAAAGAAGGTCTTTAACCGTGACTGTACCAATAAGTTTACGGTTTTCAATTACGTAACAGGTGTAGATTGTTTCCTTGTTTACGCCTTCTTTTTTTATTTTTTTAAATGCTTCTTCCACCGTTAAGTCTTTCTTTAACGCAATGTACTCGGTTGTCATGATGCTTCCGGCACTGTCGTCAGGGTAGTTAAGAAGTTCGTTTATCTGTTTACGTCTTTCCGGTGTGATAATGCGTAAGATTTTATTTACCACGTTTGCAGGCATTTCCTCAATGATATCTACCGTATCATCCATGAAGAGGTTTTCGATTACGACTCGTAATTCGAAATCACTGAATGCGGTAATTAAATCTTTTTGCTTATCGGTTTCCATATAAGAAAATGTTTCCGCAGCGGTTTCCTTATTTAAGAGCCTGAAGAGAATGGGCACTTCAGCCTGATCCACGCTGCCAAATAAAACCGCAATATCAGCCGGGTTTAAATCGTTGATAAGTGGCTTGATTTCGGCAAATTTTTTATTTTCCAACAACTCTAAAACGTTTTCTTTTACGTCTTCGATATTCGTGTATTTCATAGCCGTATTGTCCTTTGCATTTTCATTTTCGAAATGTGATATTGCTTAGTAAATATCTACATTGCGCCGTTTCAATATTATAAATGTTTTATGGGGCAAAAGCAACCCACATAGTTGAATTTTTTGTTGGTTTTTTATATAATAATTAGGATTTTGGTTGAATCAAATAATGCGAGCAGTGATTGCTTTCGGAGGAAAAATGGAAAAGATAATTAAATCAGTATTATTGGGAATCTTACAGGGCCTTACGGAATTCCTGCCGGTATCAAGTTCCGGTCACCTGGCTGTCTTCAAGAATATTTTCGGAATGGAAGAGGTGGGCCTTGCCTTTGATATATTGTTGCACGTTGGAACATTAATTGCCGTATTTGTTGTGTTTTACAAAGATATCCTGCAGCTTATCGTAAACGGTTTTGCAATTGTCGGTCTTGCATTTTATAATGCATTTTTATTCGTAAGAAACCTCTTTTCAAAAGAGAAAAAAGAATATAAAAAAATTTTGGATACGCCATACAGAAGATTTGTTATGCTTGTGATTGTGGCAACTTTGCCAACGGCCGTGATGGGACTTTTGTTAAACGATACGGTTGAGGCTCTTGGAAAGACACTGATATTCCCGGGAATCTTTCTTATATGTACGGGTATTATCCTTTTGCTTGGTGAAAAAGTAAGTGAGGGTGCTCTTAATGAAGAGAATCTTCCTTACCATAAGGCGCTTATTGTTGGTATTTGTCAGGGTATTGCGGTTCTTCCGGGTATTTCAAGATCAGGTAGTACAATTACGGCTGCAAGAGTATGTAAGGCAGATAAGGAATTTGCCGTTAAATTCTCGTTCATCCTTTCAATACCCGTTATTCTTGGCTCTGCGGTTTTGGATTTACCGGATTTCTTTGAAGAAAGCGCAGGTACATCTGATTTTGCTGCATATATTGCAGGCATGATTGCCGCAGCTTTGGTTGGTTATTTTTGCATTAAATTTATGCTTAAATTAATAAAGAATAAAGGCTTTAAGGTATTTGCATATTATTGCTTTTTGATGGGCGCGTTTTCAATCATTATGTTTTTGGCGGGCTTTTAATTACTTATAAAACGGAGGAGTAGTACAGTGGCAACAGGCTCTGGAAAATCAAAAAAAAGAACAACTAAATCTAAGTCTGGCAGTACAAGAAGCACAGCTAAGAAAACAACCTCTTCTTCAATAAAAAAAGCCGGACAGATGGATACAGGTGAAATAAGAAATAAGGAAAGTGCCAGGATGAAGGCGCAGATTGCGCTTGTTATTGCAGTTGCTTTGGGGATAATACTTTTCCTTATAAATTTTGGGGTAATTGATACAACACCCGCAAAGTATGTCAGATACTTTATGTTTGGCATTTTGGGTTTAATGGCGTATTTTTTACCTTTTATTTTGGTATTTATAACCTGGTTTATTGCATACACAGATGGTGAAGAAGGACTTACCACAAGAAGAATTATTGCAAGCGCAGTGCTTTTTGTATCGGTTTGTACGCTTATTCATACAATTGTTTATTCTGACAGAGTGAAATTCCTTGATTTATATTCAAAGTGCGCTTCGGTTAAAAACGGCGGCGGCTTACTGGGCGGCATGTTTGCTCTTTTCTTTGTTATGCTCTTAAGTAAAGTGGGCGCAATAATCATTACTGTGGCTATTGTCTTAATTGCAGCAATGTTTACTGTGGCAAAGCCAATCAACGAGTGGTTTTCAATTGATAAAGAAAGATTCAACTTTAAGGGTGGTTTAAGGGATGATGAAGAAGAGGATGAGTATGAATATGAAGAAGAACCAAGAAGAAATGAAAAGGCTAAAAAGCCTGTAAATACCAGAGAAAATAAACCACAAAAAGAAGTTCCCGAAAAGAAGGTTCATTCAGGCGTTGAAATTACCACTTTCGAAGAATTTACGCCGTCCGGTGAGATTTTAAAGGATGAAAAAACAGAAGAGGAAGAACTTGCGGCAAAGTTTTTAAATGTTGACCTTTCTAAGCCTAAAAAGAGAGAACTTGAAAAGAAGCGCGGCGTTGAAATTATCACCATGCGTGATGAGAACGCGCCTTCTCCTGAAATGACCGAAGTCGGCTCTGCTCAGTCCGAGATTCAAAAAATAAGAAACGCAAGCATCTTCAGGGGTCATGTGGATGTTGACAATTTAATGGATAATCCTAAGTCTGAATTTGGTATTACGGATGATATATATGAAGGACCGGGCGTTACCGATAAAACTTCACTTGTCGGATTTGGAACGAATGTCACGGAAAATAGAGAAAATACGGCTGCAAGTGATATGGAGCCTGTTACGTGGCATAAACCTTCAGATGATTTTGAAAGTAAGGTTGATAAAATTGTTCCCGGTTCAACAATGAATAAGGAAATTCAAAATGATCCGGATGCTTTACAGGATGTTGCAAAGAGAAGTGTGGCTTCTGTATCAAGACCTGCAAGAGAAACTAATGTTAACAGAGGCTATGAACTCCCCAAATTAAGCCTTCTTGCAAGAGGCAAGAGTTCAAAGACTGCCGCTAATGAAAAGGAATTAAGAGATACTGCGGCAAGACTTGTAAAGGTGCTTTCTAACTTTGGCGTAAATGTGAGAGTTACCGATTATTGTAAGGGCCCTTCCGTTACAAGATTTGAAATACAGCCTGAAACGGGTACAAAGCTTGCAAAAATCACTTCTCTTGCGGATGAAATCAAGTTTGAACTTGCCGCTGCCGATTTAAGAATTGAAGCTCCTATTGCCGGTAAACAGGCGGTGGGTATTGAAGTTCCAAACAAAGTACGTGAATCCGTGCTTATAAGGGATTTGATTGATTCTGATGAATTAAAGAAAACTTCTGCAAAGCTTGCTTTTGCAGCTGGTAAAGATATTGCGGGAAATGTGGTTGTTGCAGATATTGCAAAGATGCCTCATATGCTTGTTGCAGGTACCACAGGTTCGGGTAAATCCGTGTTTACAAACTCAATTATCATGAATATTTTGTTTAGGGCGACACCGGATGAAGTGAGACTCCTTATCATTGACCCTAAGGTTGTTGAATTCCAGGTTTATAACGGTATTCCACACCTTATTCATGATGTTGTAACAGACCCTAAGGAAGCAAGCGGAGTTTTAAAGTGGGCGGTTAATGAGATGCAAAACCGTTACAAGACTTTTGCGGCAAATAATGTGAGAGACATTAAAGGGTATAATGAAAAGGTTGAATCCGGTGAGGCGTGTGCGCTTGAAGACGGTGCACCTGCCATAAAGATGCCGCAGATACTCATTGTTATTGACGAGCTTGCAGACCTTATGATGGTTGCAAGAAGCGAGGTTGAAGCATCGATCTGTCGTATTGCACAGCTTGCAAGAGCGGCAGGTATTCATATGATTATTGCAACTCAAAGACCTTCTGCGGATATTGTTACGGGTCTTATAAGAGGTAATATTCCTTCAAGAACGGCACTCAGTGTTGCAACCGCCGTGGATTCAAGAATTATCCTTGATCAGGCGGGAGCTGAAACACTTCTTGGTAACGGTGATATGCTCTTTAATCCTGCGGGATACAAGAATCCTGTAAGACTTCAGGGTTCTTATGTATCCGATACAGAGATTTTAAATGTGGTTGATCACTGGAAGAAGCAGAGTTTTGGAGATAATACGGATCCGGGAATCAATAAATTTGTGGTTTCTGAAAGCTCGGACGGTTTATCTGCAGGTGGCGATGGCAACGAATATGACGATCTTTTTGCCGATGCAGGAAGAACGTTTATTGAGTCGGGTAAGGCTTCAATTGGCTTTTTACAAAGAAAATACAAGATTGGTTTTAACAGAGCGGCACGTATCGTTGATCAGCTTTGCGAAGCGGGTGTTATTGGTGCGGGTAACGGTTCAAAAACCAGGGATATTTATATGGGAATGTCCGATTTTGAAAGCTTTTGTGACTCTCATCTTTAATGAAAAAGCGTTAAATTTATAATTTGATTTCGAATTGTTGAAATAAGAAATTAAATGAATTATACTTTAGAAACATCGAGTAAACACGAAAGGGCAATAAAATGAAGAGTGATATTGAAATTGCACAGGAAGCAGAATTAATCCCTATTAAAGAGGTTGCACAAAGCCTTGGCCTTAAGGAAGATGACCTTGAATTATACGGAAAATATAAGGCAAAGATCTCAAATGAATTTATGGATTCCGTTAAGAATAATAAGGATGGAAAGCTTATTCTTGTAACAGCCATTAACCCGACACCTGCGGGTGAAGGTAAGACAACTACTTCCGTTGGTTTGGGAGAAGCTTTTGGCAAACTTAATAAGAAAGCTGTTATTGCATTAAGAGAGCCTTCACTTGGCCCTTGCTTTGGTATAAAGGGCGGTGCTGCAGGCGGCGGATACGCACAGGTTGTTCCGATGGAAGACTTAAACCTTCACTTTACGGGTGATTTCCACGCCATCACATCCGCAAACAACCTCCTTGCAGCAATGCTTGATAACCACATTCAGCAGGGAAATGAGTTGGATATTGATACAAGACAGATTGTCTGGAAGAGATGTCTTGATATGAACGACAGAGTTTTAAGAAATGTTGTTGTGGGTCTTGGTAACAAGATGGACGGCTTTGTAAGAGAAGACCACTTTGTTATTACCGTTGCTTCAGAGATAATGGCCATCCTTTGTCTTGCAAGTGACATGAAGGACTTAAAGGAAAGACTTTCTAAGATAATTGTTGCATATACACGTAAGGGTGAACCTGTTACTGCGGGGGATTTAAAGGCAACAGGCGCAATGGCCGCTCTTCTTAAGGATGCCATTAAGCCAAACCTTATTCAGACCCTTGAACATACGCCTGCACTTGTACACGGTGGTCCTTTTGCAAACATTGCACACGGTTGTAACTCTGTAAGAGCAACAAAGACAGCTTTAAAGATTGCTGATTATGTAATTACGGAGGCAGGTTTCGGTGCTGATCTTGGCGCTGAGAAGTTCCTTGATATTAAGTGCAGAATGGCAGGACTTAAGCCGGATGCGATTGTTCTTGTTGCAACAGTAAGAGCACTTAAATATAACGGTGGCGTAAATAAGGCAGATTTATCAAATGAAAACCTTGATGCTTTAAAGAAAGGTATTGTAAACCTTGAAAAGCATATTGAAAACCTTCAGAAGTACAATGTGCCTGTAGTTGTTACATTAAACCGTTTCGTTACGGATTCAGACGCTGAACTTGCATATGTTAAGAAGTTCTGTGAAGACAGAGATTGTACATTTGCTCTTTCAGAGGTTTGGGAGCACGGCGGAGACGGCGGCGTTGAACTTGCAAAGACCGTTATTGAAACTATTGAAACTAAGGAAAGCAACTTTAAGCCGATTTATGAAGATTCACTTTCCTTAAAAGAAAAGATTGAAACAATCTCAAAGGAAATTTACGGAGCAAAGGGCGTTATTTATTCTTCACAGGCTGAGAAGGCTTTAAAGAATATTACTGATCTGGGTTTTGGAAATCTTCCTGTATGTATGGCAAAGACTCAGTATTCATTATCAGACGATCCGACACTCCTTGGTCGTCCTACAGACTTTGACATAAATGTAAGGGAAGTATATGTATCAGCAGGTGCCGGATTTGTTGTGGCTATCACAGGAAGCATCATGACAATGCCGGGCTTACCAAAGGTTCCTGCTGCAAATAACATTGATGTAACTGATGACGGAGTTATTACAGGTTTATTCTAATGTATGCAGATATAATCGTTGATATTTCACGAGAAAAACTTGATAAAACCTTTGAATATAACATTCCAAAGGAATTAGAAAAGAATATCCACCCGGGTGTAAGGGTGGATATTACTTTTGGCGCAAGAAAACTTACGGGATATGTTATTTCAATTAAGGATAATCCTTCAATTGAAGCCTCAAAGATAAAGGATATTTTAGGGATTTGTCCTGCGAGTGTTTCAACGGATTCAGAGATGATTGAGCTTGCTTATTTTATTCATGAGGAGTTTGGCGGCTCAATTAATGCTGCCTTAAAAACGGTTATACCGGTAAGTAAGTCTGTTAAACATGTTGAAAGAAAGACGATTGTCTTAAATATCAAGAATGATGAAGCATTAGATGAACTTTTACTTAAGTATAAGAAGCGTGCAAAGGCAAAATTCAGGCTTTTGGAAGCGCTTGTTACGGATGGGGATTTATCTTATGAAGAGGTTACAAAAAAGCTTTGTGTTGCAAGTGCCACAATTAAGGCAATGGAAACAGAAGGCGTTATTTCTCTTGTTTCTGATACTGTTTACAGAAATCCAATTAAAGATACTGACAGAGGGGAATATAATATTACTTTAAATGACGCTCAAAATAAGGTATATGAAGATATTTTGGGACATATGAAGAAAAATGAGTATTCACAACATCTTATATACGGAATTACAGGCTCGGGTAAAACCGAGGTTTATATAAAATTAATTGATGAGGTTATTAAAGAGGGGAAGCAGGCGATTGTTCTTATTCCTGAAATTGCACTTACTTTCCAGACCGTTATGCGTTTCAGAAGAAAGTTTAAGGACAGAGTATCCATTATTAACTCAAGGCTTTCTGCAGGTGAGCGATATGACCAGTTTGAAAGGGCAAAAAAAGGTGACATTGATATTATGATCGGGCCAAGATCTGCTCTTTTTACGCCTTTTAAGAATCTTTCTTTAATTATTATTGATGAAGAACATGAAAATTCATATAAAAGTGAAACCGTTCCAAAATATTCCACAAAGGAAGTTGCGGCTTTCAGAATGAAGCAGCGTAACGGGACACTTGTGCTTGGCTCGGCCACTCCTTCCGTGGACAGTTTCTATAACTGCGTGCAAAATAAGTGTTATCTGCATAAACTCTTTAAACGTGCAAAGGAAAGTGTTTTACCAAAAGTAAGTGTCGTTGATATGCGTAAAGAACTTGAAAACGGCAATAAGTCAATGTTTAGCGATGAACTTGACAGGCTCATTAAAGACAGGTTGGAAAAGCACGAACAAATCATGCTTTTCTTAAACAGAAGAGGGTATGCGGGATTTATATCCTGCAGAAAGTGCGGCCATGTGCCAAAATGTCCGCATTGTGACGTATCACTTTCTTTCCATAAATCTCCAAACGGAAATACTCTAAACTGCCATTACTGCGGTTACAGTATCCCTGAATACAGGCTTTGTCCGGAGTGTGGTTCTAAGTACATTGGAATATTCGGTACGGGAACGCAAAAGGTTGAAGAAGAATTGCATAAGCGCTATCCTTCTGCAAGGGTTTTAAGAATGGATGCCGACACTACTTCAGGTAAAAACGGGCATGAAGAGGTTTTGGTACCGTTTGCAAACCATGAAGCGGATATTTTGGTCGGAACTCAGATGATTGTTAAAGGTCATGATTTCCCTCTTGTTACTTTGGTTGGCGTTATTGCTGCGGATACTTCTTTGTATGCTTCCGATTACAGGGCGGCGGAAAGGACGTTCGAGCTTCTTACGCAGGCTGCGGGCCGTGCGGGAAGAGGAGAGGTTTTAGGTGACGTCGTTATTCAGACATATACGCCTGACAATTACAGTATTGAGAGTGCTGCCCGCCAGGATTATGACAGCTTTTACAATACGGAAATAAATTACAGAAATTTAATGCATTATCCGCCGGTTGTACATATGGTTGTGCTTTTAATTACCTCAACTGATGAAAAAAAGGTTGCGGATGCCGCAGATTACATAAAAGAAAAGACGTATGCGCTAAACTCTTATACAAAGGATATTAAGATTATTGGGCCTGCAAATGCTTCAATATTTAAACTTAATGATATGTACAGAAAAGTAATTTATATGAAGGCGCAGGATAAAGAAGACCTTGTAAAGATTAAAAACGAACTTGAAACGGAGTTTTTATCGGGAAGATTTTGTGAGATTTATAAGAGTGTAAATGTTTCGTTTGATTTTGACCCGTATAACGGCGTATAAAATAAATTTGTCTTTTTGGATGATTTATTATAAAATATAGGGGTTAGATTATTTTAATCCGACAAAAAATGATGTTTAAGCTCTAAATAGAAAAAGAGGTATTATATGGCAACAAGAAAGATAAGGATTTTTGGGGACGATGTCCTTAGAAAGCGTTGTAAAGAAATTACTGAAATGACGCCAAAGATTAAGGTGCTCATTGAAGATATGTTAGACACCATGTATGAAGAAGACGGTGTTGGTCTTGCGGCTCCACAGGTTGGTATTTTAAAGAGACTTGTGGTTATTGATGTGGGTGAAGGCCCGATTGTAATGATTAACCCTGAGATTCTTGAAACAAGCGGCGAACAGACAGGTTATGAAGGATGCTTAAGTTATCCCGGCAAAACCGGTATTGTTAAAAGACCGAATTACGTTAAGGCAAAGGCTTTAGACGAAAATATGGAAGAGTTTATTATTGAAGGCGAAGAACTCCTTGCAAGAGCAATCTGCCACGAACTTGACCATCTCGACGGAAAGTTATACACGGATTTTGTGGAAGGTGACGTTGTTGATTCGGCTTCACTTTACGAAGATGAAGAAGAATAAAGAGAAACAATATGAAGATAGTGTTTATGGGAACACCGGATTTTTCGGTACCGGTGCTTGAAAATCTAATAAAAAATCACGAAGTTGTGGCTATCGTCACGCAGATGGATAAGCCAAGAGGCAGGGGCAAGGAAATATCCTTTTCTCCGGTAAAGGAAGTTGCGGTACGGGAAAATATTACCTGTCTTCAGCCAAAGCGAGCAAGAGACGAGGAGTTTATAAAGGAACTTTCGAAGTATCCTGCGGACGTCTTTGTGGTTGTGGCCTATGGCCAGATTTTGCCAAAGGCAATTCTTGATATGCCAAAGTACGGCTGTGTAAATGTCCATGCTTCCTTGCTTCCAAAGTTAAGAGGGGCAGCGCCTATTCAGTGGTCTGTTATTGACGGTTTTGAAAAGACGGGCGTTACAACAATGCTTATGGACGAAGGCCTTGATACCGGTGATATTTTAGAGCAAAAAGAAGTGATTATTTCAGATAATGAGACGGGAGGAAGTCTTTTTGACAAACTCTCACTTCTTGGTGCTGATATTATTTTAAGTACGCTTGATAAATTAGAAAAGGGAACTGTTACAAGAACAAAACAGACTGATGAAGAGTCAACGTATGCGGGTAAGATTGATAAGCAGATGGGTAACATTGACTTTTCTAAAGATGCGGTAAGTATTGAAAGACTTATAAGAGGGCTTTTTCCGTGGCCAAGTGCTTTTACGTACTTAAACGGTAAGATGTTTAAAATTCTTGCGGCAGAGGTTTCAAATAAAAATTATACCGACGAAAACGGTGAGAGATTAAAACCGGGAACAATTGCCCTTGTTAATACGGATGCCATTGTTGTTCAGACAGGGGAAGGATCGCTTGAAATATACGAACTTCAGCCTGAAGGAAAGAAACGTATGTGTACTTCTGATTATTTAAGAGGAGCAAAGAACATACAGGGAATGTTTGTTAAAGATAAAGAAATTGTTTAAGATTGGAGTGAGTAAGAATGCCATACGGTTATTATTTTGATCCTACTTATATTCTTGTTTTAATAGGTGTTGTTTTATCACTTATTGCATCTGCAAATGTAAAATCAACATTTGCAAGATTTTCAAAGGTTCGCGCTAACTGCGGATATACAGGAGCTCAGGTTGCCGAGATGATTCTTAGAAACAAGGGAATCAATGATGTACCTGTTAGACATGTAAGCGGTGATTTGACAGATCATTACGATCCGTCAAAGAAGGTTGTAAACCTTTCTGATTCAGTATATTCAAGCACGTCTATTGCCGCAATTTCTGTTGCTGCGCATGAATGTGGACATGCAATTCAACATAATGTTGGATATGTGCCGTTGTCACTCAGATCTGCATTTGTTCCTGTTGCAAATTTTGGCTCAAAGATATCCTGGATATTAATTATTGCGGGTATTATTTTAAGCTACAATCAGACACTTATTTCAATCGGTATTATATGCTTTTCTTTTGCGGTTTTGTTCCAGATAATCACATTACCTGTTGAATTTAACGCATCCGCCAGGGCGCTTGATTGTATTAATGATTACGGAATTGTTTCAACCAACGAACACAGATCCGCAAAGAAGGTGCTTTCGGCAGCGGCTCTTACATACGTTGCGGCAGCGGCATCCGGACTTTTACAGTTATTAAGACTAATACTCTTATTCGGAGGAAGAAGACGTGATTAGCAATAACACGAGAGACCTTTGTCTTGATATGCTTGTTTCAATACTTGAAAAGAGGCAGTTAAGTCACGTGGTTTTAAGAGAAACTCTAAAAGAAAATTCTCATTTAAATAAAAAAGACAGAAGTTTTTTGACGAGGCTTACTGAAGGAACCGTTGAATATTGCATTTTCATTGATTATATAATTGATGAGTTTTCAAAGACTAAGGTTTCTAAGATGAAGCCTCTTATTCGTAATATATTAAGACTTTCCGTTTATCAGATTAAATATATGGATTCCGTGCCTGATTCAGCTGTTTGTAATGAGGCTGTTAAGCTTACGGAAAAACACGGATTTGCAGGTCTTAAAGGCTTTGTAAACGGGGTATTGAGAAATATCGCAAGAAGCATTGATGATGTTAAACTTCCAAATCCTTCGGAGGATATGGTTAAACATCTTAGTGTTAAGTATTCAATGCCTGTATGGATTGTTGAAAAATACATTTACTCATTTGGTATTGAAGATTCAATAAAGATATTTGAAGCCTATCTAAGTCATGATAAGAAGTTACAGGTAAGGTGTAATACAAGCGAAAAAAGCGTTGATGAGATTGTGCAGATGCTTTGTGAAGACGGTGTTAAGGTCACAAGAAGCAACAATTTAAGTGACGCAATTTACATTGAAAATTATGATTATATTGAAAAACTTCAGGCCTTTCTTGACGGATACATTCAGGTGCAAAACTTTAGTTCCATGCTTGCTGCATGTATTGCAGATCCGAAAGAAGGGTATAACGTTATTGATATGTGTGCCGCACCGGGCGGAAAAACAATGCACATGGCCGATATAATGAAAAACACGGGACATATAATCAGCAGGGACATTAACGAAAAGAAGGTGAATCTTATAAGGGAAAACCTTGAACGCTTTGGATATACAAACGTTGAACCGCAGGTTTTTGATGCAACTGTACCGGATGCAAGGTATTTTAGAAAAATGGACCTTGTAATGTGTGATATTCCCTGTTCGGGACTTGGTGTAATATCAAGAAAACCGGACATTAAATATAATGTTACAAAAGAGAGTATTGAAAACTTAATCCCAATACAAAGAAATATTCTTTCAAATGCGGTAAGGTATTTAAAGAAGGGCGGAAAACTTGTTTTTTCAACCTGTACAATTAATACTGAAGAAAATATGGGCAATTACAATTATCTGATGGAAAACTTTAAGTTAAAACCTGCGGATATAAGTGATATTGTTCCAAAGGGGCTGCAGACGGATACGTTAAAGGACGGATATTTACAGATACTTCCGGATAAATACGGAAATGATGGATTTTTTATCTGTAAGTTCATAAAAAAGTAAAAAGGTATATGGAAAAGATTGATTTAAGAAGTCTTAATTTTGATGAGCTTTGCGCTTTTATGGAGGAGCTTGGCGAAAAGAAGTTCAGGGCCGGACAGGTATATGACTGGCTTCATGTAAAGCTTGCCTCTTCAATTGATGAAATGACAAATCTCTCAAAGGACTTAAGAGAAAAACTTAAAAGTAAAACGACGCTTGTAACCTTAAAGCCGGTGGAGGTACTTACCTCGCAGATTGACGGTACAAGCAAGTATCTTTTTGAATTGCCTGACGGTAATATCGTGGAAAGCGTGTTAATGCTTTACAAGCACGGCAATTCGGTTTGTATATCCACTCAGGTCGGCTGCAGAATGGGATGTAAGTTTTGTGCCTCAACCTTAGACGGAAGGGTAAGAAATTTAGAGCCTTCGGAGATGCTTGAAGAGGTATATGAAATACAAAAGCTTTCCGGCAAAAGGGTTTCAAACGTGGTACTTATGGGAAGCGGCGAACCTTTGGATAACTTTGATAACGTCCTTAAGTTTTTAGACCTTATAAGTAATGACAAAGGCCTTAACATAAGCGAAAGAAACCTGACTCTTTCAACCTGCGGTATTGTACCAAAGATTTATGAGCTTGCAGATAAAGAACTTGCAATTACATTAGCCATAAGCCTGCATGCTGCGGATGATGAGACAAGAAAATCTTTGATGCCGATTGCTAATAAATACAATATTAAAGAAATTATGGATGCCTGCGACTATTATTACAAAAAGACCGGCAGAAGAATATCTTTTGAATACAGTCTTGTTTCTAAGGTAAACGATAATCTTACCGAGGCAAAGAAATTAGCTTTGCTTGTTGAGGGTAAGAACTGTCATATTAATCTCATTCCGGTTAACCCTATTAAGGAAAGAGATTATAAGCAGGGGACGACTGAGGAAATCCTTAAGTTTAAAAATTTCCTTGAAAAAAAACGAATAAATGTTACTATTAGAAGGGAAATGGGCAGGGATATTAACGGTGCCTGCGGTCAATTACGTAAAAGCTTTATTACTAAGCGTGAAAATGGTTTGGAGGAAGAATGAAAGCATATGCAGCAACTGATATTGGTAGGATAAGAATATCAAATCAGGATTTTGTCTACAAAGAAGTTCATCCGGTCGGAAAGTTACCAAATTTATTTGTTGTGGCTGACGGAATGGGCGGACATAAAGCGGGCGAAGTGGCATCTAAGACGGCGGTTGAGACCGTTGTTAAGTCTGTAAAAACTTCCAGAAAAAATGATATTATTTATATACTTCAAAAAGCTGTAAATGATGCCAATGCCGTTGTTAAAGAGCTTGCATCTACCGATTCGCAATATGAAGGTATGGGAACCACTCTTGTAATTGCAACAATTGTGGAGAACATGATCTACATTGCAAATGTTGGCGATTCCAGGCTTTATTTTATTGATGACGACATTCACCAAATCACAAGAGACCATTCTTATGTGGAAGATTTGGTTAGTCTTGGCAAAATTGATAAAGACGAGGCGCGGACTCATGTTAAGAAAAACATTATAACCCGTGCAGTTGGCATAGATGATGATGTGGATGCTGATTATTTTGAAGTTCAGTATGAGAGTGGCGATAAGATTTTAATGTGCAGCGACGGTCTTACAAATATGACTGAAGATGTAACCATTAAGACTATTGTCAACGGAGATGGTACAATCGAGGAAAAAACAAAGAAACTTGTTGATACCGCTAATCAAAACGGCGGAAAGGACAATATTACGGTTGTACTTATTGAGTTGTAGTTGCTTGGCTGAAAGGATATTAAGATGATTAGAAAAGGTATGCTTATTGGTGACAGATATGAAGTCGTGGACAAAGTCGGTTCAGGCGGAATGTCTAATGTATATAGAGCTAAAGACCATAAACTCGGAAGATTTGTGGCCATCAAGGTTTTAAAACAGGAGTTTTGCGAGGATAAGAGCTTCGTTTCAAGATTTAAGATTGAAGCGCAGTCGGCAGCAGGTCTTGCACATCCTAATATTGTAAATATCTTTGATGTAGGTGAGGATAACGGTATTTATTATATCGTTATGGAACTTATTGACGGTATTACTTTAAAGAAATATATAGAACGTAAGGGTAAACTTCCATACAAGGAAGCGGTAAGTATTGCAATACAAATCGCTCAGGGTATGGAGGCTGCTCATAATAATCATATTATACACAGGGATATCAAACCTCAAAACGTTTTGATTTCACGTGAAGGCAAGGTTAAGGTTACTGATTTTGGTATTGCAAGAGCCGCATCTTCTGATTCGCTTGGTGCAAATGCAATGGGTTCTGTTCATTATATCTCACCTGAACAGGCTAAGAACGGCTTTGTGGACGAAAAGAGTGATATTTATTCTCTTGGTATTTCTTTGTTTGAGATGATTACGGGTACTGTACCTTATGAAGGTGAGTCCACTGTGGCCATCGCCCTGCAACATGTACAGGAGCAGATGCCGTCAATGCGTACTTATGCTGTTGTACCAATCAGTATTGAAAAGATTGTTGAAAAGTGTACGCAAAAAGACCCGGAAAGAAGATATTCAAAGGCAGCTTCTTTGATTTCTGATTTAAAGAAGTCTCTTGTTACACCGGATGAGGATTTTGTTGTTTTAAACAATGAGGAAAAATCGGCGCTTGTTATTACACAGGATGATATTAACGGAATCAGAAACGAGGCGGGTATCAGTGATTATGTAAATCCGGGATATGATACTGCATCAATAAGAAATACAACAAATATTGACTTAAAGGCTGAGCCTTTGGTTAAGGAAAATACAGAAGATGAAGACGATGATTTTAAGTTAACCCAGGGTAAGTATGACAAGGTTATTACCATTGCAAGTATTGCCGGGACTGTTTTGGTTCTTATTATCATTCTTGTTTTGGTGCTTGCTTTTAAGGGTAACTGCAGTGGTACTTCAGGTAATGAAAGTACAACTACAAATTCTTCATCCAAGCTTACAACTGTTCCTGATGTTGTGGGATATGATATTGACGCTGCGGAAGAAGCATTGGAAGAGGCGCATCTTGAATATAAGATTACGTATGAAGAGAGTAACGATATTGAAGAAAATATTGTTATGGAACAGAGTATTGAAGCAGGTGAATCCGTTGCAAGATCTTCAACGGTTACTCTTGTTGTAAGTGCAGGAAAGGAAGCTGTTACTGTTCCGGATGTTGTGGGACTTAGCGAGGAAGAAGCGTCAGAACAGCTTGAAGCTGAAGGTTTTGTTGTTAAGATTACAAGAGAAAATAGTGATACCGTTGAGGTTGGTATTGTTATTTCCACAGACCCTGATGGCGGAGACAGTGTTCCGTACGGAACAACGATTGAAGTTGTTTCAAGTTACGGTGCGGATTCAGTTGTTACGGTACCTGACGTTGTTGGCCTTACGGAAGAAGAGGCGGAAGCGCTACTTAATGAGAATATGCTCTCAATGAAAGTTAATTACATATATGATGATGATGTTGAAGAAGGCGTTGTTATAAGTCAAGACGTTGAAGCAGGTGAAAAGCTGGATGTAAGTGCTGAAAATGTGAATACAACGGTTGTCGTTAATGTAAGTAAGGGTAAGGATTATTCAAAGACAATTACCACCCCTTCAATTTCTTATTCTAACGTGCCAACCCTTGATTCGACACAAAAGCTTGAGGCCTATGTTGTGTCTGAGGTTACTTATGTTGATCCGGACGGTGTTAAGCAGACGGATACATCAAATGCGATACTTAATGCGAGCGGCAAAAGTACAATTACTTATACGGCGGCAATGGCACTTGAGGGTACAAGACTAACTTATACGGCTGATATCAGTGATACAAGCACTGATGTTACAATAAAAATAATTCTGTATTATAGAGAGGTTGAAACCACTGAAGAAGATACAACCACAGAGGAAGAAACCACAACAACATCTTCCGCTGATTTAAACACGTCGGGAAGCATGAGCCTTTCCACAACGTACAGTTCTGAATGGACGGCTGTAACCATTTACAGTTACGTAGTTGTTGCAAATTAGCATTTTATATAGATGTAAATGTAAGTGAAAGGTTTTAATGGATTTAAATTATAATGGAAAAATCATAAAAGGCGTTGCCGGAGACTATGAGGTTTATGTTCCTGGTAAAGGGGCGTATATTTGCAAAGCTAAGGGTATATTCAGGTATAATAAGCAAAAACCTCTTGTCGGGGATGATGTTTTGATTACCGTTTTGGATGAAAAAGATAAGGAAGGGAATATCTTGGAGATATTGCCAAGAAGAAACGAACTTATACGTCCTGCGGTGGCAAATATCGATCAGGCACTTATTGTCTTTGCGGTAAAAAGTCCAATGCCAAGCCTCAAATTACTTGACAGATTCCTTGTTATGATGGAAATGACGGGAGTAAAACCCATTATTTGTTTCAATAAAATTGATTTAATGGATGGAAATGAGGATGTGGTTTATGGTAAAATATATGAGAAGGCAGGGTATAAATGTATTTATACCAGCACCGCAAAAACAATGGGTATTGATGTTGTTTTGGCAGAGTTAAAGGGCAAGACAACTACTCTTGCAGGGCCTTCGGGTGTAGGAAAGTCTTCAATGCTTAATGCACTTGTTCCGGGTGCGGATTCGCAAACGGGCGAAATCAGTAAGAAAATTGAGCGGGGGAAACAGACCACAAGGCACACGGAATTGTTCCATGTGGAGGGAGATACATATATTATGGATACTCCGGGGTTTGCAACAATGTATATTGCAGACTGCGCGAAGGAAGAACTGAGATATTATATGCCGGAATTTGATGTTTACGAAGGACGGTGTAAATATAACGGATGCGTACATATAAAGGAACCGGGCTGTATGGTTAAGGC
>CAJOOB010000058.1 GCA_905236025.1 uncultured Lachnospiraceae bacterium
CATCCTTAATCTGAAGGTCAATCTTTGGTCCGTAGAACGCACCGTCACCTTCATTAATTTCATATCCGCCTTCGCCGTACTTCTTATCAAGAATCTTCTTAAGAGAAGCTTCAGCCCGGTTCCAAACTTCAATGTCGCCCATAAAATCATCAGGTCTTGTTGAAAGTTCGGCTCTGTAAGTAACACCAAAAGTGCTGTAAATTTCATCAGCAATTGAAATAATATCTTCAATTTCAGATTCAATCTGAGACTCCATAACGAATGTATGGTCATCATCCTGTCTGAATTCCTGAACTCTGAAGAGTCCGTTCATCTGACCTGACTTTTCCTTACGGTGAAGCACATCATATTCACTGTAACGGATTGGAAGTTCCTTATAAGAATGAAGCACACGCTTGTAGGTAAGCATAGCATTTGGACAGTTCATTGGCTTTGCCCCCATTGTATCAAGTTGTTCACGATTATAAATGACCGAATTCTTCTCAATATTTACGAATGACTTGTTTGCGCCCTCTTCAAGACTGTCATACACATTCTCAATAACTGTGTCTTCCTTAACGCTTCCTGCAACGCCCGGTACAAGGAACATATTATTAATATAATGCGCCCAATGGCCACTGATTAACCACAATTTCTTATTATCAATAAGAGGAGCAGCAATCTCGGTATAGCCGTGCTTATCCTGAATATCTCTTGAGAATTTCATGAGCGCCTGGTACATCTTCCATCCTCTTGGAAGCCAGTAAGGCATACCCGGAGCAGTCTCATCAAACATAAACAAATCAAGAGCAGGACCAATCTTTTTATGATCTCTTTCCATTGCTTCCTGAATGAGCTTTAAGTGATCCTTAAGCTGATTCTTGTCAGGGAAAGCATAGACATAAACTCTCTGTAACTGATCTCTGTGTTCATCGCCTCTCCAATATGAACCGGAAACAGACTTAATCTGGAAAGCAACATTCATAAGTTCAACAGTGTTTGCAACGTGAGGTCCTCGGCACAAATCAACGAAATCATCACCTGTATGATATATTGTAATCTTTTCATCCTCAGGTAAATCATTAATAAGTTCAACCTTAAACTTCTGATCCTTAAAAATCTCAAGAGCTTCGCTCCTTGAAACTTCCTTAACGGTAAAATCTTCTTTTCTTTTTAAGATTTCACGCATCTTGTCTTCAATTGTCTTGTAATCATCCATAACAATTGCTCTTGGCAAAAGGAAATCATAATAGAAACCGTCTTCAATCTGAGGGCCGATTGCTATTTGTACATTTTCCTTTCCAAAAATTTCCATTACCGCCTTAGCAAGCACGTGCGCCATGGAATGACGGTATACACTGAGAAAATATTCTCTCTTTTCGTCTTTTTCCGACATTTTCTTTTTATCCTTTCAAAAATCAAAATAATAAAAAAGTCCCTTACATCACTTATAACGTAATGTAAGGGACGCATATTGCGCGGTTCCACCCTAATTGCATAAAATGCCACTCAACTGATTATAACGGAATCACCGTACCTGTTTGCAGGTCTCTCCGAGGTAGTTTTCAAATATCATCCGCTGCGGATTTCCACCATCACCGCTCTCTTTAAGTTTCAAGATATCCTACTCTTCTCATCAACGATTTCTTAAATCTTATAACAATTTTCGCAAAAAGTAAAGAATAAATTAATCAAGTTCCACAGCGCCTGTGTACAACTGATAATATCTATTCTTGTTGGCCAAAAGTTCTTCATGCGTACCGGCTTCAACAATTTCGCCGTGCTCTAAAACAATAATCTTTTGAGCGTTACGAACCGTCGAAAGTCTGTGTGCAATAACAAACGTGGTTCTGTTCTTCATAAGTCTGTCCATACCGTGTTCAATATGTTTCTCAGTTCTTGTATCGACAGAACTTGTAGCTTCATCCATGATAAGGATTGGCGCTTTAGAAATTGCCGCTCTTGCAATATTTAAAAGCTGTCTCTGACCTTGTGAAAGGTTTGCTCCGTCACCTTCAATCATGGTATCATAACCATGTTCAAGTCTCTTGATAAAGTGGCTTGCCGCAGCAACTTCCGCTGCTTTTTCAACTTCTTCATCCGTTGCATCAAGTCTTCCGTATCTGATATTCTCACGAATAGTTCCGGTAAAGAGGTGTGTATCCTGTAAAATAACAGCAATATTGGATCTTAAAGATGCAATTGTTACATCATCAATCTTTGTACCATCAATCTTAATCTCACCTTTTTCAACATCATAAAATCTTGTGATAAGGTTTGTGATTGTTGTCTTACCGGCACCGGTTGAACCTACAAAAGCAATCTTTTCGCCCTGTTTGGCTGTAACATTAATGTTTTTAAGAACGGTTTTATCAGGAACATATCCAAAAGTAACGTCGTTAATTTCAACTTCACCGCCCGATACAACAAGCTCTTTAGCGTTTTCATTATCTTTTTCAGGTTCTTCGTCCATCGCCTTAAATACTCTTTCCGCACCTGCAAGAGCAGAGAAAATCGTATTAAACTGCATTGAAATTTCATTAACCGGTCTTGAAAGCTGTCTTGAATAAGTTGCAAAAACCGTAAGTGCACCAACACTGAAAGTATTTGTCACAAGACACAAAATACCACCAATGGTAGCCGTAATTGAGAATGAAATCTGAGAAGAATTACCCATTACAGGTCCCATAATACCGCCAAAGAACTGAGCCTTCATCTGGTTTTGCTGCAATTCATCACTTAAGTAAGTAAATTCCTCTACAGCCATATCTTCGTGATTGAATACCTTAACAACCTTCTGACCTGTTACGATTTCTTCTATATAACTGTTAACCGCACCAAGGGAAGCCTGCTGTCCTTTATAGTACTTTCTGCTCTTCTTCGCAATACGTCCGCCCAAATATCCAATCAAAGGAAGCATAAGTATATTGATGATAGCCAAAATTACGCTGTATCTGAACATCATCACAATAACGCCGACAATTGTAATAATACATGAAAAAAACTGAACAATCGTATTATTAAGCATTTCACCAATTGTATCAACGTCGTTTGTAAACAGACTCATCAAATCACCGGTATTATGTGAATCATGGTATCTTAAAGGAAGCTTTGTAAGTTTTGCATAAAGTTCTCCTCGGATTTTTGAAATGGCTCTCTGAGAAACGCCAACCATGATATATTGCTGTAAAAATGTCGAAACAATGCCAAGTGCGTAATATAAAAGCATTATAAGAAGATTACTTAAAAGTCCGTCAACTTTGTCCGCTTTTGCGGCATCGGATTTTAACAAATCAATTATTGGCTGTAACTGCGCCGTTGCAAGAAG
>CAJOOB010000059.1 GCA_905236025.1 uncultured Lachnospiraceae bacterium
GAAAAAGAACTTAAAGACACACAGATTCTTGCACTCTCTGGCGGATTCTCTGCAGGTGATGAACCGGACGGCTCTGCAAAATTCTTTGCAACAGCCTTTAGAAACGAAAAGGTTAAAGAAGCCGTTCATAAACTTTTAAATGAGCGTGACGGACTTGCGCTTGGTATTTGTAACGGTTTCCAGGCTCTTATCAAACTTGGCCTTGTACCAAACGGACAGATTACGGGACAGGATGAAAACGCACCTACACTTACATTTAACACGATTAACCGCCACATATCAAAGATGGCATACATAAAAGTGGTTTCAAATCTTTCGCCTTGGCTTATGCAGGCCGAGGTTGGCAAGGTTTACACAAACCCTGCTTCACACGGTGAAGGAAGATTCGTTGCAAATAAAGAATGGCTTTATAAGCTCTTTGCGAACGGTCAGGTTGCAACACAGTACGTTGATTTAGACGGTAATGTAACAATGGATGAAGAATGGAATATCAACGGTTCGTATTGTGCAATTGAAGGTATTACCAGTCCTGATGGCCGTATTTATGGTAAAATGGCTCATTCTGAAAGAAGAGGCAAGTCTGTTGCGGTTAATATCTACGGTGAACAGGATCTTAAGTTGTTTGAGTCAGGCGTTAAATATTTTGAGTAAATTATTATTATATGCGGCATACAAGAGTATGTCGCATGAAATAAACGGAGGTATTTCATGAAAGACAAAGTATTGGCGGAGTTTAAAGCCAGATTTGGAGCAGATGGTGACATCAGAACATATTTTGCACCGGGCAGAGTTAATCTTATCGGCGAACACACCGATTATAACGGCGGTCACGTATTCCCTTGTGCGCTTACAATCGGTACTTATGCGGTAGTAAGACTCAGAGATGATAAGAAAACAAGAATGTATTCCATGAATTTTGAAAATCTTGGAATAATGGAAAATAACATTGAAAACCTTAAGGCATCTAAGGAAGCGGATTGGACAAATTATCCTCTTGGTATGGTTTGGACATTTAAGCAAAAAGGCTTTAGCATTGATAAAGGCTTTGATATGCTTCTTTTTGGAAACATTCCAAATGGCTCGGGACTTTCATCTTCAGCATCTGTTGAAGTTGTGACCGGTGTAATGTTAAACGATATGTTTAGCTGCGGCATTGACAATAAGGAAATTTCACTTCTTGGTCAGTATTCGGAGAATAATTATAACGGAGTTAACTGCGGTATAATGGATCAGTTTGCGGTGGCTATGGGCAAGGCGGATAACGCAATCTTCCTTGATACTGCAACTTTGGAATTTGAGTATGCACCAATAAAACTTTCAAACAGCAAGATTGTAATTGCCTGCTCAAATAAAAAGAGAGGCCTTGGAGATTCTAAGTATAATGAAAGAAGAAACCAGTGTGAAACAGCTTTGGCAGAACTTCAAAAGAAACTTTCGATCAAGTCTTTGGGCGAACTTTCACCGGAAGAATTTGAAGCAAACAAAGAACTTATTACTGATGATGTAAACAGGGTTCGTGCAAAACATGCGGTATATGAAAATCAGAGAACAATTGATGCGGTTAAGGCGCTTAAAGCAAATGATATTGCAAAGTTTGGTAAACTCATGAACGAGTCACATGTTTCGTTAAGGGATGACTATGAAGTTACAGGTATTGAACTTGATACTTTGGTTGAGGCTTCCTGGGAACAAAAAGGCGTAATCGGATCAAGAATGACGGGAGCCGGTTTTGGCGGTTGTACTGTTTCAATAGTAGAGAACGATGCGATCGATTCGTTTATTGAAAACGTTGGAAAGACATATAAGGAAAAGATTGGATATGCAGCAGATTTCTATGTAGTAGAGATTGGTGAAGGCGCTCGAAGAATCTAGTTTATAAAAAATTCATAATTAATTTATAAAATGGTTATAAATGCATTGACAATTTTCATAGGGAGGCATAGAATATTGAATAAGATAAAAGAATTATTTACTTTTTTGTCCCTATTATTTGACTTTAAGGGGTGAATTTGGTAAAATATTTCTAGATTTATGGTGGTTTCATAAATTATTATCAATATCATAATATTAAAAACTTCACAAGGGAGGAACACAATGAAGAAAAAGTTTTTTGCATTAGCAATGTCAGTTATTATGACATGTGCAATGTCAGTCAGTGCATTCGCAGCTGACACAACATCGGACCTCATCGCTAAGTATCTTTTTGACGGTACTCTCACAAATGAGGTTACAGGAACAGACGCAACAACAGTTGCTAAGGCTTCATCAGGACAGACAGCAGTTGATGGTAAGACATGGGAATACACAGATGGCGTAGACGGACAGGCTCTTGTAATGGCATCTGATAATACAGATGGTCTTAAGCTTGACGTAGTTGTAGCTGATGGTCAGAATTTTACTGTTTCACTTTGGGTAAAGGCTGAAGGATGTCAGTTTGCAGGACCAATCTTTTGGGCAGGTAAGGCAGTTCAGTCAGCAGGTGAGAACTGGATTGGTATTTGGCCTGGTTTGTATAACAATTATGCTAATGGTGGTCCATGTATCGGCTCTAACAACGCAGACGGAAGCAGATATGGTGTAACAGCCGGCAGCACAACAGAGGGGTGGACAAGTCCCGGTGCTGTTGACAGTGATGGTGACGGCGACCAGACAACATTCGAATGGATGAACGTAACAGCTGTTATCGAAAACGGTGTTGGCTACCTTTATTACAACGGTGTTCTTGTTGGAACAAACGTTGGTGTTGTAACAACAGATGCTGATGGTAATGACGTACAGGTTACATTACCTGACTTGACAGAAGGCGATGACGTTGCAATGTGTATCGGATGTAACGCATGGGATTCACCTTTCATTGGTGAAGTTGATTCTCTTTATATATATAACAGAGCTCTTACATCAGATGATGTAGCAGCACTTGTTAAAGAGACAAACACAACAGGCGTTTCACTTTATGCTTATACAGAAATCGTTACAACTGAAGCTGCTACAACAACGACAAGAACAGCTAAGGTTGCAGATGCAAGCAAAAGCGGCTGGTTAAGTGAAGAAGAAGACGAAGCAAGCAACATGCCATTAATCATTGGTATCATTGTTGCTGCAGTAGTTGTAATCGCTGTAATCGCAGTAGTTGTAATTGCTCAGGCAAAGAAAAAGAAAAAAGCTGAATAAGCTTTAAATCGGATAGAAAGAATGAATTGTTGAGTTTAAAACTCGGATATTGATAAAGTAATAAAGGAACTTGGGTAAAACCAAGTTCCTTTTTGATTATTAAAATTGTATAAATTGCACAAAAAAACCAACCCTTTTGATTGACTTTTATGGCCAAAATTTATATAATATCTGAAAGTGTCACTGGCTGATTTTTGGCTGGATTTTGCATTATATACAACAATTCGTTTAAAGTTATATTGAAACTAACCCGTTATATGGTAAAAATGCCATATATTGGGCGTTTGCGCTTTTGATGAATCGGTGTATTGTACAAATTGCCCAAAAACGAAAGTGAGCTAAGAAATAAAAAAGGGAGGCAAAACTTTATGAAACGTCGATGCTTTATGCGCGTATTAGCATTGATGCTGGCAGTTATACTGGTCAGCCTTGAATTCAGATCATATGCTGATACGGTAGCGGCAGACACCACTGACGAGACAACTTCTGCTACAGAAGAAGAAACATCAGAAGATACATCAGACGAAGAATCAACAGATGAAGATACATCTGAGGATGCAACGGAAGATGAAACTTCAGAAGATGATGCAACTACAGAAGATGCGGAAGAAGAATCAGAGGATGAAGATTCAGAAGATACCGAAGAATCTGAAGACGAAGATTCAGCAGATTATGACTATCTCGAAAGAATCAACAGTAATTATACAAAAGTAAGCAGCGCTTATACGTATGATGAATATGATGGAGATGAAGTTGTAATCAGCGTAACCGATGCTTATCAGGGTGCGGTTGACAGCGAGGGCAACGAAGTAGATGCTCTTACAACGGATACATGTGATTATGAAGAATCAGACGAAGTAGTATGCCTTGGAGTGGGCGATACTGCAACATTCGTAATTACAGCACCTGAAGATGGTGTATATGTATTCAGTTTCGATCAATTATCCTACAATGAAGAATCAATTCTTACAACGGAAATGACCATTACTCTTAACGGAAAGGTACCTTTCTATGAAGCAAACCGTGTTGTTTATGAATCACTTTGGGTTGATGATGACACAGTTGCAACAGACAGATACGGCAATCAGATCGTATCGGTTCCGGATAAGGCCCTCTTATGGCAGAAGAGTTATATCGGTGACGCAAGTTACAGATATACAACACCTCTTAAATTAGAGCTAAGCGAAGGTGAAAATATCGTTACTCTTAAGATTACAGAAGGTGATGTACTTATCGGTAACTTCTATTTGGGCGCCGAAGAAGAAGTTTCTTCTTATGTAACAGGAAACACAACGGTAGAAGGTGATGACACGTATTACGCAATTCAGGCAGAACTTCCTACTTACAAAAACGACTCATCAATAAGAGCTACCTGTGAATACGATCCTGATCTTTACCCATACAGCTCATCAAAGAAAGTACTTAACATTATTGACAGTGCTTCTTTCTGTGATTCGGGTATGGAACTCACTTATGAAGTTGAGGTTGCCAAGGCAGGATATTATTACATTGCTTTTAACTACAGACAATCAGACAAGGTTGATTTCCCTGTCTTTATGAACATTAAAATTAACGGCGAATATCAGAATGATGAAATGATCAGCTATCCGTTCTATTACGCAAAGAGCTTCACAAAGATGACTCTTGAAGCTTCAGACGGAAATTACATGGCTGTATATCTTGAAGAAGGTGTAAACACAATCAGCATTCAGCTTGCTAATGATAAACTCCGTGAGACACTTGAAACATTCGACAGAATCATGAGTGAAATCAGTGCGGTTTCTCTTGAAATCACAAAGGTAGCAGGTAATACGGATTCTAAGTACAGATCCATTGATATTGAAGACTATTTGCCGGATATCATTGATACGCTCACAGAGTGGAGAGACGATCTTCAGGAAGCATATGATTACCTCTTAAGCTTCTCCGAAGAAGACTCATGCGGTACAATCTCTTACCTCCTTACAGCTATTGATAATATTGACGATCTTATCGAAAATAAGGAAGACATCCCTTATAGAAGAAAAGAGTTATGTACAAATACAAGTTCTATCAGCCAGGATATTGCAAATGCAATGTCAGAGCTTACTGCAAACAACATCTCAATTGATGCCATTTATATCTACACTGAAGATTCAGCTGACCAGATTCCGGGTAAGACAAACATCTTTAAAAAGATATGGGAAGCAATCAAGAGATTTGTTGCATCATTCAGCTCTCAGGATTATTCGGTTGGAAATACAGATGAAACACATCTTCAGGTTTGGATTAACAGACCAAGACAGTATCTGGAAATCTTCCAGCAGTTGATAGATGAATCATTCACCCCGGCTACCGGCATTGAAGTTGATTTGTGTATCATGCCGGATGCAAGTAAGTTGATTTTGGCAAACGCCGCGGGCGAAGCGCCTGATGTTGCTCAGGCTATTGATTATACACAGCCATATGAATTGGCAATCAGAGGTGCGTTGGTTGACCTGACACAATTTGAAGATTATGCAGAGGTTATGAGCGTATTCCCTGAAGGACTTTTAGTTCCAGCGACAATCGGCGACAGTATATACGCGCTGCCTGAGACGTTCTATTTCTGGGTATTGTTCTACAGAACAGATATACTGGAGCAGTTGAACATAGAGGTGCCTACAACTATAGATGAGGTTCAGGAACTTATTCCTAAGTTAAAGAATTTGGGCTTTGATTTCTTCTATCCAACAGCAGGTACAACCGGTCAGAGATCCTTTGGTATGACAACACCACTCTTCTATCAGTATGGTGCAAGTATGTATAACCAGACGGATGAAAACTGGGACGGTACCGGTGAATATTACGAAACAGCTATTGATTCAGAAGCTGCTCTTGAAGCTTTCGAAACACTTACGGAATTGTTTACGATTTACGATATTCCACAAGAAATCACATCGTTCTATCAGCACTTCAGAAACGGTGATATTCCAATCGGTATTTCAGATTATTTCATGTACAGCTTGCTTATCAATGCTGCTCCTGAAATTGAAAACTCGTGGGGTATTTCAATTGTCCCGGGTATTCCTGAAACTGACGAAGACGGAAACATTGTATATGATGAAAACGGCGACATGGTTATTAATACAGAAACAGCCGGTGCTGCACAGTCATCAGTTATTATGGATAACGGAATTGAGACAGATATCGTTCTTACAGACGGTTCTACAATGTCAAGAGAAGATGCTGCATGGGCATACTTAAGCTGGCTTATGAGTACAGAAACTCAGACAGACTTTGGTATCATCCTTCAGACATCATATGGTAAGGAATATATCTGGAACTCAGCAAATATGGAAGCTTTTGCAGAATTACCTTGGAAGTCAAGAGATAAGGAAATTATCCTTGAAGCAATGGCAAACATTGTTGAAACACCACGTATCCCTGGTACATACATGCTTGAGCGTGAACTTTCAAATGCTTACATTAACGTAGTAACAAACGGTAAAGCGTTACGTACATCGCTTGATTCGGCTATCAAGAATATTGATAGAGAAACAAAGCGTAAATTACAGGAATTTGGATATTTGGATGCCTATGGCAATATCATTGAAGAATATCAGATTCCATCAGTTGAAACAGTAAAAGCGATTCTTGCAGCAGGTTCAACTGATAGTGAAGAATAAACCGGGAAGGAGAAAAAGTTAAGTTATGAGAACTGATAAAAAGAGCCCTTTTTTGTTCTTATTGCCATATGTACTCCTCTTTACTGTATTCATTGTATTGCCGATTATAGTTGCGATTGGTCTTTCATTTACTGATTTCAATACAATACAGTTCCCGGGGTTTGTAGGTTTTAAGAACTACATAAACTTGCTCACACAGGACTCGATATTCATGCAGTATGCATTGCCAAATACGGTAACATATGCACTTATCGTTGGACCTGGAGGATATGCATTATCATTCTTGCTTGCATGGGCAATTTCACAGCTCACAAGAATCCCAAGAATCGTGTTAACACTTATCCTTTACTCACCATCACTTACAGCAGGTACAGCGATGGCAGTGCTTTGGAAGATTATCTTCTCAGGTGATAGTATGGGATACTTAAATGCGTTCCTTATCAAAGCCGGTATCATTACAACACCGATTGCCTGGCTTACAAGCGCAGTTTACCTTATGCCAATCATGATTATCGTTGGTTTATGGTCATCTATGGGTGTTGGATTCCTTGCAATCCTTGCAGGTATCATGAACACGAATGATGAGTTATATGAGGCAGGTGCAATTGACGGAATCAAGAACAGATTCCAGGAAATGATTTATATCACAATTCCAACCATGAAGTCGCAGATGCTTTTCGCAGCCGTTATGGCGATTGTTAATACATTCAACAACGGTGCGATTGGTGTTACACTTTCAGGTTCAAACCCGACACCGGGTTATGCAGGTCAGTTAATTGTTAACCACATTGAAGATTACGGTTTCATCCGTTACGAAATGGGTTATGCAGCCGCTGTATCTGTAGTGTTACTGTTAATTATCATGTTCTTCTCAAAGGTCGCTTCAAGACTCTTTGCGGAGAAAGAGTAAGAAAGGAGGAGCAAAAATGGCCGGATATAAAGGCTCACGTATCAATCCTGCGCATTTCCACAAGGATCAGATACCGATTTATATAATTTTATTACCACTCGCTATATTCATGCTCTTCCCGCTGGTCTTCATTTTCTGTCATGCATTTAAGCCGATGTCGGAATTGTTCAAATTCCCACCAAGCTTCCTTGTATACAGACCAACATGGGATAACTTCAGAAATCTCTTCAGATCAGCAAGAAACTCGAGTATTCCGATTGGAAGATATATTTTCAACACAGTTATTGTTACAATTATTGTAATTGTTGGTAACGTAGTAATTTCGACAATGGCAGGTTTTGCCCTTTCAAAGCTTAAATTCAAGCTTCGTGGATTTATTTTCCAGGTAAACCAGTCAGCGCTTATGTTCGTTGCCACTGCAGTGCAGATTCCAAGATACTTAATCGTTTCAAACATTGGTGTTACGGATACATATTTTGCACATATTTTACCGTTGCTTGCAACACCTGTAACGTTGTTTCTTATTAAGCAGTTCATTGATGATGTTCCTGATTCACTTATTGAAGCTGCATACGTTGACGGCGCTACACCGTTTAAGGTTTATAGAAGCATTATTCTTCCTTTGATTAAACCTGCAATTGCAACCGGTATTATCCTTTCCTTCCAGCAGGTTTGGGGTTACATTGAAAGTTCAAACCTGTACACAAATACAGAAAGCATGAAGCTTCTGGTATTCTATATGAACACTTTGGCTAATGCTAACAACGGTGTTCAGGGACAGGGTGTTGCGGCAGCCGCTGCATTAATCTTATTCGTCCCTAACCTTATTATCTTCTTATTCCTCCAGAAGGATGTCATGAACACAATGGCTCACTCGGGAATCAAGTAAGATTGGGATTTCATAGAATACAAGAAGGAGGAAAACATGAAGAAAGTTATTACAAAACTTGTAAGTGCGGTAGCATTTTCAATACTTGCAGCACTTTCAGTAATACAACCACTGAATGTATCGGCCGATGTACCATATGAGACTTTCTCTCAGGATGGCTACGGCGACTACATCAAGTGTCAGACAGCGTATACTCCGGTAACTTCAATTTACAAATTCGTAGATCCTGCTACTGAAGACGTGTATTACATGAGCAATGCATCCGATATGATGCTTGGCGATGACGGATACCTTTACGTTGTAGATACTGATAACTCAAGAATCGTCGTTGGTGATACATCAGGTAACTACATTAAAACAATTGGCAGCGAGGATTCACTTTACGAGCCGTCAGGCATTTATGTAACATCAGACGGTACTGTATATGTCTGCTGTCCAAAGGAGTCAAGAAGAGCGAGCAGCGGTTACGTTGCAGTGTTTGACTCAGACGGTGAATTAATTGCAAAGTACGGTACACCAACAAGCGTGCTTTACGGTGAAGAAACATTTAAGCCTTCAAAGATTATCGTAGATAAGGGCGGTACGATGTATATCGTTGCCACAGGTAACACAAACGGTATTGTAGAAATTACTCCGGATGACGGCGGTACTTTCCTTGGATACTTTGGTACAGGTGATATCTACGTTACAATCGCAGATGTTATCAAGAACCTTGTTCTTTCCGATTCGCAGCTTGCAAGACTAGCAAAGAAGGTTCCGCAGACAAACAAAAACCTTTGTATAGACGAAAAGGGTATTATTTATACTCTCGTTGAAGGTATTACAACTCAGACACAGCCACTTAAGAAACTTAATAAAGCAGGTTCAAGTATGATTACGCTTGAGGTTATGCCTTATTACGGTCAGGCTGTAGCGGTTGGCGCATATAGCAACATTTACGTTGCAACATCAACAGGTGTTATTTATGAATATTCTGAAGAAGGTACCCTTCTTTTCAGATTTGGTGGTACAGACTCAACAAACAGCTATCGTACAGGTCTTTATACCTCATCAGGTTCACCTCAGGCGATCGATGTTGATGATAATGATTATATTTATATCCTCTACAACATTAACGGTTCAGCGGCTATCGATATTTTCAAACCAACAGAATTTGCGGATTATGTTCATAAATCACTTGGTTATTACCAGAGCGGTGATTACACAAACACCAAACTTTACCTTGAAAGAGTAATCAACATGAACTCCATGTTTGACTACGCAAACCAGGCTATGGGTCTTGCTCTTTACAGAGAAGAGAATTACTCAGAATCAATGGCATATTACAGACTTGCCAAGGATACTTTGGGATATTCCGACGCATATTGGGAAATCCGTAATACATGGCTTACACATAACGTTGTATACCTTGTACTTGTCATTCTTGTAATATTCTTTGGTATTAGACTTTTGAAAGCCTGGGATAAGAAGAAGGGAATATTTAACCCTATCCGTAAATTGACAAAACCTATGCGAGATACACTTGCTTACAAGCGTCTTGTATTTGGTCGTCGTTTCATGAGACACCCGATTGACGGCGCGTATGAGATTAAGCATTACGGACTTGCTTCGATAGTATTCAGCTACATTTTGATTGCTGTATATACAATTATTTATATCATTAATAAATACTTTGCAGGTTTCCTTGTAAAGACAGTAAAAGACGGACGTTACCAGGTTGCATCCGATGTTATGATCTGGTTTATCGGTATCATTGCTATTGCTGCATTTACATACCTCATGTGTACAATTAATGATGGTGAAGGTAAATTCAAAGAAATCTTTGCCGGATATGTATATTCAATGACACCTTATCTTTTCATTCAGCCGATTCTGTTTGTTATCGGTAAGGTTGTTACAAACAACGAAATGTTTATATATTCATTCATAAATCTTATTATGATTGTTTATATAGTAATACTTATGTTTATTGCTATTAAGGAAATTAACAACTACTCTGTGGGTGAGACATTTAAGATTATTCTCCTTACAGCGTTTGCAATGCTTGTATTTGCACTTATTATGTTCGTTATCTACATCCTTATTCAGCAGCTTGCAAGTTTTGCAAGATCAATCTACGGAGAGGTGGTGTATCGAATTGAAAACTAGCATGTTAAAAAGAATTTTAGCGTTACTTTGTGTTCTCCTCATGCTTAGCCCAATAATGTCTTTCGCCACTGATACAGAAGATACGGATACAGCCGTAGATACTGAAAGTGAAGAAACAACTGATGATGCAACAACAGATGATGCATCAACAGACACAGAGGCTACTGCTTCATACGGATACTCACTTGATTCTGAAGCAGAGCGTAAAGCAGAAGCAATTGAAGACGCGGTATATAACAGCAAGGAAGATTTACTTGCTACATATACAACATACAGATTTGTATCTGAAACAGACAGTTTAGAGCTTTATCTTGAAGATACAACAATGGGTCTTATCATTCGTAACAAGAATTCGGGAGCCATTATAAAGTCAGTTCTTTCAAAAGAAGAAGCTGCTTCAAGATCTCTTAACTATTCTGAAACTATTTACTCAAATATGTGTAACGGCATTTCCATTATGGCGTGTGCCAAGTACACAGACTCCGTTCGTAACCAGGATTACCAGGAACTTGGTGCTCCGATTGGTTGTGATCAGGCAACAATTGAATACACGGAAATTGATAACGGCTTCTCGGCAGAAGTTGAATTTGAAATTACCGGTATTGCACATGACGGTACAATCACAATCGTGGTAAATGTTTACCTTGATGATGAAGGCCTTCATGTAGATATCCCTCATGATCAGATTGTAATTGATGTTACTGATGATGAAGATGATTCGCTTATAAGACTTGAGTATATCTCAGTTTATCAGTTAATGGGCTTCACACAGCGTGGTGATAGAGACGGATACATGATTATCCCTGATGGAAACGGCGCAATCATTGATTATGAAGACTTCGTTGAAGTTTCAGATGACGGAAAAAGCATTTCAAGTACATTCGCATCACAGTACCTTGAATGGGTATACGGAGAAGACCTTTCATATGTATCACAGGCAAGTTCTGCTACAGAATTTGGTGAAGATGCAATTTCAGAAGGTAACGACACTGAACTCATTCTTGCTCCTTATTGGGGACAGGTACATGAAGATACAGGGTTTGCAGTGCTTGCGGTTGTTGATGAAGGTGACGAACAGCTTAGAATTGAAGCATCGGTACAGGCTGTTAACGGTACACTTGAAAACTATGTGGGACCTCGTTTCTATTACGGTTACACATATACAAAGCCGACAAACGAAAGTAGTGCAAGTGGTGTAGATACACTTCCTGCTGATGATTTCGTACAGGATATTGCAATTACATATCTCTTTACGGAAGGCACGGAAGCTTCATTTACAGGACTTGCAAACGCTTACAGAGAGCATCTCATTTCAAGAGGCGAATTATCTGAGTTAGAAGAAGCTGCGGCTCTTACAATGAGAATTGATTTTCTTGGAACAGATAAAGAAGACTTCCTTATCTTCAAGAAAACAGTTACAGCTACAACAGTAAGCAACATCAGAGAAATTGTAGACGACCTTTTGGGTAACGGCGTCTCGAATCTTGAATTGTCGTACGTCGGATGGCAGGACGGTGGTGTATATGACCTTCCTGTTACGAAATATGATGTAAGCAGTGCGATTGGCGGTAAATCTGAACTTAACAGTCTTGTTGAAGATTTGAATGAATTAGATGGCGTAAGCTTCTCGTTAAGTACGGATATGCTTTATCTTAACTACTCAATCCACAAGATTGCATCTAACATGCTTCGTAAGATTACCGGATTTACATACAAAGAAACACGTTTCTTCGAAGATGTATATCAGTATTTCAGAATTCTTACTCCTTCTGCTTCCGCAGAAAATATGGTAAGCCTTGCTGAAGAACTTGTAGATGCCGGATATACAAGCGTTACATACACGGGCGTTTCGAATACTGTATTCTCGTTCATGAAGAACAGCACGATATACAGTAAGGGTGAGACAATGGATATCTATTCAGAAGCGTTTGCAACTGTATCGGAAGAACTTGAACTTGCCCTTGAAAACCCGATTAAGACATATTGGCAGTATACTGATAAGTATTATGATTTATCACTTTCAACTTCAAGTTTTGCATATGAAACGAGTGAAATTCCGTTCGTTTCAACAGTACTTTCAGGTTGTATGGAAATCTACTCTGAATACGTAAACTTTGAAGCGGATAAGTCGGATTACTTCATCAAACTTGCTACATACGGAATTAATCCATCATTTATTATTACGTATGAAAACCCAAGCGTATTACAGTACACAAACTCAAATGATATTTATACATCGCAGTATGATCATTATGCAGAACAGATTGCAGAGTATTATGAAGAACTCACAACAATCAGCGAACTTAAAGAGGGCTCTTCGATGACATCGTATGACATTGACGGTGACATCCATACTGTAGTATATGAAAACGGCCTTGTTATTGTTGCGGATTATGAAAAAATGTATCTTGTAGCTTACAAGGAAGGTAAGGTTGTTTACTCATACGTTCCTGCAGAAGAAAGAGAACTTTCATCTGAAGAACTTGGTGATGCACTTGTTGCATACAGAGCATATGCAAATGCTCAGGCTGTAAACGAATACATTGACGATGCATTACTTTTGAGCTATTCTTCAGTTGGATATTACTATTTCTATGTATATTCAAACGGAATCTCGGTTGTTAAGAGCAGCGTAAACGGTGTTGTTTACGTGCTTGACGGAGATACACCTGTATACGGATATTACACGTCTACAGGTGCAGAGATGACTGAAAGCGAATTAAGCAGTTTCTCCGGCTTAGTATATTCAACGGAAGGCGGTGAAACAGATGTCGAATAATGAAGATGTTAAGGATATTGAACAGACTGTCACAGAGACAACTGTAAAGGCCGATAATGCAGCCCAAAAGGCTGCCGACAAGGCTAACAAGGAAGCCGCTAAAGCTGCAAAGAAAGCGGAAAAAGAAGCCGCTAAAGCCGCAAAGAAAGCCGGCAAAAAGGGCGAGGATGCTTCAAATGAAGCAAACGAAACGGACAACTTCGATAAAAAGAAGAAAAAGAAAAAACAGGTCATGACCGTTGAAGAGCTTCTTGCTCATAAAGACGAGATTGAATACGAGGACGAATACCACAGAAAAGTTAAGATTAAGGTTAAAGGTGTTAAGTCTAAACTCCGTGCAAGAGAAAACAGATATGGTTACTTATTTGTTTCTCCTTGGATCATCGGTGCACTTGCTTTCCTTTTGGTACCGGTTGTAATCTCACTTATGATGTCTGTAAGTTTGGTTAGAATTGCAAACTGGGACTTTACCTTTAACGGTATTACAAACTTTACATATATCTTCAAACAGGAACTTGATTTGACGACAGAATTTGTTTCCTATCTTGTGGATATGGTATTGCAGGTTCCTTTGATAGTTGTATTTGCTCTTATCATTGCAATGTTCCTCAATATGAACATCAGATGCAGAGGTATATTCAGAGCAATTTACTTCCTTCCTGTTATTATCGTAAGTGGTCCTGTTATGGACGAACTTACATCGGAATCATCAAGAATTTCAACGGTTGATATTGAATTCGTTGAAGTTATGCTTACAAAGTATCTTCCTGAGATGTTAGCAACACCGATTTATGCGATATTTGAAAATATCACAACCATCCTTTGGTTCTCAGGTGTTCAGATTCTTATCTTCCTTGCAGCTATTCAGAAGATTGACAAATCTCTCTATGAAGCAGCAAAGATTGACGGTGGTTCAGCGTGGGAATGTTTCTGGAAGATTACAATCCCGACCATTAAGCCAATGATTATGCTTAATGCTGTATATACACTTATTACTTTATCTCAGATGAGTGATAACTGGTTCATTTCAAGAATCACAAGCAAGTATATTCAGTCACAGGCAAATTACGGCCGTGCTTCCGCGTTTGCGTGGATGTACACCCTGGTAGTTCTTATTCTTACAGGTATTGTGCTTCTTCTCTTTAAGCCTAAGACAGATCCTTACGCTAAACAGGTTAAGAAGAATAAGAAGTTTGAAAAGAAGACTAGAAAGCAGATTGCTAAGATTCATAGAAGAACAGCCAAGAATGCTGTCAAGTTTGAAAAGCATCTTGCCAAGGTTGAAAAGCTTAAAGCTCAAGGAAAATATGGGGAAGGAGGTCTTGGTGAATAATGACTGATTTTGAAAAGAAAAAAGAAGAAGAAGTCAAGGCTTCGGCTAAGAAAGTAAAAGAACCGAAAGTTAAGAAAGAAAAGATAAAAAAGACTAAGACTCCAATGTCCAAAGAAAAATTCATGAAAATGCTTATGGGCTCCAAAGATGACATGGGGTTATTGAAAAAAATAGCTGTCTATGTTATACTAATCAGTGTTGGTTTTATCTTTCTGTACCCAATTTTACAGATGGTAGCAACAAGTTTCATGAGTTATGATGACCTTATGAACAGCTCAATTACATGGATTGCTTCAGACTACAGTTTTGAAAACTATCGTGTAACAATGGCAAAGATGGATTATTTCAATGCTTTGCTTGACTCAGTTGCTTTAGCAGGTTTATCTACACTCTGCCAGATTGTTGTTTGCTCATTGGTTGGATATGGTCTTGCGAGATATAATTTTAAAGGCAGAACAGTTATTATGCTTATAATAATTATTTCCTTTATCATTCCTTCGCAGGTTTTGGAAATTCCAATTTTTGTAGTTTATTCACAGATGGGTCTTACGGGAACCTTACTTGCTTTTATAATCCCGGCTTTGTTTGTTCAAGGCTTTAAGGCTCAGTTATTTATACTTATATGCTGGTCGTTCTTCAGACAGATTCCTCAGGTACTTAACGAGGCAGCTTCTATTGACGGTGCGGGACATATTAAGCAGTACTTCAAAATCGCCATTCCTTCAGCTAAGGGTGCGCTTGTCGTTGTTGCATTGTTCTCATTCGTTTGGTACTGGAATGAAGATTACCTTACAACGCTTTACCTGTATCAGTCAGGTTCGGCAAGAGGCGAAATTACACCGCTTATTAACAAGTTGCAGTTGTTTGAAACAGATTTCTCATCTGCGGCCATCAGCTCGAGCTACGGTGCTCAGCAGACCGGTGTAACCATTAACCAGTCATACAGTATGTGTGCTACAGTGCTTTGTATTTTACCGTTACTTATTCTCTACATCATACTTCAGAAGCAATTCGTTGAAAGTATTGACAGAGCCGGTATTACAGGCGAATAAAATTTTAAAAGGTATCCAAATGCTATCCTTTAGAAAGATAGCATTTGGTTCCAAATAAAAAGGGAAAAAAGAAAAGGAGGATTTTATTTATGGCAAAAAGTTTTAAGAAATTAGTTTGCCTCTTCCTTGTTGCAGCACTTGCAACAACATGCTTAACAGCTTGTGGCAGCAAGAAAACAACAAAGGCAACGCTTCGTGATTTCAATGATGAGGTTTCACTTGAGCTCACATATGCGTTCTGGGAAGACGGACAGATTTTTGAGAAAATTTACGCTGATTGGCAGGAGTTACATCCGAATTGTAAAATCGTAGCTAAAGAATTCCCTACAGGTTCATTTACTGAGTCTTTAAAGGCTCTTATTTCAGCAGGTGAAGGCCCTGACTTCTTTGGTCTTATCGGTACACCTGACTTCGCTATTGAACAGGGTATGCTTCTTGATATGACACAGCTCTGGGAAGCAGATCCGGATTCCGAAAAAGTACTTGGTGGTATCAATGAGTACAAGATGGGTTACTTCGGAACAGACTATAAGTGGGTTACACCAATTAAGTTCTACCCTGCAGCAGCACTTGTAAATAAGTACCTTGTTGAAGAGACAATGGGCTTAGAAATGCCTAGCACAGACTGGACATGGGAAGAATATGAAGACTTCGTTGAGCAGTTTGCCGGACAGAACAACCCTACAACAGGTTATCCACTCGTTGGTATGACAGCTGCGGGTGGCTGTTACACAGTTACATGGTATCCTATCATGGCTGATGGAGATTGTATCGGTGAATTTGGTTGGACAGAAGCTAATGGAACAGGTTCATACAACATGTATAACTGGGCTGAAGGTCTTAACCTTCAGAGAGACTGGTTAAAAGCTGGTGTATACTGCCCTGCAACTTCAGATTACAACCTTGCTACATACGGAAATGCTGATATTTGGCCACAGGACGTTGGTGACAACGCTGTAAGAGCTGAATGGTGGTATTCATTCGCAAGATACTTTGATAACTGGTCACAGCCAATGCTTGGTAACAACGTATTCTACGTTCCTTACATGGAGCCACATTTTGAAGAAATAGATGAAGAAGATTACACATTCATCGGTACATTCGATATGGGTGGTATCAATCCTGATACAGGTGAATACGCAGTAGAAGCTTACTACGCACTTAAGTACTTCACATGGGGTGCTGATGGTTGGGCTGATAAGCTTAAATACTATGATGGCATGGTAGAAGACGGTGTTGACTTCGGTATCGAAGGTGCAAGAGCATACTCTAACTTCCCAATCTGTCTTGATGACGATATCTGGGATCAGTTCAGAGAACTTTGGGGTGGCGATGATGGCTACTTCGAAGGCAGAGGCGATTACCTTGACGATTTCTTTGCAAGGGTAAAAGCTGCTAACTGGACATGTCTTGGTGGTGCTCAGATTCCTGGTTTCGGTTCATGGCTTGACGATTACTACAATGGTCAGGAATATGACGGATATTCAGGTGTTGAAACAGCCGTACTTGAAGGTGGTCTTGACGCAATGTCATACTACAAGGATCTTCAGACACGTGGTAATGAATATTACGAAGCTAAACTTGCAGAAATCAACGCTATGATCAGCGCTTAATTTTAGCAATTAGAAAAATTTCTTTATCCCTTCCCCCACAGTTCATGCTGTGGGGGTTTTTCTGTGTTTTTTAACCTCTTTTTAATTGCTTTAAAGGGCGTAATATTGTATAATTTAATAGATTGGGTATGGGAGTAAATAATGAGAGGCAAAGGGTGTTTGCCGAAAGGAAATAATATGACAGAAGAAAAAGGGATTATTGAGATTTCAAGAATCGAAGTCGGTGATATGACTTTGATTTACGAAGAGAAAGAAGAGTTCAAAACAGTGGGATTTTCCATAATTCCCACATCAATGGCAGGAAAAGACAATAAGCCGAAATTTTATCGTATCAATTCTTTGGTTCAGTGTAAAATAGCCACAGACAAATATCCAAACTGTTATGGAATGGGAACTTCCATGCGCAACTGTGAATCTGCCAATTTCCTTGATTTTGCAAATCAGGAAGTTAAGGAAGATGAAGAAACAAAGACGGTAATTACACATCTTATTGATAACATAAATAAAACCAAAGCAAGACACATTGTGACTTATTACAAGGGTGATTTAAGTTTTGAGTTAAAGACCGAATACGAAAATGCATCTGAAAAGACCATTAAACTTCAGATGCTTTCAAGCTTTGAACTTGCCAATATTACACCTTTTATTGAAAAAGACGCGCCGGAATCTTTGCTCATTCACAGACTCAGAAGTAAGTGGAGCCAGGAAGGACGTCTGGTTACGGAAACTGCCGAAGACTTACAGCTTGAGCCGTCCTGGTCAACATGGTCTGTAACGGATGAAAAATACGGACAGGTTGGTTCAATGCCTGTTAAAAAATACTTCCCGTTTGTCGGCGTGGAAGATAAGGTTAATCATGTGCTTTGGGGCGCGCAGCTTGCGGTTGAAAGCTCATGGCAGATTGAAATATACCGTCAGGATGACGGCTTACATATATCAGGTGGTCTTGCAGATGAAGACTTTGGTCAGTGGTCAAAGAATTTAAAACCGGGCGAAGTAATTGAAACACCAAAGGCTATTATTACCACATGTGAGGGCGATATTGAAATTCTTACACAAAGACTCACACAGGCCGGAGAAAAATATTTAAAGAACGTTCCCGCTTCAGAGCAGAGTTTACCAATAATCTTTAACGAATATTGTACAACATGGGGAAATCCTTCACACGAAAACATTTGCGGTATTGTTGATGCAATTAAGGATAAAGGCTTTGATTATTTTGTAATTGACTGCGGATGGTTTAAAGAAGAAGGAGTGCCTTGGGATGTAAGTATGGGCGATTATGAAGTATCGCCGGTTCTTTTCAAAGAAGGGCTTTCTGCAACGGTTAAAAAGATTAACGACGCAGGAATGAAGGCGGGACTATGGTTTGAGATTGACAACATCGGTCCAAGAGCAAAAGCGTTTGAAAAGTACACCGATCATATGCTTAAAAGAGACGGTGTTCCAATAACAACTTATTCAAGAAGATTCTGGGACATGACGGATCCGTGGGTCAAGGACTACCTTACAAAGTGTGTTATTGATACTCTTAATAAATATAAATTTGAATACATTAAGATGGATTATAATGACACAATCGGCGCGGGTGCTGAAGGCTTTGATTCCTTGGGAGAAGGGCTGAGACTTAACATGGAGGCTTCCGTAAACTTTGTAAAAGAGATTAATACGAAGGTTCCGGGAATCATAATTGAAAACTGTTCGTCGGGTGGCCATAAGCTCGAACCACTTATGATGAGCAAATCATCAATGGCATCGTTTTCGGATGCACATGAGTGTCCTGAAATACCAATTATTGCCGCTGATTTGCACAGAGCGATTTTACCGCGTCAGAGTCAGATCTGGTGCGTAATAAGACAAAGTGATTCTTTAAAAAGAATTGCATATTCGCTTTCGGCAACATTCCTTGGAAGAATGTGTCTTTCGGGAGATGTTACAAACCTTACAAATGAGCAGTGGAATGTAATTGACAGAGGCATTGCTTTTTATAAATTGGCTGCACCAATTATTAAAGAAGGATTCTCAAGAAAGTACAGAGTGGGAAATACAAGTGACAGGCATCCGAAGGGTTACCAGGCGTTGGTAAGAGAAGGAAAGAATGGAGAAACACTTGTTGTTATTCATACTTTTGCAAAAGAGGTCGGAGAAATAAAGGTTAAGTTACCAAAGGCAGGAATGCAGATAAAGGAAAGTTTTTCTGATACAGAGATTTCTGTCAAGGCTCTGGGTGAGTATTTGTACGTTGATACAAATGAGGAATTTAAGGGGATTGGTATTATTCTTGCTTAGACCCTAAAAATTACAATAGTGATTGGAGATTATTATGGAGAAGATTTTACTCAAGGTTTATACGCTTGACTGGAATAATCCGGAGTCGGATTCCTTACATCTTGCGTACAGTTATGATGGCAAAGACTGGTTTGAATTAAACGGAAACAACGGCGTGTTGTTTGTTTCAACAGGTTCAAAGAGAATGGTTTTACCAAGGGTTGTAAAGGATACTGCGGGATTCAGTGTTTTGGCAAAGGATCCTGAAAACGAGGATAACTATTATTCTGTATTTACCTCTGATTTCATTGATTATGATGATATTGAATGCGTTGATAAGAGTCGCGCAACCGATTATGATGCAGCTTCTGATGTTGTTGAAATTGGTTCTGATTTACTTAAGAAACTTCAGGAGAAGTTTGGTAAGCCTGAACCGGTAAACGTTCTTAAGGTTGAAGACGTTAAGATTAAGGCTAAGAAGGGCGCGTCCGTGCCACTTCCTGAAGAGGTAAGCGTAACACTTTCAAACGGTTATGTTTCAAAGGAAAAGGTTGTATGGGAGGGATATGAGAACGAATCTTATATAACTGCAGAAAATAAGGTGATTAAGGGACATGTCGGTTTCCGCCATTACAAGAATCCGCTTATTTATCACAGAGCAGATCCTTTCATTACAAAGTCGGATAACGGTGATTATTACTTTGTTGCTTCACATACGGATATGGAACACAATCTTGTGGGCGAATATCAGTACCGTTACATCCTTTTAAGAACTGCACGTACAATTGCAGGTCTTGCAGATGGTTCCGGAGAATATACGGAAAGAACCGTATACACAAGAGATCCGCTTCCGGGCAACTGCTCACCACACATTTGGGCACCGGAAATTCACAACATTAACGGCAAATGGTACATTTACTTTACAACGGTAACAGATGAGAATAATTGCTGGTCAATCAGACCACACGTACTTGAGTGTGACGGTGACCCAATGAAAGATGAATGGAAGTTCCTTGGACCAATCAAGAAGACAGTTGATGACGGACTTGCATTTACGGATTTCTCATTAGACCATACAATTCTTAAGCATAACGGAGAGGTTTATCTATTCTGGGCTGAGAAGCATCCGGTGCTTTCAGACATTTATGCGGCAAGAATGGAAAATCCTTGGACAATTGATTCTTCAAGGGTTACAAAGGTTGTTGCACCTGAGTATAACTGGGAACTTCACGGATTCCCTGTATGCGAAGGTCCTTCATTCCTTAAGAGAAACGGAAAAATATTCATGACATACTCTGCAAGCGGTACCGATTCACTTTACTGTATGGGTATGATTACAGCAGATGAAAACTCGGACATCCTTGATGCAAAGAGCTGGACAAAGAGCAAATTCCCTGTATTCCAGAGTTCTGACATAACAGGTCAGTATGGACCGGGACACAACTCATTTACGGTTGATGAAGACGGAAATGATGTTTTGGTTTACCATGCAAGACAGGAAAAGCATTACTTAAACGATCCGGGTTATCAACCGCTTTACGATGCGGGAAGAAATGCTTCCGTAATGAGATTCTTCTGGAATCCTGATGGAACACCAAACTTTGGAATCCCGACAGAAAGCGGAGAAGATACGACATATCTTTACGAAGTTACTCTTACTGTTGAAACGGTTTAATACGGGGTGTCTGTAAAACAGACGATTGGAGAATGAAATGCCAAAGAACAATATTGAAGAGGAAAATACAATCAAAAAATCTCTTCGCAACACAAAAAAGAATATAGGGTTAAAGTTTAAAAACTCAGCATTAAAGAAAGACCCGAGTGAGCTTGTGGGAGACATTTTAACCTATCTTGGCGCGGCAGTATTTTTTGTTGGCGTGATTATCTTTATACTTGTTAAATCAGGTTTTATGGATTTGACACAGTGGGGACCGCAGCAAAAATACACAATCACGGACACGGACAGTGACGGTGATGTAAGCGTTACCGTA
>CAJOOB010000060.1 GCA_905236025.1 uncultured Lachnospiraceae bacterium
AACAGGATTTTAGATAATTCTATTGATTTGAAATGGCAGATTTATAATCTGCCATTTTATTTTTTTGCCTGTATCTTAAATAAAAAACTCTTTAAATTCTTGAATAAAAAATACCTTAGAGTTATAATTTTTTTTATAGGTTTTGAAAGGAGAAGGCATATGGCTTTTATTGATGAAATTAAAAACAGAGCTAGAGCAGACAAAAAAACGATTGTTCTTCCCGAATCAATGGACAGAAGAGTTTTAGAGGCTGCAGCCACAGCTTTAAAGGAAGACATTGCAAATATCATTCTTATTGGAAGTGATGAAGAAATTGCAAAAAACGGTGAAGGATTAGATTTATCCAAGGCAGTAACGGTTGATCCGGCTACTTCACCTGATACACAATCATATGTTGATTTATTTGTAGAATTAAGAAAGGCAAAAGGTCTTACCGAAGAAGAGGCAAGAAAGCTTATCTTAGAAGATTATATGTTCCTTGCATGTCTTATGGTTAAGGCAGGTAAGGCAGACGGCGTTGTTTCGGGCGCTTGTCATTCAACTGCAAACACATTAAGACCTGCACTTCAGATTGTTAAGACAAAACCGGGTACAAAGCTTGTTTCGGCATTCTTTGTAATGGTTGTTCCAAACTGTGATTTGGGTGAAAACGGTACATTTGTGTTTGGTGACTGCGGACTTAACCAGAATCCGAATCCTGAAGAACTTGCCGCAATTGCGGTTTCATCTGCAGAAAGCTTTAAGGCTTTGGTTGGTGCAGAACCAAAGGTTGCTTTACTTTCCCATTCAAGCAAGGGTTCTGCAAAGCATGCTGATGTTGATAAAGTTGCAGAAGCTACAAAGATCGCAAAAGAAATGGCTCCACAGTTTAAGATTGACGGTGAACTTCAGGCAGATGCATCAATGGTTCCTTCAGTAGGTGCTTCAAAGGCTCCGGGTTCAGATGTTGCGGGTAGCGCAAACGTTCTTATCTTTCCTGATTTGGATGCAGGAAACATTGGTTATAAGCTCGTTGAAAGACTTGCAAAGGCTGAAGCATACGGCCCAATGACACAGGGTATTGCAAAGCCGATCAACGATCTTTCTAGAGGATGTAAGGCAGAGGATATTGTCGGTGTTATAGCAATTACCGCTGTACAGGCTCAGCTTAACTAATCAGATAAATAAAAAAATCAAGGAGAAATCTGGAATGAAGATTTTAGTAATTAACTGCGGTAGCTCTTCACTTAAGTATCAGCTTATCGATATGCAGAATGAAAGCGTACTCGCAAAAGGTTTATGTGAAAGAATCGGTATTGAAGGCTCAAAGCTTACACATAAGCCTACAGGCAAAGATGAATACGTTGTTACAACAGACATGCCAAATCATGAGGTTGCCGTTAAGCTTGTGCTTGATGCATTGCTTGATAAGACACACGGCGTAATTGAAAACGTTGATGAAATCACGGCAGTGGGTCACAGAGTACTTCATGCCGGTGCTAAATACAGCGCTTCAATTGTTGTAAACGATGATGTTAAGGCTGTAATCAAAGAGTGTTTTGATTTAGGACCTTTACATAACCCTGCAAACCTTACGGGTATTGAAGCATGTGAAGCTGCAATGCCGGGCAAAAAGCAGGTTGCAGTATTTGATACCGCTTTCCATCAGACAATGCCTGAAAAAGCATTTATGTATGCAATTCCATACGAATATTATGAAAAATACAATATCAGAAAGTACGGATTCCACGGAACAAGCCACGCTTTTGTTTCAAACGAGGCAATAAGCTTTGGTAAGTTAGATCCAAACAATTCAAAGGTTATTGTATGTCACCTTGGTAACGGCGGCAGCTTGTCAGCAGTTGTAAACGGCAAATGCGTTGATACTTCAATGGGGCTTACACCGCTTGAAGGTCTTATTATGGGAACAAGATCGGGTGATATTGATCCTGCTGTTGTTCAGTTCATTGCAAATAAAGAAAACAAGAGCGTTGACGAAGTATTAAACATCTTAAACAAGAAGTCGGGTATTCTTGGTATGAGCGGTGTTTCAAGCGATTTCAGAGATGTAGGAAAAGCGGCTGCTGAAGGAAATCACAAGGCAGAAGTTGCTCTTGAAGCATTCAAGTACAGAGTAATCAAGTACATAGGTTCTTATGTTGCAGCAATGAACGGTGTGGATGCAATTGTATTTACAGCGGGTGTTGGTGAAAATGATAAGAATATGCGTGCAGAAATCTGTGAATCTCTTTCATATCTTGGAATTAAGATTGATGCAGAGGCCAATAGCCACCGTGGAGAAGAGGTTGTTATTTCAACTCCCGATTCAAAGGTTAAGGTTATGGTTATTCCTACAAACGAAGAACTTCGTATTGCAAGAGAAACACTTGCACTTGTGAAATAGTCCGTATTGAAAAGCTTATTTATGAGCATATATTCACGTGTGAACATTGCGTGAATTAGTATTTAACAATGTTTACACGTGATTTTAATTGTGTTACAATATACGCAGACAGTCTTTTATAACAATATAACAAATTAAAAACAGCGCATACAGTGTGTATGTGCAGTCTCGTAAAGACTAAATATAGTTTAGGAGGAAACATATGTCCAGAGTAAAACAGTCTATGGATGGTAATACCGCAGCAGCTCATGTAGCTTATGCGTTTACTGAAGTTGCAGGTATCTACCCAATTACACCATCCAGCCCAATGGCAGATATGGTTGATCAGTGGTCAGCAGCCGGCAGGGAAAACATTTTCGGTAACAAGGTAAAAGTTGTTGAAATGCAGTCAGAAGCAGGTGCTTCAGGTACTGTACACGGTTCACTTGCAGCCGGTGCAATCACAACAACATTTACAGCATCACAGGGACTTCTTCTTATGATCCCAAACATGTACAAGATAGCTGCAGAACAGTTACCTTGTGTATTCCATGTTTCAGCAAGAACAGTTGCAACTCAGTCACTTAACATCTTCGGTGATCACAGTGACGTATATGCTTGTCGTCAGACAGGTTTTGCAATGCTTGCAGAATCAAATCCACAGGAAGTTATGGATTTATCTCCTGTTGCTCATCTTGCGGCAATTGAAGGTAAGGTTCCTTTCATTAACTTCTTTGATGGTTTCAGAACTTCTCATGAAATCCAGAAAATTGAACTTTGGGACTATGCAGATCTTAAAGAAATGACAAATATGGATGCTGTTAAGGCATTCCGTGAGCATGCTCTTAATCCTGAACATCCTGCTATGCGTGGTTCTCATGAAAACGGAGACGTATTCTTCCAGCATCGTGAAGCATGTAACTCAGTATATGATGCACTTCCTGCAGTAGTTTCGAAATACATGAAGAAAGTAAATGAAAAGCTTGGTACAAACTATGATCTTTTCAATTACTACGGCGCAGAAGATGCAGACAGAGTAATCATTGCAATGGGTTCAATCTGCGATGTTGCTGAAGAGGTTATTGATTACCTTACAGCTAAGGGTGAAAAGGTTGGTCTTATCAAGGTTCGTTTATATCGTCCTTGGTCAGCTGAAGCTCTTCTTAAGGTTATTCCTAAGACAGCAAAGAAGATTGCCGTACTTGACAGAACTAAGGAGCCGGGTTCACTTGGCGAGCCACTTTTCCTTGATGTTGCAACAACTCTTCGTGAAGCAGGACTTGATGATGTATTTGTTTCAAACGGCAGATATGGTCTTGGTTCAAAGGATACACCTCCTTCATCTGTATTTGCAGTATATACGGAACTTGCAAAGGATGCTCCTAAGAAGAGATTTACAATCGGTATTGTAGATGATGTTACTAATTTAAGCTTACCTGAAGTTAAGCCTGCACCAATCACTGCAGCTAAGGGAACTGTAGAATGTAAGTTCTGGGGACTTGGCGGTGACGGTACCGTAGGCGCAAACAAAAGCACCGTTGAGATCATCAATACAACGACAGACATGTATGGACAGGCGTACTTCGAATACGACGCGA
>CAJOOB010000061.1 GCA_905236025.1 uncultured Lachnospiraceae bacterium
CTTATTATCTGGCTTGGGAATTTTGATTTACCGTTTTTTGTTCAGTTTATTGTTTTGGTTTTGGGATTTGTGCTTTTGGTTAAAGGCGCGGATTCGTTTGTTGACGGTGCCGCCGGGATTGCAAAGAAGTTTGGTATTCCGGAACTTATTATAGGACTTACGATTGTGGCTATGGGCACGTCTGCACCGGAAACTGCAGTGAGTATTGCCGCTGCTCTTAAGGGTAATGCGGATATTTCAATTGGTAATGTGATTGGCTCTAATATTATGAATGTTTTGGTTATTCTTGGTATTGCGTCTGTTATTATTCCGATTGCCGTTGGTAAATCCACTCTTAAATACGAAATGCCGTTTGTTATTCTTATTTCCGGTTTGTTCTTTATTCTTGGTATGGACGGAACCGTAAGCCGTTTGGACGGGGTGGTTTTGTGGACCTGCTTTATTGTTTATTTTGTATATCTTTTTGTTATGGCAAGAAAAAACAAGGATGAGAGCGTTTCTGAAATTTTGAGCATGCCGCTTTGGAAGGCGCTTATTTACACGGCTTTGGGACTTGGAATGATTGTTGCGGGAAGTAACTGCGCGGTTGATTCTGCTTCTGTTATTGCGGCCGAGTTTGGTATGAGTGACAGACTTATTGGTCTTACGGTTGTTGCTTTGGGTACTTCGCTTCCCGAACTTTGTACTTCGGTGGCTGCGGCTAAGAAGGGCAGCGCGGATATTGCGATTGGCAATATTGTGGGAAGTAACATTTTTAATATTTTATTTGTTATCGGTACTTCTTCTCTTGTTATCCCGATTGCGTATGATCCTGCGTTCTTCGTGGACAGTATTGTGATGATTGTTACGGTTTGCGCTCTTTGGTTTTTGTGTTTCTTTACAAAGAAGCTTGAAAGATGGGGCGGAGCGATACTCCTTTTTGGTTATGCGGGATATTTTGCGTATCTTTTGATGAAATAATTTTGCATTAAATTTAGCAGGTAATGATTTGTTTGTATCATTACCTGCTTTTTTTTATCTCATTCTGTATTGCATTGGGGTTGTCCCAACGTGTTCTCTGAAGGCTTTTATGAAGTAGTTTGATCTGGAGTAGCCACACATTCTTGCAATTTCCTGGACGGAGCGATTGGTTGTAAGTAACATCTGTTTTGCCTGCTCCATTCTTACGTTTGTTAGGTATTTTATTGGAGCTATTCCCACTTCTTCTTTGAATTCCCGTGTTAGGTGGTACGTGGATATTTTGTATTTATCCGCAAGTGTCTGGATGCTTTCTATCTGTCCGTAATTTGTGTTCATATCCTGGATGATTTTGGCGGTTCTTGCAGAATAATGGCTTAAGTTTGATGTGTAATATGCGTACAGCTCGTTTAAAAATTCGTAGCAGAATGTGCTTGTTTCTGAAAAGGTTGGAAGTTTTCCGCCTTTACAGTCAAGTATGAATTCCACTAATTTTTGCACTATTGGGCTGTCGTAATCCAGGTTTAAGATGTAGCCGGTCTTTGCAAGGATTTGCTCAAAGTAGTGATGTATTGCTTTTCCCTGAAACATTACGTAGATAAACCACCATTCATGGTCATCCTGCGGGGAGAAGTAATATTTTGTGTCACTTGGCATATCTGCAAATATTGCCTGTCCGGGAAGGATTTTGTGACGCTTTCCGGATATTTCCATTGTTCCTGAACCTGCTAAGGTGTATTGAAACATGTAACAGTCAATTTCTCTTGCGGCATTATCGAAGTAGTAGTCCGGTGAGTTTCTAAGTTCGAGTCCCACGGATATCATGCTTACTATTGGGTTGTCTATTGCGTCGTTATAAAAGAACATACGCGAGTAAGGTATTAAATCTATCATGGTTTTATCATACAATAAATTGTCAGAAATGTCAAAAAAACGTCATCAAAAAAGTGTCATACGTGCAAGAAGGTTTATATTTACGAAATTTATTGAAATATTTATAATGTGTATGTAGGCAAGTGGTAAGGAATGAAGATCCGCCAGTTGCCTACAGGCGTTTAAGGTTGGCAAAAAAATGTAATTTCAAAAGAAGAGGAGGTTGCGATGAAAAATTTAAAGGCTATTATCATCGCGGTTGTATCCGCTGTAGTCGTTGCCGGTGTTTGCGTTGCAGGGTATTGCATTAACAAAGGCAAGGCTGATACAGATGATACAAAAACGACAACAGAAAGTGATTCCGAGATTTCACTTTCAAGCTATGACGGCGTTGTGGTTCAAAGTGCGGGAAGCGTTACGGGCGAAAACGCTAATGCAACTCTTGTCGGAGACGGCGCTAAACTTCTTTATGACGGGGAGTTAAAAACTAATGTTCTTTATCTTTCGGAGGATGCTTATTTAAATCTTCCGGCTAATTTATTTGCGGGTTCTGATATTACAGGTATCACGGTGGCATTTAGAGTTTGTCCTGATGAAGAGTGTGCAGATGATGCAAATATTTTCCAGACTAATATTCCGGGTTACTCTGAAGGCGATACCGCATGGTATGATGCCCCTGAGGTTTCCATTAAGGTTTCTTTAAGATCTGTTATTTATGCGGGTGGCAGAACCATTAACGGTACTTATAATGCAGCTGCTACTTATAATAACGGTGTTTCCGGCGTGGATGATACTGCATATGCGGAACCTGACGGACATAAAACAAGATATTCTGCAACCACTGAAAGTTCTCTTTCTAAGGGCGAGTACTCTGATGTAGTAATGACTATCGGTTCTAACGGCTTAAACGTTTACGTTAACGGTGAGCTTGTTACATATACGGATGAAGATGAAAACTTTGATTTATCTTCAACCATTGAATATCTTTTCTCTACTGATGATGACGGTGATTTGATTATTGCCGATTATCTCTTTAACAGTATCGGTAATTCCGTTTATTCCGATACTGCCGCTTTTGTAGGTTGTATTGATGACATTACGATTTACAGAAGGGAAATTTCCGAGAGTGAGGTTTCTGCGGCTATAGGCAATACTGAGGCGGATTACGTTTATAATTTCTCCAACAGCACGGTTGTTGTTCCTGAAGAAGCGTACGTTAGTGACCTTACCAAGTATAATGATAAAACCGATGTTACTAAAGTTTCCGATCTTTCACTTGAATCTCCTTCGGGCGATGTGGTTGTTGATTTTTACAAGGATGAGTCCGACAATTATTATTACTCTGTTAAGCGTGACGGTGTAGTAATTGTTGAGGTTTCGGCTTTGGGTCTTGAGCTTGATGGTTACAGCCTTAAGTCCGGAATGACGTATTCTGACGTGACAACCAACACCATAAATGAAGAGTTTTATCTGCCAACGGGTAGTGATTCGGAAAGCATTAATTACTGCAATGAAATGCAGGTTAAGTTTACTAATGATGACGGTTCTTACACGCTTTATGTTCGTGCATATGACGAGGGTATGGCCCTTAAGTATGTGGATGTTACGGTTGCGGATGCTGAAACGGTTACCGTGACTTATGAATATACAAACGTTGATTTACCGGATACTGCAATGACGGAAGCTTTTGAGATTTGCGGCACTTATGAGTCTGAGTATGTTACAAGAACCATGGCCACAATCAAGCGTTCTTCCATTACTCTTTCAGCTCCTGTTTATGCCGATGTAAACGGCTACAGCGTTTTGATTACGGAAGCAGCGGTTTATAATAACGATGGCGAATATGCATCAAGCGGTCTTAAGTGCGGCGAAATCCTTACATGGACTCCGGGACTTGCAAGAGACCCTGATGATGAAGCAAAATCTATTCTTGATTCGCCGGGACATATTGATCTTGTTGAATTTGATACGGTGAATGGTTTCTCAACTCCGTGGAGAGCTGTTATTGTTTCAAACGATACTGAGGAATTTGTTACTACTGATATGATTGCCGCTTTAAATGATGATCCGGATGAAGAGCTTTTTGCTGATACAAGCTGGATTCTGCCGGGTTCTGTTGCATGGTCCTGGTGGGCTGAAGACGGCGAGCAGGCTAATTATGATAAGCACATTGAGTACATTGACTTTGCTGCTGAAAACGGCTGGGATTATGTGACTTTGGATGCAAACTGGAGATATTTTGAAGAAAGACTTGCGGAAATGTGCGAGTACGCAGAGTCTAAGGGTGTTGGTATTTTTGTGTGGGTTAACTATTACGAAATTGACACTGAAGAAGAAAGATATGAGCTTTTAAGTTCCTGGGCTGAGGCAGGCGTTAAGGGTATTAAGGCAGATTATTACGAAAGTGATGAGCCGGATGTTTTATACGCAATGCAAAGAACCGCCGAGGTTGCTGCTGAGTACAAGCTTATGGTTATTTTCCACGGATGTATTCGTCCGGGTGGTGAAACAAGAACATACCCTAACGTTATTTCCTACGAGGCTGTTCAGGGTGAAGAAAACCACAAGTGGAGCTCTGTTCCGACGGTTGAAAATTGTCTTATTTATCCGTTTACAAGAAACATTGTGGGTCCAATGGATTACACTCCAATCTGTATGCCTTCAGGTAACGGTGAAACAGCAGGCTTTGCAATTGCAAAGGCAATTGTTTACGAGACCGGTTTACCTCACTTTGCATCTGCTGCAAGTATTTATTCTAAGTGGAACGGCTTGTCACTTCTTAATAACATTGAAGTTGCTTGGGATGACACGACTGTTTACGAAGGAAGTATTGGTGAGTATATTTCTCTTATGAGACAGGCGGGAGATAAGTATTATATTGGCGCAATGACGCTTGAGGCAAGGACTGTTACTTATGATCTTTCATTCCTTCCTGATGGCGAATACTACGCATATATCTATGAAGATACTGAAGATGGTTCTGCTCTTTTGATAAGCAAGATTACCATTACATCGGCAGACACGCTTACTTATGATCTTTTGGCTAACGGCGGTATTGCCATTATGATTACAAAAGATGATATTGATATTGATGCGTACGGTGACGACAGTGTTGATATGACAGATTACACATTTATTGAAGCCGAGGCTTCAACGAATAAAAGAAGCGGTGCAGCGGTTATTTCAAATGCTCCAATGTGTTCAGGTGTCAAGAAGGTTGGATATATTGGAAACGGTGCAAACAACACGCTTACATTTAACATTAATGTTGATACTGCAGGAACTTACGAAATTGTTCTTTACTATTGTACGGGTGAAGACAGAACGGTTTATGTAAGTACTAACGGTGGCGAAGAAGTGGCCATTGAAACGCCAAATTCCGGCGGCTGGAATATTACCTCGACTGTAACGTTTACCGTCACTCTTAATGAGGGCGACAATACAATTACACTTGGTAATTCTTCCTACTACGCACCTGATATTGACAGACTTGCGTACAAATTAAAATAATTGATACCCCCATACCCAATCATAAAAATCTCCCCTAAGTTTATCTTAGGGGAGATTTGCTCTTATAACTTTTGATTTTATTCAGAGATTAAGTTTAACTTATTTTTATGAGTTTTGAAGGCCACCTTTTTAAAGGTGCCCATATATTCGCCATCGGCATGGATTACCATTGGCTTTGTGAGGATAATTTCCAAATCTTTTGAATTAAAAAGATTAAAACCTTTAAGCTTTCCGTGCTTTCCCATTAGTAAAA
>CAJOOB010000062.1 GCA_905236025.1 uncultured Lachnospiraceae bacterium
AAGCCTTGCACGACTTTTTCCAAAGTTCATCATCTTGCTGTTTCCGCCTGCACGCCCGTTCATGACATACAAGAAGACAATCACCATCACACCCGCAATAAGAAGCGGTAAAATGGTCGTTACAAAGACACTGTCTCTTGAAACATCCTTTAATTCGTATACATCGCCCAACTCATATTCTTCCAAAAGGGCAATTACTTCATTTACATCTGAAACATAAAACGTTTCTACTGTTTCGTCATCATCTTCATCAACAAAGGTAACCGTTACGGAACCCGTTGGGATTTCACTGTTCTGACGAATTACGATTTCTTCAATTTCGTCCGCTTTTTCTTTTACATCATTTACAAAATCCAAATACTGGTATTGATCCTGGTCTGTATAGAAATAATGGAACGCAAAGATAAGTCCGATTACAATTGCCATTAAGAGAAGATAAATACCAATTCCTCTGTACTGCTTTTTCACTTCTGTCTCCGTTTCTTTTAATTATTCTTTTTTCATTTAATTGTCGAACTGCTTCGGAACCCCGATAAACGGAAGGTTTCGATAGTTTTGATCATAATCAAGTCCATATCCCACAATAAACTTGTCCGGAATATTAAAGCATGTGTAATCAACCTTTACATCCACAACTCTTCTTTCCGGCTTATCAAGCATTGTGCAAAGCCTAAGACTCTTTGGCTTTCTTGTTTCAAGCACCTCCATAAGGTAAGAAAGCGTTCTGCCCGAGTCAATAATATCTTCGGTTACCAAAACATCCTCGCCTTCAATCGGTTCACTTAAATCCATATCTATCTTTACAATGCCGGAACTCTTTGTTCCGCTGCCGTAACTTGAAATCTTCATAAAATCCAGTGTAACAGGGACCGTAATATACTTTGAAAGCTCCGTCATAAAGTACACACCACCCTTTAAAATACAAATAAGATGTATTTCCTTGCCCGCGTAATCTTTGTTAATTTGTTCAGCAACTTCCTTAATACGATCCGTAAGTTCCTCTTCAGATATTAAAACATTTATATCGTCGAACATTTTTCCTCCTGATTATGCCTCTTCATTAAGGCCTTCAATGTTTGCGCAAACCTTTATAACCGGCAGTTCACCCTCATAAAAGTTACCGTTTTCATCTTGTAATACCTTATATTTTTCGCTTATCCTATACCCCACAACCCACAATATATCATGTCCGCAGGCCAGTACATACAAAGAGTCACGCTTATTTCTCGGATATTTAATGTCTGTAAGATAGTCGTTAAGCTTCTTTTTATCGCCCTTTTTATTAATCACGATAAAATCTCCGTCTTGGCGGTGTCTAATCACCGTATTGTTCTTTAGTATATCACATGCAAACCATTTAGTACACTTTTTTTCACTTTTTACCACATTTGCAGGATTATCGCGCTCTACACTGAAGTTCCCTGCACTAACATTGTAAGTTCCGTAATCTTTAATCTCACAAATCTCGCCGATAGCCACATTTTCGCTTTTTTGGGCAACAACCAAAACCTCAGACGTTGTAAACCCTTCTAAATCATACGGTAAATCAGCCTTTGCCCCGGTTGTAAAATTAACCAGTGAACAAACAGTCATTATATGGGTATTTGTTATATCCTTTAACCTACCACAGACCTCCTCAATCATTAATCGTACAATGTATGGCTTAACCGCATCCCTTAATTTAATGAATTCGTCACGCTTTATACAAACACCGTTCTCATAAGGGATTTTTAGCTTTTCAAAAAGATTTTTCGCATCCTCTTTAATGTATTCATTAATTTCAAATGCCATCCTTGAAAGGTTCGAAAGATGTTTTACCGACGAGTTGTTAATTTCTTTTTCAATATACGGAATAACAACATTTCTGATTTTATTTCTTGTGTAATCTTCACCCTCATTTGTCTTATCAATACAATATGAAATACCGTTTTCATTAAGAAATTCAAGAATCTCTTTTTTAGTAAAAGGAATTAGCGGCCGGATTATATTATCTCGCTTTGCCAAAATACCGCAAATTCCTGAAAGTCCCGCACCTCTTAATGCGTTAAAAATAACCGTTTCAACGTTATCATCCGCATTATGCGCAGTTGCAATCTTTGTTGAATTTGTCTCTAAAAAGACTTCGTTAAAAGCTTTGTATCTTTCAATTCTTCCCGTTTCTTCGCTGCTTTCGCCGCGTTTCTTTGAAAGAGCGGGTATATCAATGCAATACGTGTGACAGGTAAGATCATTATCTTTACAGTATTTTTGCACAAACTCCATATCTTTGTCTGCATCAATACCGCGAATTTTGTGGTTAATATGAACGCAATGCAAATTTAAATCATATGCTTTACTTAACTTTTGCAATACAAAAAGAAGGCACATGGAATCCGGGCCGCCGCTTACGCCGACAACCACTCCATCGCCTTTTTTAAGTAATCCTTTATTTACAATAAAGCTTTCTACATCACTAACTTTCACAATACTGCCCTAGTTCGAAGGCTTGTACAAAATCTCATCCGGATAAAGTAAACCAAGCTTCTTCGCCACTTCTTCCATATATTCATCGGTTTGAACATAGTCTTTCTTTTCGACCAGTTCAAGTTTCTTTTCTTCCTCTTCTTCAATTTGTTCGTTAAGTGCTTTGATCTGACTGTCTAATGCGCGAATTCTTTTATCTGCAGCACTTATTCTTGTATATATAACCACAGCAAAAGCCGCGGCAACAGTAACCGCAATTATTATACCGCCTCTTGAACGGCGCTTTTTTGCGAGTCTTCTTCTTCTTTGTTCGTATGAATTTGTATGCTCATAACCGGTTCTTCGCATAATACCACCAAATAACCTTTACTTATTTACAAATTTGTTCAGACCTCTTCGTACATGCTCGCAGCCTCGTCTTTCTTCACGGTCTCTGCAATACTTGTAACTTTAACTTTTACATCTCTGGTCCCGAATTTTATTTCAATAACATCCCCAACTTTAACATCTGCAGACGCTTTTGCCTGCTTATCGTTAATATAAACTCTGCCGGAGTCACACGCTTCATTTGCGATTGTTCTGCGCTTAATAAGACGCGAAACCTTTAAATACTTGTCTAATCTCATAAATTAATCCTAAATTATTTAAAAGAAGAACGCTCTGCCAATACGGCAGAGCGATAAATAACTTTTAAAACTTATTTCTTCTTCTTACCAGCGTTAACAGCATCCTTTAAAGCCTTACCAGCCTTAAACTTAGGTGCCTTAGAAGCAGGAATCTTCATTGTCTTCTGAGTCTGAGGATTTCTTCCTTCTCTAGCTTTTCTTGATACAACATCGAATGTACCGAAGCCAACGAGCTGAACCTTCTCGCCCTTCTTTAATTCATCTGTTACAACGTCTACGAAAGCCTTAAGTGCCTTCTCAGAGTCTTTCTTTGTTAACTCTGTCTTTGCAGCGATTGCTGCTACTAATTCAGCTTTGTTCATTAATTTGAACCCTCCTATTTAGAAGTTATTTCCACACTATTGTGGTCAAGTATCTTAGCGTTATCACTGTGACAACGGCCCGATACTCTATTTATATACTTTTTATATTATTTTGTCAAGAAAAAATATCGATTTTTCTTTGAAAAATGCTAGATTTTTTTCAAGAAAAGTATATTTTATCCTACTTACAACAGACGTTTTTTAAAAAAATCAGTTAAACACTGGCTTTTTCAAGGGTATCTTTAGCGAATATAATCTAACAACATTTTAAATAATTCGTCATTATTTATCGGTTTGGCAAGATGATCCGTCATGCCGGCTTCTAAAAAGCGCTTTTTATCATTATCAAAAGCATCCGCAGACACAGCAATTATCGGCACGTGTCTTGCATCATCACGGTTAAGTTGCCTGATCTTTTTGGCAGCTTCCATTCCGTCCATCACAGGCATTCGATTATCCATAAGGATAACGGCATATTCGTTATCTTTTGAGTTTTCAAATTTTTCTAAAGCAACCTTACCGTTTTCCGCAACATCAACCAAAACGCCCTTCTTCACAAGAATCTTCTTTAAAAGCATTGAATTAATCAGATTATCTTCAACCACCAGCGCTTTCTTACCCGTAAGTGAGCCGTAATCATTTTGTACGACACGCTTTGTATGTTTTTTTGATTTCCTGTACAAGACAGGGAGGCTTACATAAAACGTGGATCCTTTTCCAAGTTCACTTGTAACCGTGATTGTTCCTCCCGCAGATTCCACAATCTTTTTAACTAATGAAAGCCCAAGTCCGGTTCCCCGCACACTCCTTGTATACGGATTAGCCTCCATTTCAAACGGTTCAAACACTCTTCCAAGGAAGTCCGCCGTCATACCGCAACCCGTATCGCTAACGACAATCTGGCAATCGAGAATGCCTTCCGCTTCATCAATAACCTCTTCGCTGTAACCCGGAATGGAAACCAGTTTTTTCATGCCGGTACCGTCAATGTTATCAATCTTTCTGTCTTCCGAGATTTTCTGGGAAATCTCAATTCTACCCTGTTCTGCGGTAAACTTAACGGCATTTGAAACCATATTCATAAAGACTTGCTCTAAATGCTTAACGTCAATGAAAAATTCCTTGCCCTCTTTCATCTTTGAAACGCCGTCACTTATGATTAATTCAATATGTTTCTTCTTAATCTGGCTGTCCATAATGCGAACAACCTTTTCAAACGGTTCCGCAATATCCGCCCACTCAAAGTTAAGAATGGATTTGCCGGCCTCAATTCTGCTCGTATCAAGGACATCATTGATGATGCCAAGAAGATAATTACTTGATTCATCAATTTTATCAAGATAAGACTTAACCGCTTCCGTATCCGCAAGTTCTTCCCTGCAAAGGTGCGTCATTCCCATAATTGCGTTCATTGGGGTCCTTATTTCGTGGCTCATGTTTGAAAGGAAGGTACTCTTTGCGCGGTTTGCGTATTCCGCTCTTTCTAAGGCTTCCGTAAGTCTTTCATTGTTCTTTCTTTCAATCATCACGTTTTCAGTGATATCGGAAAGTGTAAGGCCGACAATATGTCTTCTTCTGTCGATGCTTATTGCCTGAACATTCGCTACAATGCTTCGTTTGCCGACCTCGTTTGAAGGTTCTAAATCCCGGCGGTTTTTATAAGCTCTTGGAATTATCTCAATCGTTGAAGAAAGATACTTTGATTCCTCCGAGAATTTTTTTAATTCCGATAGCTGCAGTTTGTTAAGAATATCGTTTCTGTCGCCTCTAACCTCGAAAACTCCGAGAATCGTCGCAAGAAACTCCGTATAATCCCCCTCTGTGCTTATATAATCAAGAATTTTTTCTTTGTATTCCGGAAGGAAATACTGACCGTTTCCGGTATTTAAAATCATTATATATTCGTAATTTGCATGGAGAAGATATTTATGGAGTCTTCCAAGGCTCATTTCCTTGTTGATATTTTCTCCTGATGCATAGCCTTCAACATCTCCGGTTTCAGGGTTTTTATACATTTTTATAAGGATTCTTAAACAGATATATTCCCCGTTGTAATCAAGGAAATTATCAAAATCAAGGATTTGAGTGTATGTACCCTCCGCAACTGAAGAAAGCAGGCTCTTTCTTTTTAAAAGCCCCAGCCTTTCCTTTTCCGTGGCATTTTGGCAAAGCTCAAACATCTGCTCAACCCAGTAATCATACGGTTTGCCAACAAGTTCATCCTCGCCCACCATATAATTTGCAGTGTTTTGAAAAATAAGATTTTTTGTGAGGTTAAATCTTATGTATCTCGTGCCGCTTGATTCAAGCTGTTTACGGTATTCTTCCTCTAACTTGATTTTCTTTTCGGCTCTCTTTAATTCCGTGATATCAATGCTGATACCGGTAAATACTCTTTCGTCCTTATCCCCTCCGATGGCACTGATTATCTGCATTGCAAGCCATCTGTCATCTCTCGAAGGAAACTCGGCATTTGTAGGAGTATTTACAATAAATTCAACCTCATGAGCCCCATTATACAACTTGGCGATGGCGCCCATAAACGAATCCTTATACTCTTGACGAAGAATTTTTTGCTCAAAAAAAACATCCGGGAAGTTTTCCGCTATCTGCGATTTCATGCCGTATTTTCTGGCGGTAGCCTCACTGAATACGCATAATCTGTTATTAAGGTCAATCGAGAAACTGTCTGCGCCGGCTCTGCTAAGCGCCATTTCAAGAGTTCTCTGGCTATTGGCATTGGCTTCCTCTGCTTTTTTTCTCTTTGTAATATTTGTGTAAGAGCAGTAATAAATAGTCTTTCCTTCACGGTTTACGCTTCTTGTTCCTCTTACTTCAACCCAAATTCTTGAACCGTCCTTTTTTACAAGACGCACTTCAGTTGTAAATGAGATTTTGTTCTTTTGACGATACTCAGCCAAAATAGCGGCAAGAGGCTTTCTGTCTTCCATAAAAACATTGCCAAGAAAGTCACTGTAAGTATAATCATCAAGCGCGATTTCGCTGTCCACACCCAAAAGCTCATAATATCCGTCGTTTGCATATAAAATCGGGAAGCCGGAGCCGTCGTCTCTTACAAGCGTAATACCTGTCGGGATGTTATTCATTACACTTTTTTGTACGGCTTCTTCCTTAGCCTGGCGGGTAACATCATAAAAATAAAATACGTCAACATCATGGTCGCCCCACTGACTCGGGAGAATTCTTACGTTATACTGCGGCTTGTTTTCGCCTTCATTTACAAGGATTTCAGGCGGTGCATCATCAAGAGAAAGTGCCTGCACTTTATTAATCATGCCCGCTCTTTGCGACAATTTATCATAATCATTTATAAATTCGGATTCCGATTCGTAATCAAGAATCTTAAGCATTTTACGGTTAACATATAAAACCTCTTTCGTTCCGTGAATAACCGCGTAAATACCAATTGAAGCATCATCAAGAAGCGGGTTTGTGTAAACGTTTTCTGCGTTCATATTACCCAAAATAAGACAAAAAAGGCTTCCGTCCTCGGTCTTTCTTACGTTGCTTAATTCAACGGAAATCCACATATAATCACTGTCACGATGGCGCACCTTAACACGAAGGTAAGTATGAAGACTCTCACCCTCTCTTAAAGTGGACATGGACATATGAAGTTTGTAGCGATCGGCTTCTTCAAGGAAGTGAAGCGGATTATCTGCCGTCTTCTCTAAGTATTCTTCCATTGTAAGTTTGTGAAGCTGCGCCACTCTTTCAGAAACACTCTGAACGATAATTCTTTCGTTTTCAAAGCGGTAAAAAACTACTCCGCCGGGCAAAAGAGAAATCAGATCCTCTGCCGAAAAATGGCTTTGGGCCGCAATTTCACCGGTTTGCTCAAATTTTTCCATACTATTCCCTCGTAGATATGTGTTATAAACATTCACTGATACAAGTATGTATATTTTACCACATTTTTTATCGATTTGCACTGTTTCCCATAAAAAAATCGGACGAATTTTGTCAAAATATTTTTTACAAAATCTTCATTGTAATTAAATAACAGTTCTGTTATATTAGTATAGTTTTCTGAGATTTAACTCGGAGAAAGATGGATCTTTTACCCGGTCGGTAATCCTAATGTTTACCGACATGTTACTAATAACACTACTCATGATACGGAGGGAAAATCAAATGGGCGGTTTCTTTGGCGTCGCTTCAAAAAGCGATTGTGTTTTTGATTTATTTTTCGGAACGGATTACCATTCACACTTGGGAACAAGACGTGCGGGTATGGCAGTTTACGGTGAAAACGGCTTTGACAGAGCAATTCACAATATCGAAAATTCACCATTCAGAACAAAATTTGAAAAAGACGTAAATTCCATGAAGGGAAATATTGGTATTGGCTGTATTTCCGACTATGAGCCACAGCCTCTCATTGTCCGCTCCCATCACGGTACATACGCAATTTCAACGGTTGGTAAAATCAACAACTTAGAAGCGATTGTAAATGAACTTTTTTCAAATAACCACTCTCACTTCCTTGAAATGAGCGGCGGTGATATAAATGCAACAGAACTTGTGGCATCGGTTATAAACCAGAAGGATAACATTATTGAGGGTATACAGTACGCTCAGGAAATTATTGACGGCTCAATGACCATCCTTGTACTTACCGAAAAGTGCATTTATGCTGCAAGAGATAAATTCGGAAGAACACCTGTAAGTTTAGGACGTAAAGAAGACGGCTTCTGCGCTGCGTTTGAGAGTTTTTCATTCTTAAACCTCGGATATACGCCTTACAGAGAATTGGGGCCGGGCGAAATTGTGGCTATCCAGCCTGAAGCGGTTGTAACCCTTGCAAAACCGGGCTCAAAGATGCGAATCTGCTCATTCTTATGGGTATACTACGGTTATCCTTCATCCTCATACGAAGGACTTTCCGTTGAAAAGATGCGTTATAAATGCGGTGCATTCCTTGCAAAGAGAGATAACGTAAAGCCTGACATTGTTGCCGGTGTTCCGGATTCAGGTACGGCTCACGCTGTGGGATATGCAAACGAGTCGGGAATTCCTTTCTCAAGACCGTTTATCAAATATACTCCAACCTGGCCAAGATCATTTATGCCGACAATCCAGAGCAAGAGAAATCTTATTGCAAAGATGAAGCTCATTCCTGTTCATGATTTGATTGAAAACCAGAGCCTTCTCCTTATTGACGACTCAATCGTACGTGGTACACAGCTTAGAGAGACTACTAACTTTTTATATGAAAGCGGCGCAAAGGAAGTTCATATAAGACCTGCATGCCCACCTCTTGTTTACGCATGTAAGTATTTAAACTTCTCACGTTCTTCTTCGGAAATGGATTTAATTACAAGACGTATCATCAAGGAAATGGAAGGCGACAAAATTCACGTTGACTTAAATCCTTACGCTGACCCTGATTCTGACAGCTACAAGGAAATGGTTGCAAGAATTTGCAAACAACTTAATTTTACTTCGCTTGCTTTCCAGAGGTTAGATGATTTGGTGGAATCGATTGGCATCGGAAAAGAAAACCTTTGTACTTACTGCTTTGACGGCGTGGAGTAATTTGGGTTTTTATATAAAGTAAAGGATGAAGAACGTAAAAAGTCCGGAGGATTGATTGTTATGAAAGCGCGCATCGAAAGCAGCGCGTCTTTCATAATACATCAATCTCCGGACTACAATTAAAATCGTTCAAAGGGAATATTAATACAAATACCAATTAATCAATTCTTCTGCGTACAGCGCCGCCACCACGCACCCCACGCAGATATACGGTCCAAACGCAAAATGATCTTTTCTCCCCTTCTTTTTTGTTATGAGCAGGTATGCGCCCGCAATCCCACCGACAATCAGCGTAATGAAAAAGCCCACAAGAGTGTGGCGCCAGCCAAGGTAAAGACCAATCGCGGCCATCAACTTTATGTCGCCACCGCCAAACGCGCCGTCAATCACTATTGTAAGAATGAGCATCGGAACACTGATTACGAAGATTCCAATTATGTGCTCTAAGTAATTCCCGCTAAGCACCGTATTGATAACGCCAAGCATTAACACAAGCACCACCATAACGTTACTTATTTCCATTGTATCCGCATCTATAAAGGCTATTATCGTAAGTAATGATATATACGCAAAGGTTATTATTACTGCTGCCAACTCATCTGCATGCACATGTATCAAGCTATGGGTATTGCAAACGTATGAAAATACCGCCATGAATCCGCCAAGGATTTCCACTGCCATGTATCTTGGGCTGATTTTTGCCTTACAGTATCTGCATTTTCCTCTAAGAAATATATAACTAAATACCGGCACCAGATCAAGTGCCTTAAGGTTATGCCCGCAATCCGGGCAAAAACTTCTTCCCTTTACAAACTGTATATGCTTTGGAACGCGGTATATTACAACATTGTAGAACGAAAACATACACATTCCAAATACAAACATCATTGCATACAGCAAAAATTCACTTACTGTCATTTCAAACCCTTTCCATTTTTATTCTTCCGTATCCTCTGTCACATCTTCCAATGTAAAGATGCTCTCTGAAAATGTGATTGTCGCAAGCACGTCTGCGTACTCTTTGATTGTTGCATCTTTTAAGAGTTCTTCGTACATGCTTGTTATCACTGCTGCCTCGGCTTCTGAGACCATATCTTCATATACGTACTCTGTTGCTTCCTCGTCATAATCATTTGTACAATATACAACGTAATAGTAGCCATCGACCTCACAATAACCAAACTCACCGGTCGAAAGGGAAAGGCACAAATCTTCAAGGGCATTGTCCATATCACCTTTGCCAATGTTTCCTTCTGATGTTTCAAGGCCGTACACATCCGCCAGATATGTGATGGTTTCGCCGCCTTCCATTCGCTCAACGATTTTTTGTGCGGTTGCTTCCTGTGATGTTATCTCCGAGTCAATTACCGCAACTATGCAATACGCCTGCTTTGCATCATCATATGATACACTTATCGGGTTATCGGAAAGGATCTTTTCGCACACCTTTTTATAAAGGGCAACGCTTTTATACACCTTTTCTACAAGCTCTTTTGATGCCCCGATTTTTTCCAAAAGTTCATCATCACTGTCTGTAAAGAAGTCCGATACGTCCGTTGCAACACCCTCTAAATCTTCCTCATCAAGCGTAATGCCGTATTCTTCCGCCAGGTCTTCAAACAATATCTGACGGTATATGATTTCCATACTTTCTTCTTTTACAAGGTCTTCTATTGTCACGGTGTTTCCGTCATCATCCGTTGTTTCGTATGACCAGTCAATCTCCACGCCGCTTGCCACGTAGTAAGCTTCGTAGTTTGCCTGCTCCATATATGCATAAAATGAGGCTTCTTCAAGGGTTATCTCCACATCGTTTACCTTTGCGGCGATTGAATCCTTAGTGATTTCCGTCTGTTCTTTTGCGTTTTTTCCGCATCCCGAAAAGATTGCAACGGCTATCAGCACGACTGAAGCCATTTTTGTTACTGTTTTTTTTATCATATTTTGTTTAGCTTTTGCCTTCTCCTGTAAATTTATCTACGCAAGTATTATACCCCCTCGACTACCGTCTCGTTGGAGATACTCGTCTTTCCTCGTTATTATACCCTATTATTGCCAAATTTCAATACTGACAACTCTTTGCGTATTTTTGACAATAGTGTATAATGTCTTAAACAAGGAGATTAAATGAAAACTTTTTTTGACAACTTAAGTGAGTATGAGCGCCTCCACGAAGCCCTTAAACTTGCAAAGAGAAATAACACTCATCCAAGCCTGCAGATTTGCGGAACCATGGATTCCGGCCGAAACGCCTTTATTCACTCGCTTAAGGATACTTTTAAATACAAGTTTATTGTGACTTTTGATGACCTGCACGCCAAAAGTCTTTTTTCCGACTTCAGAGATTTCTGCGACGCATACAACCATAAAGACAGCGTTGTGTGCTTCCCGGCCACCGACTTTATTTTTTACGGCGCAGACATGCAGTCGGGCGCAATTAACAAAGAGCGTATCAGAGCCTTAAAAGCCATTAAGGATGCAAATGATGACGGCCTCTTTATCATTACCACCATCGACGTGCTGATGGCCAAACTCCCCATCTTTGACATTTCTGATTCCGGCATCACGCTTGAACCGGGTAGCGTCATTGACGAAAAAGCGATGGCCGCAAAGCTTGTTTCCTACGGTTACACCAGAAGGAGCCAGGTTGAGACACCGGGCGAGTTTGCAATAAGAGGCAGCATCATCGATGTATTTCCCGTTACTTCTGATATCCCCATAAGAATTGATATGTGGGATGATGAAATTGACACACTTAAAACCTTTGAACCGCTTAGCCAAAGAACACTCGAAACAGTGGATGAAGTAACCATTTTCCCTGCATCTGAATTTGTTCTTTCGGGTGATGAAATTAATAATGGTATTAAGAAGATTAATGCTGAATTTGAAAAAACTTACGCCTCTTTAAAGAACATAAAGAAGTCCGAAGAGGCGTACCGGTTAAAACAGACGGTTTCCGAGTTTTTAGAGCGCCTGGACATTAGCCCTAACGGACTGCCTCTAATGTCTTACGTTAATTTCTTTTATGATAATCCTTGTTCTTTCCTGGATTATTTAGGAGAAGACACACTTATTATCATGGATGACCCGGTAAGAATTAAGGACAGGGCCAAGGTTATTGAGACTGAATTTTCAGAATGTATGGAAAGTCGTTTGGAAGGCGGTTATATTTTGCCATCCCAGGCAGATGTTATGTGGAATTATGATACCGCATTTAAACATACATCTTCTTATTCAAGACTTTTCTTTTCGATTCTTGATCAAAAAATTAAGGGTATTACGGGAAGCGATATTTTCCGCTTCTCCATGCGTAATATTAATACTTACAATAAAAATATCGAGCTTTTAACCGCCGATTTACGTGATTATGTTAAAAGGAAGTATAAAATACACATTGTTTCTTCGTCGTTAACCAGAGCAAAGCGTTTAACCACCGGCCTTAACAATGATTATAATCTTCCGGCTTTCTTTAGCGAGGACAGATTTGTTAAGCCAAATCCGGGAAATATTCTGGTTACCTACGGTAACTTAAATACGGGATTTGAGTATCCTGATGCTTTGTATGTGGTTATCTCGGATGCGGATATTTTCGGACACGAAACGAAGAGAAAACGTAAAAAGAGCCTTTACACCGGTGAAAGAATTGCCGATTTTTCGGCTATCAAGCCGGGCGATTACGTGGTACACGAAAATCACGGCCTCGGAATTTACAGGGGTATTGAAAAGGTTACGGTGGATCACATTGTCAAAGATTACGTTAAGATTGAATATGCGGGAGAATCCAACCTTTACGTGCCTGCAACAAGCCTTGATGTTCTGCAAAAATATTCGGGAGGCGAAGGCGCAAAGCCAAAGCTTAACTCTCTTGGTTCTAATCGCTGGAATAACACAAAAGCAAGAGTTAAAAGCGCGGTTAAGGATATTGCGGCGGAGCTTGTTGATTTGTACGCAAAGCGACAGAGTTTAAAGGGTTTTATGTTTTCAGAAGACGGCGTTTGGCAGAAGGAATTTGAAGAAACCTTCCCTTTTGAAGAAACCGAAGATCAGCTTAACGCAATTGAAGATACAAAAAAGGATATGGAAAGCAGCAGGATCATGGACCGTCTTATTTGCGGAGATGTGGGCTTTGGTAAGACGGAGATTGCCATACGTGCTGCTTTTAAGGCTGTACAGGACGGCAAGCAGGTTGTTGTTTTGGTACCAACCACCGTCTTGGCACAACAGCATTTTAATACTTTCACCCAGAGAATGAAGGATTTCCCTGTTAATATCTCGCTCTTAAGCCGTTTCAGAAGTGCAGGCGAACAAAGAACCGCAACGGAAGGCCTTAAAAACGGATATGTTGATATTGTGATTGGTACTCACAGGATTTTATCCAAGGATATCACTTTTAAGAACCTTGGACTTTTGATTATAGATGAAGAGCAGCGTTTCGGCGTTTCTAACAAGGAAAAGATTAAGCAGTTAAAGGCTAACGTTGACGTTCTTTCTTTAACCGCAACCCCTATCCCAAGAACACTTCATATGAGTCTTGTGGGAATCAGGGATATGAGCCTTCTTGAAGAAGCTCCGATTGACCGTCTTCCAATCCAGACTTATGTAATGGAATACAGTCCGGAAATGATTAAAGAGGCAATACGCCGCGAGCTTGCAAGGGGCGGTCAGGTTTATTATGTATATAACAGGGTTGAAAGCATTGAAGAAATTACTGCAACCATCAGGAACCTTGTTCCGGAGGCCGTAACCGAATATGCTCACGGAAGAATGAGCGAACACCGCTTAGAATCAATCATGACAGACTTTGTTAACGGGAATATTGACGTTTTGATTTCAACTACCATTATTGAAACCGGTCTTGATATTCCAAACGCCAACACAATGATTGTTCATGATTCGGATAAACTTGGACTTTCTCAGCTTTATCAGTTAAGAGGAAGAATCGGGCGTTCCAACAAGACTTCTTACGCATTTTTAATGTACAGAAGGGACAAAACACTTAAGGAGGTTGCCGAGAAGAGACTTCAGGCAATTAAAGAATTTACTGAGCTTGGCTCAGGATTTAAGATTGCACTTCGTGACCTTGAATTAAGAGGCGCGGGCAACATTCTCGGAGCAGAACAAAGCGGCCACATGGAAGAAGTGGGATACGACATGTACTGCAAGCTTTTAAATGAGGCCGTGATAAAGCTTAAGAAAAAGAAGGATGCCGAGCTTTTGGGAGGTGAAATCCCGAATGATACGGATGATGATTTTGAAGATTTTGAAACCACCATCGATATTGATATTAATGCCTTTATTCCGCCTTCATATATTGCGGATGAATTGCAGAAAATCTCGATTTACAGGAAAATCGCGGCCATAGGCACGAACGGGGATGCTGAGGATATGACGGACGAACTTTTGGACAGATTCGGCGACCCTCCTTCTTCTGTTATGAGCCTCATTGCGGTTTCCGTTTTAAGAGCGAAGGCAAAAACCGTGTATGTCTCTGAAATAAAGGGAAACAAGGATTTAATAAGGATTAAGATGTATCAGAAAGCTAAAATTAATCCGGCAAATATCCCGGCTTTTCTTGAAAGCTATGACAGGCGAATGACTTTTGCTGCGGAAAAGGAGGCAGTTTTTTCTTATAAGCCGAAGTATGCGCCAAAAAGCACCAAAGACTTCCTTTCAATGATTTCTTCGTGTCTTGACGATATTAAAGATAAACTTATGGACTAAAAAGGCCACCTCATTACGAGGTGGCCTTATTTCTACTGTTCTTCCGGAGTTTCTTTATAAGCATTAAGGATTAATTCCTGTAACTGTTTACGAGTCTCCATGTTGATTGGGTGAGCAATGTCTTTAAACTCGCCCGTGGATGCTTTTCTGCTTGGCATTGCGATAAATAAACCGCTGTCTCCTTCAATAATTTTGATGTCATGTACGACAAACACATTATCAATGGTGATTGAAGCAACCGCCTTCATTTTGCCGTCCTTCTGCATCCTTCTTACCTTAACATCTGTAATATTCATGCCTCTTTCCTCCCGGTCATATTTCAAGGAATAACTATCTTTCGTAAGCCTCGGAAGTATCTGTTACGATTCTTATCCTGCTTTCTCCGACAAAGCTTGAATTTGCTTTGATAGTGCCTCTACTTTCTATTATACAGTTTTCAATAAATGTATTATCACCAATATATACGTTATTTAAAATGATTGAATTTCTTATAACGCAATTATTACCAATATACGCTTTCTTGAATAATACTGAGTTTTCAACGTGGCCGTTTATGATACAGCCTGTGGAAACCAAACTGTTGCTTACCACTGCACCCGGATTGTATTTCGCAGGCGGATAATCATCTACCTTTGAATAAATGTCCGGATATTGTCTGAAGAAGTAATTTCTAACATCCGGGTCAAGAAATTTCATATTTGTTTCATAATATGAATCCACCGTACCAATGTTACTCCAGTACTCATCAAACATATATGCATGTATTTTCTTTGCGTTCTTGTATCTTATAAGTACATCACTTACAAAATCGTAACGCTCTTCTTTTGCTGCTTTTTCAATAAGTTCAATAAGAAGTCTTCTTCTTATTACGTATATACCAAGGGAAACTATTGTTGAATCGGCCTGTACAGGCTTTTCTTCAAACTGAACGATACGATTGTTTTCATCTAACTGAACAACACCAAACCTTGTAACGTCCACATCCCTGCCCATATCCTTGCAGACAACGGTAATATCAGCTTCTGATTTAATATGATCTTCAAGGACTTTGTTGAAGTCCATCTTGTATACAATGTTACCCGGTGCAATTACCACATATGGCTCATGGCTGCCTTTTAAAAACGAGATGTTTTGGGCAATTGAGTCAGCTGTGCCTCTGTACCAGAAACTGTTTTCCGCAGTAACGGATGGCGTAAATACGAAAAGGCCGCCCTGCTTTCTACCGAAATCCCACCATTTGGAAGAATTAAGGTGTTCGTTCATTGACTTTGCGTTGTACTGAGTAAGTACCGCAACCTTAGAAATATGTGAATTGGCCATGTTACTAAGGGTAAAGTCAATTGCTCTGTAACTTCCGGCAATAGGCAATGCTGCAACCGCTCTTTTTCTGGATAATTCTCTTACCTGGTTGCTGTTACCGCCGGCTAAAATAATACCTATCGCTCTCATGCCTCATCACCTGCCTTAATTATATAGCCGCCGCTTTCAAGCTCGCCGTTTGTGTAATCCTCCGGTTTTGTAATGCCGGAAACAACAGTGTTCTTACCAATCTTTACACCGTCAGGAATAACAGAACCATTACCGATTGTCACAATACCTGAGGTATAGATCTTTGGATTTAATTTATTTGGAGCTTCATCGCCAACACCAAGTTCAACGTTTTCACCCACTGTAACGTCTTCAGAAACAATTGACTTGCTGATTTTCGTTCCGACACCAATCTTGGTACCGCTCATAATAATTGAATCTCTTATTATTGCACCCGGGCCCACGTAAACGTCAGCACCGATTATTGAATTGTGAACTTCTCCGTATATTTCGGAGCCTTCACTTATGATACATCTGTCAACAACCGATTCCGGTGACAAATACTGAGGAGGAAGAATCTCACTCTTTGTATAAATTCTCCAGAATTCCTCGTAAAGATTAAATACAGGAACAAGGTCAATAAGTTCCATATTGGCTTCCCAATAAGAATTGAGCGTTCCTACATCCTTCCAATATCCGTTAAACTGATACGCATATATCTTCTTACCCTGTTCATGACAGTATGGAATGATATGCTTACCAAAGTCGCAGTTGCTCTGGTCTTTAAGTTTACAAAGCGCTTCTTTGAGAACATTGAAATTAAAAATATAAATACCCATTGAAGCAAGGTCTGAACGTGGATTTTCAGGCTTTTCCTCAAACTCGGTGATTTTACCGTCTTCATCCGCAATTACAATACCAAAACGGCTTGCTTCCGAAATTGGTACCTTCATTGAAGCAATGGTAACATCAGCTCCCTTTGTTTTGTGGAAGTCTAACATTATCTGATAATCCATCTTGTAAATATGGTCACCCGACAAAATCAGGACATAGTCGGGATTGAACTGCTCCATAAATTCTATATTCTGGAATATAGCATTTGCAGTTCCTGTGTACCATTGGCTGCTTCCGCTCTTTTCATACGGAGGTAAAACAGAGACACCACCGATATTTCTATCGAGGTCCCAAGGAATACCGATTCCGATATGAGAGTTCAACACAAGTGGCTGATATTGGGTCAGCACACCAACCGTATCAACACCTGAGTTAATACAGTTACTGAGAGGGAAGTCGATGATACGATACTTGCCACCGAATGAAACGGCTGGCTTAGCCATTTTGGCCGTGAGGATACCAAGTCTGCTGCCCTGTCCCCCGGCAAGCAGCATGGCAATCATCTCTTTCTTAATCATAGCGTCACCTCATGTCAATCTTTAATGCCATAAATATGTACTTGTTAGTGTCTTTTTCATACCCCAAAGCACAAACAATGTCCTAGGTTGATTATAACACCAACAGATAGGAAAATAAAGCATTTTTTTGTTTAAATCCGCTTTTTCGGGGTATTCGGGTTTATTGCCAAATTTTATCCTTTGGTGTATAATTAGCCGTGGTGTTAAAGCCGCGACTTTTCGCACATTTTTTAACCTTGAGGTAATGATAAATGAATTCAGATACACAAATTGACATATTAAAATTAAAACACATTCACTTTATGGGTATTGGCGGAGTGAGCATGAGCGGGCTCGCGCAGATAGCCAAAAACCAAGGCATCACGGTAACAGGCTCCGATATTGCTGAAAGTGAACTCACTAAAAAGTTAGAAGATGAGGGAATCAAAGTTTTCTACGGCCAGAAAGCTTCCAATATATCAAAGGATATGGACCTGGTTGTCTACACGGCAGCCATCGGCCCGGATAATGAGGAGTTGGGTAAAGCAAGAGAATTAAATATTAATACAATGGTAAGGGCCGATTATTTGGGGCTTTTAATGAAGATGGCAAATAATGTTATTTGCATTTCCGGTACGGACGGAAAAACAACGACAACGGCAATGATTTCCCACATCATGCTTGAAACCGATTTTGATCCGACCGTTATGGTGGGCGGTATGTATGATAAGATTGGTGGAAATTTGCGTATTGGCAAGTCTTCAAACATGATTGTCGAGTCCTGCGAATATAAGGACAGCTTCCTTTCGTTTTTTCCGACAACCGCCGTTATTTTAAATATCAGGGAAGATCATCTTGATTATTTTAAGGATATTAATCATATAAGAAGAAGTTTTAAGGCTTTTGCAGACAAAAAAGGCGTTAAGACGCTTGTTATATGTAACGAGATTGATAACGTTTCTGATTTTACAAAGGATGCTTCTTATTCTGTTATTACCTACGGAAAAGGCGGTAAATACGAGGCCTGCGACATTACTTTCGACGAATTTGCAAGACCTTCCTACACGCTTTTAGAAGACGGTAAGGAGGTTACAAGACTCACGCTTGGTGTTACGGGCGAACATAATGTTACAAACTCACTTGCGGCAATTGCTGTTTGCAGAAACTACGGCGTTTCTTACGAATTAATTGAAAAGTTACTCCCTTCCTTCCACGGAACCGACAGAAGATTCCAGATTTTAGGCGAATGTAACGGCGCAACCGTGATTGATGATTATGCTCACAACCCCGATGAAATCCGTGCTTCTTTAAAGACACTTTCAAAGTTTAAGCATAATGACTCATATGTTGTCTTCCAGCCTCACACTTATACGCGTACCAAATCTCTTTTAAAAGAATTTGCGAAGGAGCTTTCAAATGCCGATCATATAATTTTAGCCAAAATTTATCCTGCCAGAGAGAAGGATATTTACAATATTTCATCACAGGATTTAGCCGATGAAATAATGGCTTTGGGGAAATCTTCCATTTATATGGAAACATTTGAGGAAATCGAAAAATATTTGAAAAATAGTTGTTCACATGGCGACGTAATTTTGACAATGGGTGCCGGTGACGTTGTAAATATCGCAAAAGACCTGATTAAGTAAAGTTTACATATTTTTAATCCACATACCGTATGTTGAAAACACATAAAAGTATGTGGATTATTTTTTGAGACATACATCTTTTTTTATCCACATTTTTTCTGTGATTCGTAATTATGCAACATAAATTCTCCACGATTTCCACACTTTCCACAACGTCACTTTTCACAGTGTTTTCGGGACTTTTTGGGCATTTTTTCACTTTCATTTTAAAAATTTTTGTGTTATATTGTTTACACGTTAAGAATTTTATCGGTGCACCTTCTTAACACCGAATCAGTATAACAATATTGTTATGAAAAGTTGATTTTTCAGACGTAATTAAAATCGGGATTGGTGGTTTTTTGAAATGAATAACACTATTACATTAAACAATGAGACTAAGGCGTCTTATACCCTTGTTTCAAATACCTTCATTGAGGAATACATGCCTCATGCAAGTGGTGAATATGTAAAAATATATTTGTATATTCTCAGGATTTCTTCTAAAGGAATCAGTGAATTTACACTCGGTCAGATGGCAGATGCTTTTGGTCAGACTGAAATGGATATTGTCCGCGGCCTTAAGTATTGGGAAAGACTCGGACTTTTGGAACTCAAGTACGATGATTACAAGTCCCTTTCGGCCATCACCTTATCTGACATTAAACAAAACAAGTTCGTCTCTTATGTTTTACTCGACAGCGAAAGGGCAGATGTAGATGTTATGCCTGTTACTCCTGTTAAGGAAAACGTGCAAACTCCTAATATCATTACAGAGGCTGAACCTGTTAAAAATACAGTTCCTGAAAAGAAACTGTCAACAGAACGCGTCGCAGAACTTTCTGCAGACACAACCATCAAGGATCTTCTCTATCTCGCCGAAGAATACCTTGGAAAGACTTTATCTCCTGTGGAATCAGAGACAATACTTTACTTCTATGATACTTTGGGATTTTCTGCAGAACTTATCGAGTATCTTATTGAAAGCTGCGTCTCAATGAACCGCAAGAATATAAAGTACATCGAGCGTGTGGCCATTTCATGGGCCGAAGACGGTGTAAAGGACGTTGCAGCAGCCAAAGCACACAACCTCGCATATAATCAATTATGCTTTTCTATCCTCAAGGCTTTCGGGCTTACGGGAAGAACAATGGGCGAAGCTGAAAAACAATTTGTGCTTAAATGGAGAGACGAATACAAATTTGATTCGAGCGTTATCCTTTTTGCATGCAACAGAACAATTACAACCATCTCAAAGCCAAGTTTCCAGTACACGGATTCAATTCTCGAAAACTGGAAGAAAGCAGGTGTAAAGACTTTAGAAGACATTGAATCTGCTGACAAGATTTACATCAGCAGCAAGAAGAAAGCAAGCGCTGTTGCTGCTCCTGTCGGCAAGCCGAAGACCAGACCGGTCTTCTCAAATTTCGAGCAACGCTCATACGACTCTAGCGAGCTTGAGAAGTTGCTTCTTAAGAAAAATAAATAGGGAGGCTTACGTGAAACTCACAAATTCTCAATATAATTCCATTATGACGGAATATTCAGATACGAGATTTATGCATCTTCACGAATTGGACGAGAGGCTTGCTAAAATTTATGGCAAGTACCCTCGTCTGAAAGCCATACGTGAAACAATTGCTTCACTTTCCGCATCCTGTACCATCGAGGCCATCCAAAACGGCGAATCGATACAGGATGCTAAATTGCGTTTAAGGGAAAAAATTCTGGAATTAAAGGAAGAAGAAAACCTTATACTTGTTTCAGCAGGCTTAACAGAAGATGATTTACAACTTAAGTATACCTGTCCAAAATGTAAGGATACGGGGTATATCGGAAATGAACAGTGTATTTGTCTTAAAAACCGCATCATTTCTGAATTGTACACAAAATCGAACCTGCAGGATACAATGAAGGATGAGAACTTTGACACATTTGATTATTCATATTACAGCAGATCTTTTATTGACAGCGATACGGAGACGGACGCCTATACAAATATTAAAGGCATTGTCTCTTCGTTGAAAGATTTTGTCACAACTTTTGATAATCAAAATCCGAAAAAAAATTTTTTGATTTGCGGAAAAGCGGGTGTGGGCAAGACTTTTTTAAGCAATTGCGTTGCAAAAGCCATGATTGACACATCTCATTCTGTTATTTACCTTCCGGCCATTAAACTCTTTAATCTTCTCTCCGAAGAAAAGTTCCAAAAGGGCGGAAATGAGGGCTCTGAGATTGGATTATCCTCTTACATTTATCAGTGTGATTTGCTTATTATTGACGATCTTGGAACCGAACTTGTTAACTCATTTACAATTTCAGAATTATTTAATATAATAAATGAGCGTGGGCTTTTAAAAAATTCCACTATAATATCTACAAACCTTGGACTTGCAGGGCTTGAGGATGTTTACTCCGAGAGAATTTTTTCAAGACTCACCATGTACGACATACGAAAGATTTTCGGACCTGACATTCGTATGCAGAAAACTTTATCCAATAAATAAACCAAACACAAGGAGAACTACAAACCATGGCAAATGAAGAAATCCATTTAAATTCAATCCCTACCGGCCCTTTGGGAATTATTTCGCTTGAAAGCACCAAAGATCTTGGCCGTAAGGTAGATGATTACATCGTTTCATGGAGAGCGGAAAGAGGTCGTGAAACACCAATCACTTTCCCGGATTACGTTAAGGATTCTTTCCTCGTTAGCAGCAAAACCCCTAGATTCGGCTCAGGCGAAGGCAAAGGTGTTATCAACGAAAGTATTCGTGGTAAGGACCTTTACATTATGGTTGACGTTACTAACTACAGTCTTACTTACACTGTATGCGGCCATGAAAACAGAATGTCTCCTGATGATCATTATGCAGATTTAAAACGTATTATCGGTGCAACTGCAGGTAAGGCAAAGAGAATCACTGTCATTATGCCTTTCCTTTATGAAAGCAGACAGCACAGAAGAAGTGCAAGAGAATCTTTGGACTGCGCTTTTGCTTTACACGAACTTGTTAACATGGGTGTTGATAACATCATCACTTTTGATGCACATGACCCTCGTGTACAAAACGCCATTCCGCTTAACGGCTTTGAAACCGTTTCTGCATCATACCAGTTCTTAAAGGGCTTACTCAGGAAAGAGAAAGACCTTACAATTGACTCAGATCATCTCATGATCATAAGCCCGGATGAAGGCGGTACTTCACGTGCTGTTTACCTTGCTTCCGTTCTTGGTCTTGACGTTGGTATGTTCTACAAGAGGCGTGATTACACAAGAATCGTTAACGGCAGAAACCCTATCGTTGCACATGAATTCCTTGGTTCTTCCGTTGAAGGTAAGGATGTTCTCATCATTGATGATATGATTTCATCCGGTGAAAGTATTCTTGACGTTGCAAGAGAGCTTAAGGAAAGAAAGGCAAGAAAAGTCTTTGCTGCAGCTACTTTCGGTCTCTTTACAAACGGACTTGATTCATTTGACAAAGCTTACGAAGAAGGCACAATTAACGGAATCTTAAGTACAAACCTTACTTATCAGACTCCTGAACTTCTTGAAAAACCATATTTTATTAACTGTGATATGAGTAAGTATATTTCACTTATTATTGATACTTTAAATCATGACGCTTCAATCAGCGAATTACTTAACCCTATCAACAGAATACGCAAGATTGTAAATAAGTATAACAACAATGAGGCTATCTGACGACAACGTTTTACAAACTTCAAATAATAATCGCGCTAACGGAAACTCTCGAGCTTCCGTTAGCGCTTTTGTCTCAAATTCAGATTCTTTAAAGAATGATGCACCGGTTAATTACGACCTTTCCGCATCTAATTACGTTAATTCTCCAAAGAAAATAAGAAAACAAAAAACTACGGCAAGTGATATTCATAAAAGGCGCACAAACTCCAAAAAGGAACAAAAAAAAGCCGCTAAACGCGCTAAACGTGCCGCAAGACCTCTACCTTTAAAAATACTTGCTGCAATTGGAAAGTTTTTCGGGTTGATTTTCCTTACACTTGCAATTGCAGGAATTATTTTAAGCATCTTTTTGGCTATCAAGCTCAACTCCGTGCGTAAGGATGCTCTTGCCATCATGGCTGCTGCCGGTGACGATGCATTTAAGGCTAACTTATCAAGTATTGTATATGATGCAGACGGTAACGAGATTACAACGTTTAGCAATGGGCACGTTTCTTTTTATACTGAATATGTGGATATTCCTGAAATTGTCAGACTCACTTTCGTGGTTTCCGAAGACCGTAAATTCTATTCTCACGACGGTGTTGACTTAAAAGCCATTACTCGTGCGTTTGTTATTATGATGGATGATTACGGCGGACCGCTTAACGCTCTTAAAGCCCTGCTTCGCGGGGATTCCGGCATCAGTCAGGGCGGAAGTACCATCACGCAACAGCTTGCGCGTACGGTTTATCTTTCCAATGAGCTTTCAATGAGCCGTAAGGTTAAGGAAATCTTTATTGCCCTTGAACTCGAAGATACGTATTCCAAGGACGAAATTATGGAATACTATATAAACAATATTTATTTTGGCAACAACTGTTACGGTATTGAGGCTGCGGCAAGAAAGTATTTTTCCAAGTCTGTATGCGATTTAACGGAGCCTGAGCTTATCTTCCTTTGCGCAATCCCTAATAATCCAACGGTTTATGACCCCGTGACTTCTTTTGACAATACGTATTTCAGATACAGGCTTTTGGTTAAGCAACTCTATGAAAACTCGGTTATTGATGAGGCTCTTTTTAATGAATGGTACGATACGGAGATTGTCTTGAATATCAGGCAAACGACTAGAAATAATTACGTTGATACTTACGTTAAGTACTGCGCTACCATTGAATTAATGGAACTTCAGGGCTTCTCTTTCCAGTATGATTTTGATACTGAGTTCGATCGCCAGATTTACCTTACTTTTTACCAAAAGGTATATAAGCAGTGTAATGCCCTTCTCTTTACGGAAGGATACAAGATTTATACATCTATTGATATGGATATGCAAGATGAACTGCAGCAAACTATTGATGAACACATGAATGAGACGGATAATTCCGTGGATGATGACGGTATTTATATGTTTCAGTCAAGCGGCGTGTGTATTGATAATGATACCGGCCTTGTTGTGGCGATTGTGGGCGGAAGGACCGCGGATTATAACGGATACACGATTAACCGTGCCTACCAAAGCCACCGTCAGCCAGGCAGCGCCATTAAGCCTTTGATTGTGTATACCCCCGCTTTTGAAGTGGGATTTACGCCGGATACCATCGCGATGGACGAAAAAACTGAGGACGGGCCAAAGAATATCAGTGATTACTATGCGGGTTCGGTGACGTTACGTACGGCTATCAGCCTCTCCCTTAACACTGTTGCCTGGAAGATTATGCAATATCTTACCGTTGATAAAGCATTGTTTTATCTTTACAGGCTTGAGTTTTCAAGGATTGTTAAGCAGGATTATGTGCCGGCTGCTTCTATTGGCGGCTTTACATATGGTGTTTCCGCTAAGGAAATGGCTGCGGGGTATGCCGCTATTGCAAATGACGGCATTTACAGGCAGGCTACGTGTATTAAGTCCATACTTGATAAAAACGGCGAGGTTGTGGTTAAGGATGCGGCGCAGGCATCTGCGGTTTATGAAAGAAATGCATGCCGTATGATGACCAGTTGCCTTAAAACAGCTGTTACTTCCGGTACGGGTGCTAACCTTTCTTTAAAGAATGCAATTTATGCCGCTAAAACCGGTACAACCGATAATTATTACGATAAATGGATGGTTGGCTACTCTGCTTATTATACTTTGGCAATCTGGGTGGGTTATGATTATCCGAAAACGGTTGCAACCGAGTATAATGAGGTTGCTAAGGAGATTTGGGCGGATTATATGGAATCTGTTCACGAAGGTCTTGAACTCGTGGATTTTCCTGATTACACAACGCCTCACACTACTATTGATAATTTGGACGTTCCTGAGGAAGTGACCATTAATGATGATTATGATGATACGGGAACTAATGACGAGGGCTACGTCGGCGAAGATGACGGCTCTTATACGGGCGCTGATTCTGATAATTCCGGTACTAATGATGATGCTTCTTCTAACGAAGGCTCATACGATGATATTTCTTCTAACGAAGGCTCCCATGATGATGCTTCAGGCGACGGAAGCGGCTCAAACAGCGAGGCTTCTGATGATTCAGGATCTAATGCAGAGGGTGAAAATTCCGCGTAAAGTTGTATACAGGTATAATATTTGCTATATTCCGTGTTTTGTACTATTATGTAGAGGTCCAGAATAATTGTACAAAGGAGGAATCACTATGGCTCACGTTATTAATTCAGAAACATGTGTAGGTTGTGGTGCTTGTGCTGAACAGTGTCCTGTAAGCGCAATCGAAGCTGATGGCGCAGTTTACAAAGTTGATGCAGATACTTGTGTTGACTGTGGCGCTTGCGAAGCTGCTTGCCCTACAGAATCAATCGCAATGGCGTAAGATTTAAAACTATTTGATTTGATTAATTAATGAAATCAAAGGCTCTGTCAATTGACAGAGCCTTTTTCGTGTTTTTATATTTTATTCTCCGATTCCGTACGCTGCAACAAGTGCTTCGTATTCTGCATCCGTGATTGGAATAAAGGAACCGTGTTTTGCTCCTTCAGGAAGCTCATATTCATCATCCTCAAGCCTTCTGAAGTTTGCCGTCTGTAAGTCTTCCAGACTGTCAGCTATTAACGGGAAGTATCCCACTCCGCTGTTATCGTTTGCATATCCGTCCATGTAAAGTACCCATTTTTCTTCGTTTCCGACTTTGTAGATTGATGGACCTTCTACACCGTATTCACCGGCAATCACCGTCTTTACAAGCGTATAATCACCAAGTACCGAATCACTTGTTTCAAGAAGGATGGTGATATTGTTTTCGTTCTTTGTAAATCTGTAATATACGCCGTCATAATATGTCATTGTGGTATCAATGTATGTTACGGTATCGTATGCTTTATATATCTGTGGCTCCGTAAATGTCCAGAAATCTCTGGTCTTTACGTAATAAATCTGCTTTGAGCCACCGCCTTCATTAGATGAATAATATACAATGTATTCGCCCGTTGTCGGGTCATATGTTGCTTCAGGAGCCCACATACATCCGGCGTTTTCTCCGGCAATCTCAATAAGTCTTATCTCTGACCAGTTTACCAGATCGTCCGATTCCCATACTACAATGCACTTACTTCCGTTATCGCTGTAGCTTGACCAGTCTCCGCCTGATGCATCAAGGTCTGTTCCTATGAGCCAGAAATGGTCTCCGTCCGCTGAACGAAGTAAGAACGGGTCTCTTACACCGCCTGTTCCTTCTGTGTTTTCAAGTACGTATTCGCCTGAATTAAGTACATCCCAAAAGAATCCGTCATCACTTGCTGCAAGGTATATTCTCTGGCTTTCACCGCTTCCAAGGTTGCCCCTGAAATATGAGTAAAGATAATGTGTGTATGTATTTTCTGCAGGAGCAGCCACAACCGTTGCATCGTATGTTACTGTCTTTGTTATACCGTAAAGCGAAATTTCCGCGGTTAATGTAACGTTTGTGTCACTTTCTCCTCTTGTTACAACGCCTGCCGGGATTTCACCGTCATCACCCGTTGCTTCGTCGGTAATTACGGATGTGTCTGAAGATGTCCATTCTACGGTTACTACGTCTCCGTATGCCGATGTGTAGCTATCGGCAAGAGTAATATTCCCTCTGATATTATCCACATCATGTAACATTGATTCTTCCATTACGCTAAGCACTTCTTCAGCTCTTTCTGTAACCGAAGGAACGGTAACAAGGTAATAATACGTATTTCCCTTTGAGCCAACCTTACAACTTATTGTAATCTGCTCTTCTTCCGTGTTTGTAAGTGTAAGCTCGCCGTCTTCGTTAATGGCCGTGCCGTCCACAACCTCCCACGTAATTGCTGCCGATGACAATTTCTCAAAGAAATTTAAGTCATACATAATGTTGTCCGCTGATTCGTTGTCTCCAAGCATATCCTCGAGAATTCGGACTGCAAGCGTGTCTTCTGAGTCATTGGAATAAATAATGGTTGTTTCGTCCTCAGTGTTGTCTTTGCCACATGATACCACGCTGCCAAATATAAGCGCGGTTAACCCCATGAGGGCAATAGCTTTCAAAAAACTCTTCTTCATATCTTCTCCTTTTAGTCTTCTGTGCCGTCTTTCGGTCTCTTGGTGCTGTTTGCAAACTTCGTGAGATCCGCAAGCCATGCAAGCTTGATTGTACCGATTGGGCCGTTTCTTTGCTTGGCGATTATTATTTCGGCAATTCCCTTCTCCGTTGATGTTTCCTTGTTGTAATAATCGTCTCTGTAGATAAACATAACAACGTCCGCATCCTGTTCAATACCACCGGATTCACGAAGGTCTGAAAGCATAGGACGTTTGTCATCTCTTTTTTCAACCGCACGGCTAAGCTGCGAAAGTGCAATTACAGGGACATTAAGTTCTCTTGCAAGCATCTTTAACTGTCTTGATATTTCTGCAACTTCCTGCTGCTTGTTTCCGTCCGTCGCCCTGTCCGGACTCATGAGCTGTATGTAGTCAATGATTACGCAGGAAAGGTTCTGTTCAAGTTTGAATTTTCTGCACTTTGAAACAAGCTCGGAAACCTTGATACCTGACGTATCATCAATGATTAAGTGCGATTTACTGATTCCGCCTGCGCCTTCCATAAGTCTTGACCATTCCGTTTCATTTAACTGGCCGGTTCTTATGCTCTGTGAGCTGATGCCCGTTTCAAGCGCAAAAAGACGGTTCATAAGCTGTTCTTTTGACATTTCCAATGAGAATATGGCCACGGTTTTATCTTCCCTAAATGCCATGTGTTCCGCAATATTTAATACGAACGCTGTTTTTCCCATTGAAGGACGGGCAGCAACTATTATTAAGTCCGATGGCTGCATTCCCGCCGTCTGTATGTCTAAGTCAACGAAACCGGTAGCAAGGCCGGTAACACGCTTTCCGGCTTTTCCCGTTTCTTCGATTTTCTTAATTGCATTAATTACAACCTCTTTGATTGGGACATAATCTGCAGAGCCTGCAGAGTGAACAAGGCCAAACATCTTTTTTTCGACATCGCTTAATATGGCCATGGTGTCCTCTATTCCACCCTTATAACATAAATCGGCCACTTCTTCACTTGCTTTAATCAAACGCCTTCTAAGGGCCTTATCGGCCACGATTTCGGCATACTGTTTTATGTTTGCAGACACGACAACCTGGTTCGCAATTTCTGACATGGATTCCACATCGGTTATGCTTTCCGGTAGGCCCATCGAAATAAGCTTTTCCTGGAAAGTAACCAAATCAATTGCTTTTCCCGCATCATACATTTCCTTTAATGCGGTGTACATGCTGCCGTATTTATTTGAATAAAAATCATCCGGGTGAAGTACATCCCCGATTGTACTGATTTTTGCAGGGTCCACAAGAACAGAGCCGATAACCGATCTTTCAGCATCTAGGCTGTACGGCACCTGCCTTTGCAATAACTCATTATTATCCATAAAACACCTCTGAAATTATTTCTCACAAACCTTTACAAGCAATTTGCCCGTTACCTCTTTGTGCAAATGAATTTCAACATTATAACTGCCAATGCTCTTGATTGGCTCATTTAATACGATTTTCTTTTTATCGAATTCAAGCCCTAACTGACTCTTTGCAGCCTCCGCAATTTCCTTTGAGGAAATCGAACCAAACGCTCTTCCGTCTTTTCCTGCTTTTAAGCTTAGGGTTACGGACTTTTGTTCTAAATCCTTCGCAAGCTCCTTTGCCTCAGCAAGATGCATTGCTTCTACCTTTTCGTCATTTGCTTTTTTTAATTTTAAATCATTTAAATTCTTAGGAGTTGCCTCGATTCCGAGCTTCTTGTTGATAAGCACGTTTCTGGCATATCCGTCATTAACTTTTACAACTTCGCCCTTTTTACCAAGGTTTTTTACGTCCTGCAATAAAATAACTTCCATTAGATTGCTCCTTCCTCAAGCATTTGTTTCACTGTGTTCTTAACAATCTTCTTAGCTTCATCCATGGTCGTATCTTCAAGCTGAGCTCCGGCAACACCAAGATGTCCGCCGCCGCCAAGTCTTTCCATTATAATCTGAACGTTAACCTCGTCCATGGATCTTGCACTTATAAATATCTTTTCCTGATATTCCGTAAGTACAAACGCAGCCTTAATTCCGCTGATATCCATTAATTCATTTGCCGCCTGAGCCGCAACGACCGTTGGACTTTCAATTCCCTCATTCGGGGAAACCGACAAAATGAAGTGGTCCAAAAATACTTCCGCATTGCTGATAGCCACAGCCCTTGCCTTATAATCAGAGAAATTATCTCTTAAAATCTTCTTTACCTTTGTAATGTCCGCACCCTTCTTTTTAAGGAATGCCGCTGCTTCAAAGGTTCTAACGCCTGCCTTTGACGAGAAATTGTTTGTATCAATAAGCATACCGCCGTACATTGCGTTTGCTTCCTGCTGCTTAATCTTGATTTCATCCGGAATATACTGTAATACTTCGGCAATCATCTCGCATGCTGATGATGCAAAAGGTTCAATATATGAAAGCACCGCATTCTCAATAACTTCCGTTGTCTGTCTGTGGTGATCGAGTACCACAATTGACTTGCATTTCTCCAAAAGTTCCGGACACTCTGTTCTTGACGGACGGTTAACATCCACAACAACAACTACCGTGTTTTTATCAAGAATTTCCAAAGCCTGCTCACTGTTAATAAAGACATTCTCATATTCCTGAATTTCTTTAACATGTTCAAGCATTGGTCTTAATGAACTTGTTACCTCATTAATAACAATATATGCTTTCTTCTCCTGGTTCCTTGCCACCTTATACACACCGATAGCCGCGCCTAAGGCGTCCGTATCACCAAGCTGATGTCCCATAATGATAACTTTTTCTTTTTCTTCAAACACCTCAACCAAAGCGTGAGCTTTAACTCTCGCCTTAACTCTTGTGTTTTTCTCAACCTGCTTGGACTTACCGCCGTAATAATAAACCTTATCGCCTGCCTTGACAACAGCCTGATCGCCGCCTCTTCCCAAAGCAAGGTCAACCGCGTTTCTTGCGTATTCCATGTTTTTATTGTAGGTATCTCCGCCTGCGCCAATACCGACACTGATTGTAATTGACATATCGTTACCAATATTTACGGTCTTTACATCATCCACAAGCGAGAATTTGTCTGACTGAAGATACTCAAGATACTTCTGTTTAAAGATGATAAGGTATTTATCTCTTTCAAGTTTTTTTGTAATGGCATCCATCTCGGCGAGATACTTATTAATTTTTCTGTCAACAAGGGCTGAAAGAAGGGATCTTCTTACTTCTTCAACACTAAGCATTGCTTCCTCGTAATTATCAAGGTAAAGAAGGCCGACAAGCATTGTCTGATCATAGACTTCCTTACGTAACTGCGTTTCTTCCGTTACGTCAATCGCATACACAGCAACAACGAAATCGCGGCTATCATAATCATCTGAATTTTCGTCAGCTCCAAAGGCACTACGAACGTCAACTTTTTTAAACTGCATTCTGAAGTGTCTGTCGTATGCGTCAATTTCTTTTATATTTTCATTATTTTCACCAAAAATGGTGTAATCATCTTCCTCAATGCCCTCAAAATATGTCTTTATGGACTTATTGTTATATTTCTTTTCCCCGATAATCTCCGCAAAGCACTTGTTTGCCCACATAATGCTTCCGGAAGTGTCAGTGAGACAATACGGAATATCAAGGTCTTTTAAAAGGAATTTCTGGACCTTTGCGTAATCCATGGCAAAGGAAATAAGCTTGCGCGTTAGATGCGGCTTATTAATAATATAATAGAGAACGATAATAATACCGTAAAGAACCGCAAGCACGGCTAAGAAAATGCCAATTTTTCTGTATTCTCCAATAGATAAGTCTTTCACAAAAAACACAAGGCCGCAAAGCAGCATAATTACGCTCATTACAGCCGGTAACAATATATAAAGGGTAATCCTTCCTTTTGCTTTTTTTATACTTTTATTCAAACTAATCTCCTTTGGCGTCAAATCAGCCCAAAAAATAGTCAACACACCGCTTAATATTATACCATTTATATAAGTCAATTAAAAGAAAAAATTGGACGTCGCCTTTTGGCAACGTCCTTAAATAATTGAAATTATTCAACTGTGTATGGTAAGAGTGCAATGTGACGAGCTCTCTTGATTGCAACTGTAAGTGCTCTCTGATGCTTTGCACATGTACCTGTAATTCTTCTTGGAAGAATCTTACCGCGCTCTGAAACGTACTTCTTTAACTTAGCAACGTCTCTGTAGCTGATTTCGCTTTCTTCACCACAAAATACGCAAACTTTCTTTCTTCTGCGCATTGGTTTTCTCTTCATTGCGCCATCAGCATTCTTATCTGTTCTTTCTTTATTAACTGGCATCTTAGCTTACCTCCGTATTTGATTAAATAAACGGCATTTCTTCATCATCTACGCTGTCAGGGATGTTCATGAAACCATCTCCTGCGTTACCTGTTGGTGCGCTTGTCTCGCGAGGCTGCTGTCCACCTTCATTTGATGAAGCACCGCTTGCTGATTTGCTTTCTGCAAATTCAGCCTGTTCTACAACTACTTCTGTAGTGTAAACCTTCACACCGTCCTTATTTGTGTAAGAACCTGTCTGAATTCTACCTTCTACAACTAACTTCGTTCCCTTATGAACATAGTGTTCAATGAATTCTCCGGTCTTGCCGAATGCTACGCAGCTGATAAAATCGGCTGTTTGTTCATTGTTTGATGAAGATCCTCTTCTTCTATCCACAGCAAGAGTAAATCTTGCGATTGCCATTTGATTTTCACCTGATGATGAATATCTTACTTCAGGATCTTTTGTAAGTCTTCCGACTAATATTGCTTTGTTCATGTTAGCCTCCTTAATAATTAAGCTTCTTTCTTAACAACAAGGAATCTTAATACATTTTCAAGAAGTCTCAATTCTGCCTCTACCTGACCAGGTACAGAATTCTCTGCCTCGAACTGAACGAAATAATAGAAAGCTTCTGTCTGACCTTTGATTTCGTAAGCAAGCTTTTTCTTTGAGCCATCTTCAACTTCGCCTACCTGTCCGCCGAAACGTGTAATGAAACCTTTAACCTGCTCAAGAGCAGCGTTTCTTTCGTCTTCTTCAAGGTTAGCACCAAGGATGACTGCTAATTCGTATTTATTCATTTTGTTACCTCCTTCTGGTCTCTGGCCCATTTACTGAAAATGAGCAAGGAATAATATATCACAAGTGCATAGTTTACCATAATATAAAACATATTGCAAGCCCTTTTTCGGAAAAATTATGTAAATCAAAAAAATTATAATGCCGCTAAATACTGAATCTTTATACGTTAGAATCGAGTAGGCTGACTCCTACTCGATTTCGCATACGAACATTCCGCACTTAGTGCTCCATGTTCTTACGACCGGCAAATGAATTTGTATGC
>CAJOOB010000063.1 GCA_905236025.1 uncultured Lachnospiraceae bacterium
GCCAAATTTGTTCAAACACTTTTTATGGCTGATTATTTCAGGGTATATACTTCTGATGATGTTATGGGTGTTGAACTGGGTGGATCATTAAAAAATGTCATTGCTCTTGCTGCCGGTATGGCTGATGGTATGGGCTGTGGTGATAATGCAAAAGCGGCGCTTATCACAAGAGGAATATATGAAATCACAAAGCTTGGCCTGGCTATGGGCGGTAATATTGAGACATTTTGCGGCTTATCGGGAATTGGTGATTTGATTGTTACCTGTGCTTCGGTTCATTCAAGAAACAGAAGAGCCGGCGTTTTGATGGGTCAGGGCAAGACTATGGATGAAGCGGTTAAAGAAGTACAGATGGTTGTTGAAGGTATTTATTCTGCAAAGTCTGCGTTGGAACTTGCTAAAAAGTACAATGTTTCAATGCCAATCATTGAAGAGGTAAATAAGATTTTATTCGAAAATAAGCCTGTTAAGGACGCTCTTAACGATTTAATGACTCGTGATAAAAAGGCTGAACATATCACGGTTTCGGAAGATAAAATCAGATTAGGTTAATCTCTTGAAAGAGGACGAATTTTTAGAGAATGTTTAATCAAAGGTTTAACTTTTAATTAAAATATAATATAATATTTATGTGATTTGTATAGTAGATGTGGTTATTTAGTTTGGAGGAAAATAATGGCTATCATAAAGAAATATGATTCAAATTATATTTATATTTCGGAAAGATTAAAACATAGAATGGAATCCGTATTGGACGCACCTTTAACGATTATGGAAGCGCCTGCGGGATACGGAAAGACAACAACCTTAAAAGAGTTTTTAAAAAATAAGAATGTTGATTACATATGGTTTAACGTGGATTCAAAGGATAAGGATAAATTCTTTGAAGATTTTACGTTAAGAATTTCTACAATCAGCGAAGAAGCGGCGCATAAAATTGCTGAGATCGGGTTCCCGACATCTGAAAAAGACGCAAAGAAAATCACACAGGCACTTTGGAATATTCATTTCAGAGAGAGATGCTATTTTGTGGTTGATAATTACCAGCTTATTGCGGATAAATACTTTGACTTCATTGTGAGAGATTTTTGCGGAAATGATTATAATAAGCTATCTCTTATTTGCCTTACTCAGGCCATTAAATCAAAAGATACACTTCAATACGTTGTTTTAAAGAAATTAAATTATCTTGGTAAGGAAGATTTTGAACTTACAAGAGCTGAGATATATGATTACTTTAAATTAAGCGGAATTAAGCTTGAAGAAGACGAACTCGACTTTTTGTATAAATATACGGAAGGTTGGATTTCCGCGCTTTTCCTTCAGATGCTTTCTTATGTATCCACAAATAAATTTGAACCGACTGTTTCAATTGACAGCCTTGTTTCTAAAGCAATATGGGAAAACCTCAGTGCAAAAGAGAGGGATTTCCTTGTTAATATGTCTGTATTTGATTCATTTTCAATAAGACAGGCCGTATATATTTATGATGGTAAAATGTCGGAGCGGGAAGTTGAAGATTTGGTGGAAAGATGCGGCTTCATCAATTATGATTCCAAGACCAGAAAGTATTACATTCACGCACTTTTAAGATACTTCCTTGATAATGAATTTTTTAAGCTTGAAGCTGTATTTAAGAAGAAAATCTATAAGACTGCCGGCGACTGGTGCAAAGATAATGAACAGTACCTTGATGCCATTAAGTTTTATTACATAAATAAAGATTATGATGCAATTCTTGATATGAACTACACTGCAGATATTTTTAATGATGTAAGTATCAATTCAAATAAGCAGATGGTTCTTGATATTATTGCAAAAACTCCGACTGCATCAAAGAAAGCTCATATAAACACGTATATGGTTTATATTTTCTTCCTTTTTAAATATAACAAGAGGGATTTGATGGCTGCTCAGCTTGAAGATTTGGCGATTATTTTAAAAGAAGATAAATCAATGTCTGCCGTTGATAAAAACGTTGCGTGGGGAAATTATTACATTTTAGAGGGCGTTCAGGCTTTTAATAACATTGATTTGATGCGTGAAAAATATGAGAAGGCGTATGAATATTTAAAAGCACCTACATATGTTTTCTCTGCTTCGGGATCTTCAACTTACGGCTGTCCTTCCGTGCTTTCTTTGTATCATAAAGAACCGGGCAAGCTTTCCGAAGAAATTGATAAAATGACAGAATTTATGCCTGTATATTACAAACTTACGGATGGAAACGGAAAAGGACAAGATTCTGTGTTTAAGGCGGAAGCTTTATTTATGCAGGGTAACTTTAAAGATGCTGAAAAGCTTTGCAATAAAGCAATTTATATGGCTGATACTTCTAACGAAGTTGGTATATATATCTGTGCAATGTTCCTTCTTGCAAGAATTTCTCTTTTTGTTTCGGATTACGAAAAGGTTAATGAGTACATTACTGCAATAAGAACAAGAAACGAAGATGATGAGAAGTTTGAACTCATGAGAATGGCGGATATGTGCGATGGCTACATTAACCTTCTTTTGCATGAATCTAAAAACATTCCGGGCTGGCTTACCAAGAATGATACAATCGAAGAAAACGGCTTTATACAAAACCTTGGCTTTGATTATCTTATCTATTCGGAATACTTGCTTGAAACAGAGCAGTATGCCGCATATGAAGCTGTTTCCGGCGCTATTTTAAATCTTGCGGGCGTATTTAATAATGTTATGTACAGGATTTATAACCTTATTTTTCTTGCCGTAACAAAACTTGCGGGTAATAATAACGAAAAAGCAAGACAGTTCCTTGAAGAAGCAATTGAACTTGCTGAGCCTGATAAATTGTATATTCCATTTGTTGAGCATTACGACCAGCTTGCATATATTCTTTCTGATATGTCAATTAATTTCAGATACAGAGAATTTGCTACGGAAGTCAAGAAGCTCTCCAAGAAATATCTTATCAACAAGAAGAGTGTTGCCAACGCTTCAAGAATCGATCATAATTACGGTCTTACAAATCGTGAGCTTGATGTTGCAAAACTTGCGGCTCAAAGACTTTCAAACAAGGAAATTGCTGAAAAACTCTTTATTGCAGAAAGTACGGTTAAGTCAAATATGAAGGTTATTTTCAATAAACTTAACATTAATTCAAGGAATGAGTTAAAAAATTATTTTCCGGGTTAAAATCCCCCCAAAAAGTAGGTACATTGATTTGGCATTTGCTAATATAATGTATGAGTAATTTAAAAACGAGGTTTATGTATGTCTTTTATTATTGATGTTAGCGTTTATGAAGATTATAAATTGCTTATAGAATTGGAAAACGGAAATTCAATCATACTTGATATGGAAAGCAAACTTGATACTTTGCGTTTCAGTATCCTTAAAAATTATGATTGTTTTAAATCTGTTAAGACTGACGGATGTTCGGTATATTGGAAGAACGGTATGGTAAGACTCAGCTTTAATGAAATCTTACAGATGTTAAGAACCGTTACTTACCTTTCATTGGTAGGTTAATCTTTTGAAAAAATTGTGAGAGTCATGGTATTTTTGCCGTGACTCTTTTTAAATTTTAACTATACATGAGGGTGTTTCTTTGATAAAATAGAAATTTGAAAGAGAATATCGGAGGTTTTTAACATGGAAAAGAAACCATTTGTAACAAAAGAGCAATTAGATAAGATTATTGAGCAATTTCCAACGCCTTTTCACTTATACGATGAAAAGGGCATTAAGGAAAATGCGCTTAAATTAAAAAAAGCATTTTCGTGGAATAAAGGATATAGAGAGTATTTTGCGGTAAAAGCAACTCCAAACCCGTTTATTTTAAAGATTTTACAGGATCTTGGCTGCGGTACCGACTGCTCCTCAAAGACAGAACTTTATATGTCTGAAAAACTTGGATTTAAAGGTACTGACATTATGTTTTCATCAAATGATACTCCTGCTGAAGAATTTGCATACGCAAAGAAACTTGGAGCAATTATTAACCTTGATGATTTTACACATATCGATTTCCTGGAAAAGGTATGCGGAATTCCTGAAAGAATCTGCTGCAGATACAATCCGGGCGGAAAATTTACAATTTCTACAAAAATCATGGACAGCCCCGGAGATGCTAAATACGGTTTTACAAAAGAGCAGCTTATTGAAGGCTTTAAGATTTTAAAGCAAAAGGGTGTTAAAGAATTTGGTATTCATGCGTTTCTTGCATCTAATACCGTTACTAACGAATATTATCCGACGCTTGCAAGAGAGTTGTTTAATACTGCAGTTGAATTAAAGGAAAAGACCGGCGCAGATATTAAATTTATCAACCTCTCGGGTGGAGTGGGCATTCCTTATACACCTGATGCAGAACCAAATGATATTGAAATCATTGGTGAAGGCGTTCATAAAGTATATGATGAAATCTTGGTTCCTAACGGAATGGGTGATGTGGCTATCTTCACGGAACTTGGAAGATTTATGCTTGGACCTTACGGTCACCTTGTAACAACGGCAATTCATGAAAAGCATATTTACAAAGAATATATTGGCGTTGATGCCTGTGCATGTAACCTTATGAGACCTGCAATGTACGGCGCTTACCATCATATCACTGTTATGGGGAAGGAAAACGAACCTTGCGATCATAAGTATGACATCACGGGTTCATTGTGCGAAAACAATGATAAATTTGCCGTTGACAGAATGCTTCCAAAGATTGATATGGGAGATGTTTTGGTTATTCATGATACGGGTGCGCACGGCTTTTCTATGGGCTACAATTATAACGGAAAGCTTTGGTCTGCTGAAGTTTTACTTAAAGAAGACGGCACTCCAATGCTTATCAGAAGAGCCGAAACAATCAAGGATTACCTTGCAACTTTTGATTTTACAGACTTTTTTAAAGAAGATTAATTTACGGAGTTTATAATGGCAGATTCATTAAAGAATGTTGTAAAAAACATAGAAAAAAAGAAAGAACCCGAAGTTAATATTCCGCTTTTCTTAAACGGAATGAACGAAAGGTATAACCGCGTTGCAACGGTCAGGCTTATCTTTAATTATTTCTCGTTTTATCAGGCTTTAAGTAATGAGACATTTAAAGAAACAGATACCGGCTTAAAGAAAGAAATTCACGAGCTTTCAAAGAATGTTTCTTTACTTCTTTGTGCATATATTGCCGGCAAATATAACGGATATGAAAGAATAGGCTTACTTAAATCGCTTGGAGAATTGAGAAACAAGAATACTGAAATTGTATCTAAAATCACATATTTTGTGGATGCTCTCATTTTAAAAGAACACGTTCTTAACAGAATAGAGTATTCTTTTAAAGAGCCCGATGCTTCCATCAAAAATGCAAATGATTCTGACCTTGCCGATAGCTGCGTTAACTACATTTTTGAAGATAAGGATCCCGTTAATGTAAACTCTAAAATTTTGGAAGTTATGGCAGAACTCCCTGTAAGAATGACAAAAGGCAGATTCTTTGACCTTTTAAAAGACGGATTAAAGCTTTACAAAACTGCGGACAAGCTTTCTTTGGATAATTTGAAGGATTCAATCGAAAGCGGAGCGGCGCTTAAGTTTAGCGCGGAAGATATTAAGGATTTCGGGGATGTTTATGAGATTTATAAGCAGCTTGAAAATGCCGATTATTCAAATTTAGACGAAAGTACATTTAATAATCTTATCTCCGGACTTAATTTTGCGAGACTTTATATTAATGACAATATTGATTCTTTCCTTATTTTGCAGGATATCATCAATGATTTTTATATAATTGCAGTGTCTGATCAATACTTGGTAAAGCAGATAACTGAAGAAGAAAAGTTGAAAACCACGGTTAATGCAATTGATATTAATAATCTTGATTCTGAAAGCTTTGCAGGTGTTTTGGAGACCCTTACGCCTTTGTTTGAAAGTCTTGAAGGCGTGCAGGAAAGTATAAGCGAAGAACTTATGAGTTATGATTATACAACGGATTTGATTCAAAAGGATTATACTTCAATGGTTAAGGATATGATGCTTCAATCATTACTTAATGCGCTTAAATTAATGACGGCGCTTTCATCGGGTTCATCGTTTGTTAAGATTGAAAACGAAAATGAAAATGAGGATTCATCGGATTTCGATCCGTTAATCTATATTGAGAAACTCGGAAATGCACTTGAAGAAGAGTTTACAAAGGCTTTTGAAAGTGATTCAAAGCCTGTTGTACGTGCGAGAATGGCTAAAGCAATTTCTAAGCTTCCGGTAAGCTTTAATTCGGCCAATGAGATTGTATCTTATATACATTCTTCCCTTGACGATTGCCGTAACGAAGCTGAAAAATACGCTGTCAGAGAACTTTTAATGCAAATCGTTTCATAATTTGGAGATATTTATGAAATTTGAATTTTCAAAAAAACTTTATCTTGGAAAAGGTGTTTTAAACATTGGTAAAGATAAGGTCATTAAGGATGTTAAATTAGGTAAGCCTGCGCCGGGTATATATTTAATTTCAAAGACGGACTCGGATACGGATATGCTTGAAATTCTGCCTTATTTTGTTTTAAAACAGAAATATTTTAAACATAAAAAGTTTTTTCTTTACGGTCTTGCATCCGGTAAAGATGAAGCGATTGAACTGTTAACGGAAATGTTTAAGGATTGTCTTAATGAAAGAAAGGACGTTAATTTAAAAGAATTTCTTTCATAAAAAAGTGGGGTGTCCATGGAAATATGGCAAATTGTGCTTAAGGTCCTTATTATTCTTGGGATTGTCTTACTTTCAATATTGGCTGTTGTTTTGGCTTTACTGCTTATTGTTTTGTTTTATCCAATAACATATGAGATAAAATCAAACGGTGAGAATACGGTAAACGCTGACGTTAAAGCCAGGTGGCTGTTTAATTTGATTAAAGCCGATGCTTCTTTTAGTAAAGAAAACGGGCTTTTTTATAAAGTAAAGGCTTTATGGATTACAATTATTGAAAGTAAAGATGAAGAACCGGAAAAATCAAAGGATGAAAAGGCGTATGAAAAATTTGATACTTTCGATGAAGGAAAAGAAAGCGGTGAAGCTCCTAAAGAAAAGGAGGAAGGAGAGAAGAAAGAAACTTCTTCGTTTGATCCAAAAACTGATTTCGATCCTTCAAAAGATGATGACTTTATATGGCAAGACAAAGCCGATGATTCAAAAGTTTCTGACAAAAAAGTAAAATCTGATGAAAAGAAACTTGAGAAAATCAAGGAAAAACTGGCTATCGTCAAGAATAAATACACTTACGTCACCTGGTATTTTAAGCAGGCAAAACATCAGTATATGTTATACAATGCTAAAAGAGCTTTGATTAAACTTTTGCGGCATATAAGACCAAGGCGGTACAAAGGGTATGTTGTTTTCGGAACCGGAGAACCGGATATAACGGGTGAGATTTTTGCAATGATCAGTGTGTTATATTTGTTTTACGGTGACAAGATTGATATACAGCCGGATTTTTCGACTAAAGTCTTTAATCATGATATAAAGTTAAACGGACACATTCTTTCGTTTGTTGTTATAATTGTTTTGATTAAGCTTTTTAAACAAAGGGATTTACTTAAGTTTATTGACGGCGTTAAAGCTGCGTAAACTTAATTCGACAAAGATAATGTTTTGGATTGTTGGAGGAAATTATGGAAGATAACAAAAATACTGCAAAGAAGACAAATGGTGAAAACAATTTCAGCGTTACCATGAATTCAATTCTGGGTGGCATTCAGAATGTTTTTAATACTAAAACGGTTGTCGGCGAACCGCTTGTTGTTGGTGATATGACGATTATTCCGCTTGTTGACGTGATTTTTGCCGTTGGTGCCGGTGCTAAAGCGAATAGCGGACAGTACAACAAGGGACTTAACAAAAATTCGAATTCTGCAGGCTGTATGGGTGGTAAGCTTACACCAAGTGCGGTGCTTGTTATTAAGGGCGACCATGTTAAACTTGTTGATATTAAAGATCAAAATACGGCAACAAAGATTATGGACAGGGTTCCGGAGATCATTGACAGAATTTCAAGCCTTTTTACAAAAAAATCAACGAAATCCGATGATGTTGATTTATCTGAGGATATTGATGATATAATAAAAAAATCCAAAACGGAATTTTAAACTGGAGTTAATAATGAAAATTACAGATATTTTTAAAAATACAGACAGAACAGTTTTTTCTTTTGAGATTTTCCCTCCAAAGAAAACGTCACCTTTAGAATCGATTACGGGCACTCTTTTTGAACTTTGCGCAATTAAACCTGATTTTATCAGTGTTACTTACGGTGCGGGCGGTGCTATGCTTGGAAATAACTACACAAGAATGCTTGCTTCAAAAATAAAAAACGAATATAAGATTGAGAGTATGGCGCATCTTACATGTGTGTACTCTTCAAAAGAGTATGTTGATTCTGAACTTTTGGCGTTTAAGAAAGAAGGAATTGAAAATATTCTTACCCTCAGAGGAGATATAAATCCTGAAATTGAGAGATTAAACGACTTTACATATGCATCTGATATGGCAAGATACATTTCACAAAAAGATTCGTATTTTGACTTATGCGGAGCGTGTTACCCTGAGAAGCATCTTGAGGCAAAGAATCTTGCAGAGGATGTTAAACACTTAAAACTCAAGGTTGACAGTGGCGTTTCTCATTTGGTATCCCAGCTTTTCTTTGATAATTCTGTCTTTTACAGATTCCTTGAAATGGCGGATGCGGCTGGTGTTAATGTCCCTGTCGAAGCGGGAATCATGCCTTGCACAAATAAAAAGTCCATTGAGAGAATGGTTAAAATGTGCGGAGCAACCTTACCGGACAAATTTGTGAAGGTTATGGAAAAATATGAAGATAAGCCGGAAGCTTTGCGTGATGCGGGTATTGCGTATGCAATTGACCAGATTGTTGATTTACTTTCACACGGAGTTGACGGAATTCACTTATATACAATGAATAATCCGTATATTGCCAGAAGAATTAATGAAGCAATAAGAACAATGCTTTAGAGGTGATTATGTTAAAAAAGGATTTTAATATATCCGAAATCAACTTAAAAATGGCTGCTGCTTTTATGAGAGCGAAATATGATAAATTAGATGATTACACGCTTTCTTTATTAAAAAAATCCGAAATAGAGATTTTGAAATACGCACAGCCTAAGGCAGTATATGATTTTTATGATATTTTAGAGATTTCTGAGGATTATGTTACCTTAAAAGGTGTTAAACATAAGCTCTATGGAAAATCTATTTCAAAGCATTTAAAAGGATGTACAAAGGTTTGCCTTTTAGCGTGTACTTTATCGGTAACCGTTGATAAAATCATCCATAAATACGAAGTTACGGATATGAGTATGGCTGTTGTGTTTGACGCCGTGGCCGGCGCTTATATTGAAAAAATATGCGATTTATGCGAAGAAGAAATCAAAACTTTGGGATATGTTATCCCAAGTTACAGATTTGGTTACGGATATGATGATTTACCCATTGAAAGCATGAAGGATGCAATATATGTTTTGGAAGCGGGGAGAAATATCGGGCTTAATATTACAGACAGTAATATTTTGGTACCGACAAAATCTGTGGTTTGTATTATTGGATTAAAAGAAGGAAATGAAGTTAATGCTTAAAAAGATATTTGACAAAGAATTTATTATGCTTGACGGAGCGATGGGTACAATGCTTCAGCAAAGCGGCCTTAAACCGGGTGAACTTCCGGAAATTTTAAATATTACTAATCCTTCTGTGGTTATTGATATACATAAAAAGTATATTGAAGCAGGCTCTGATATCATTTATGCAAATACTTTCGGAGCCAATAAACATAAATATCAAAATGCAGAGTATTCTGTTAAAGAGGTTATTGAAGCGGGTATTAAAAATGCAAAAGAAGCATGCTTTGGCACAAGTGCTTTGGCAGCCCTTGATATTGGACCGATTGGCAGAATGTTAAAGCCAATAGGTGATATGGATTTTGATGAAGCGTATGAGATTTTTGCAGAAGAAGTCGATGCTGCAAAAGACGCTGATTTAATTGTAATTGAAACAATGACGAGTCTTATGGAAACAAAGGCTGCGCTCCTTGCAGCAAAGGAAAGAAGCGATAAGCCTGTTATTTGTACGCTTACTTTTGAAGAAACGGGAAGAACGTTTACGGGTTGCGGTATTCCAAATATGGCGCTTACTTTAGAGGCGCTTGGCGCAGATGCTTTGGGCTTTAACTGTTCTCTAGGACCAAAAGAACTTCTTCCGTTTGTAAAAGAACTTTCGGAGTATACAAATCTTCCGCTTGTTTTAAAGGCAAATGCGGGATTACCTGACCCTGAAACAAATACATATAATATCACTGCGAAAGAATTTGCAAAGCTGTGTCTTCCCGCAAAAGAGTATGGTGTTGTTTATTTTGGCGGATGTTGTGGAACAACGCCTGAATTTATTAAAGAGCTTAAAAACGCACTTTTGGCTGATTCAAACAACCTTCCAAAAGAGCGTGATTATGAACTTATAAAGAAAAACAGAACAGCGGTATGCAGCGGTAATTCATATGTCAGAATTGATGAACCGAGAGTTATTGGTGAAAGAATCAATCCAACCGGTAAGAAACTTTTTAAACAGGCTCTTTTGGACAATGATTTGGATTATATTTTAAAGCAGGGTATTGACCAGGCTGATGCAGGTGCCGATATTTTGGATGTTAACGTTGGTTTGCCGGGTATTGATGAGGTGAGTATGATGGCCGAGGTTGTCACAAATCTTCAGGGATTGTGCGACTGCCCGTTACAGCTCGATTCAACCGATCCTTTGGTATTAGAGCGTGCTCTAAGAGTTTATGAAGGCGTACCAATCATTAACTCTGTTAACGGCGAGGAAGAATCTTTAAAGAATATTCTTCCGCTTGCAAAAAAATACGGAACAATGCTTATTTGTCTTACTTTGAATGAAGACGGTATTCCAAAAACCAAAGAAAAACGTGTTGAGATTGCTGAAAAGATTATTAACAGAGCAAAAGAATACGGTATTCCTGAAGAAAAACTTGTTGTTGACTGTCTTACCCTTACAGCATCAGCTGAACAGGCGGGTGTTATGGGCACGGTTTTGGCAATTGAAGATATTAAGAAAAAGTATAATGTTAAGGCTGCGCTTGGCGTTTCTAACGTCTCTTTCGGCCTTCCAAACAGAGAACTTATAAACAGAACCTTCCTTGCAGTTGCGCTTGAAAAAGGCCTTGATTTGGCCATTATAAACCCAAATAATCTTGCCATGATGGAAACTTTTAAAGCGTATAAGGTTATTGCAAATATTGATGAAAATTCTGTTGATTATATTGAATTTGAAGCGCTTCATCCATCTAAAACGGTTGATGCAAATGCCGTTGTAACAGGTGGTGGTACAAATTCGTCCGTAAAAAGTAAGGATTTGGGCAGTATTAACGACTCAGACCCGCATGTTGCTTTGGATGTGGCTATCGGCAAGGGCTTAAAGGAAAAATGCGGTGAGCTTACAAAGAAATTGCTTGAAACCGAAGATTCAATGGATATAATTGATAAGGTTCTTGTTCCTGCGCTTGATAAGATTGGCACGAGATTTGAAAAGGGTGAAATCTTTTTGCCGCAGCTTATTATGTCAGCAAATTCTGCATCGGCGTGTTTTGAGGTTATTAAGAAAACGCTTAGTTCATCCGGTGAAAAGGTTAATAAAGGTACAATCGTAATTGCCACGGTTAAGGGCGATGTACATGATATAGGCAAAAATATTGTTAAGGTGCTTCTTGAAAATTACGGCTTTAACGTAATTGATCTTGGCAAAGATGTCCCGCCTGATGCGGTTTTAGAGGCAACAATAAAGAGTAAGGCAAAGCTTGTGGGACTTTCTGCACTAATGACAACAACTCTTAAGGCAATGGAAGATACCATTAATTTACTTAAGGAAAATCATGTCGATTGCCGGACTTTCGTTGGTGGCGCTGTTTTGACGGCCGATTATGCAAAAAAAATAGGGGCGGATTTTTATACAAAAGATGCAAATGCGTCCGTTGAGGTTGCTAAAAAGGTATATTCAGTTAATTAGAGAGAAGAAATTTAAGTATGAATACGAAGTTTAAAAGTTACATGAAAAGAATTGTTACATGCCTGCTTGTTGTTTGTATTGTGGGCATGTCTTCTTCGTGTACTTTTTATGCTAATTATTCATACGAAGACGAGGATTATAAATTTTTACAAAAGGGTAGCGGTAGTGGTGTAAATAACGGCGTTTATACACCTTCTTCGTCCGTTTATGAAGATGTTACAATAAGCGATGAAGATACGTCTTTGGCTGATGCGGAAACTTCGTATGCAGGCACGCAAACGCTTGATTCTGTAAGCGTATATATTGATGAAATATATGACAGATTTGGGATTGTTGTAAAGGTTGGGGAATCTGTACCAACCGTGTTTTTGGACTATGTTTCAGAAATTAATACAAATACGGATGATATTTTGCACGCTTTGGAAGTTTTGGAAGATACGTTTTCTTTATACCCGGATGATTTTTTCAGGCAAATGTGTGACGGTGGATATTATGATGAGATTATTGTTTATCTTGCGGGAAATCTTTATCCGAAAGATTCTACCACACATATTTCGGACGCATCGGGCTTTACCATTGACGATTATTCGGGTATAAGTAAAGTTGTATTTAATATTAATGATGGGCTTTATATGGAACCGAATCTCGTTGTTCACGAATTTACCCATGTTATTGACTATTATTTTATCGGTACGGGCTATTGGAACGAGGAAGCATGGAATGTACTTAATCCGTCGGGTTTTTCGTATGTTGAATCATATTCCGGTTTTACAAGTATTGATACAGAATACACATCTTTTTCGGATGAATTTATTAACGGAATAAATGATAATGTATATTTTTACAGCCAATACGGAAAGACGTTTTCTCTGGAAGACAGAGCAACCCTTATGGAAGCGCTGCTTGGATATTCTGTTTATAATCCGGATAATTATGACAGGGTATTTGAGTGTAAACATGTAAATGCAAAACTTGATTATTATTTTAATTTTATAAGAGAAGTGTTTGATGATTCTTCCTGGGGTGAAATGACTGCGTGGGAAAAAGAACTTGAAAAATACTGATAAAGAATATACAGCAAAAAGGACCGGTTAATAGCCGGTCCTTATAAACTATATTAATTAAAAATATAAGTTATGCACGCTCAACAGCGCCTGATCTTAAGCAAGAAGTACAAACGTACATCTTCTTGTTTTGACTATCACTGATCTTTACTTTAACAGACTTAACGTTGCTCTTCCAGATTCTGTTTGATCTTCTGTGTGAGTGGCTTACGTTATTTCCAAAGTGAGCTGCTTTGCCGCATACTGCACATTTAGCCATGAGTGCACCTCCTTAAATTCTAAAAATCGTCACAACATGCGATATTATAATCCATTAGAATGAAATTTGCAATACTTTTTAAAAAAACTTTTATTTTTACGCTTTTAATGGTATAATCGCAAAGTAAGAAAATGACCTTATGGTTAATTAAAGAAGCTAATGCCACTATTGTGGCAGGTAGGAGGTATCATGAAAGGAAGAATGAGCACCGAGTACGGTGAAGTTTTGATTGACGAATCTGTCATTGCTAAATACGCCGGCACAACAGCTGTTGAATGCGCGGGCATCGTTGGAATGGCTACTATCAGCATGAAAGACGGTATCGTTAAACTCCTTAAGAAAGAAAGCCTTGCTAAGGGCATTGAAGTCGTTATTGATGACAATAATGAAATCACGATTGATTTTCACCTTATAGTTTCATATGGTGTGAATATTGCGACAGTTTCCGAAAATCTTATTCAGTCGGTTAAATATAAGGTTGAAGAGTTTTCAGGACTTACTGTTAAAAAGATTAATATATTTGTGGAAGGCGTCAGAGTAATTGATTAATACTGACGTATGGAGGAATGATCGTGTCTAATACAAGAATTGACAGTGCTTTGCTTAGAAATATGTTCCTTGCGGGTGCTAAGAATCTTGAAGCAAGAAAAGATTATATAAATGAATTAAACGTTTTCCCTGTACCGGACGGTGATACGGGTACAAATATGACATTAACAATAATGTCTGCCGCTAAAGACGTTTTAGAGCTTGAAGAAGTTAATATGGAAACTTTATCCAAAGCAATTTCTTCCGGTTCCTTAAAAGGTGCAAGAGGAAATTCGGGCGTTATTTTATCTCAGCTTTTCAGGGGATTTACAAGAATAGTTAAGAAAGTGGATTATATTGATTCACAGGTTGTATCAGAAGCTTTTATGAAGGCTGTTGAGTCTGCATATAAGGCTGTTATTAAGCCAAAGGAAGGAACGATCCTTACTGTTGCAAAGGGTATGGCTGACAAGGCCGCGGAACTTGCGCTTGTTACTGATGATCTTGAAGAAATGATGGGCAAGATTATTGAACACGGTGATAAGGTTTTGGCAAGCACACCTGACATGTTACCAATTTTAAAGGAATCAGGCGTTGTTGATTCAGGCGGAGAAGGCTTAATGACCGTTATGAAGGGCGCATATGATGTTCTTCTCGGTAAGGAAGTTGATTTAAACTTTGATAATGTTGCCGAAGAAAAGAAAGAAACTGATGAAGAAGATGAATACGCAAGACTTTCTTATACAGTAAGTTATAAGATTAAGCCGGGCGGAGTTCTTACAATGGATGCTGTTAAGGAATTACGTGCATACGTTGACAGTCTTGGTCACGTTATTAATGTTGAAGAAAATAAATCTACTGTAAACGTAAAGGTTTATACAAACGATCCGGGTCTTGTTATTCAAAAAGGCCTTTCAATCGGTTCTGTATATGATGTAGTTGTTGTTAATAAAGAAATCAGCGATTCTTCTTCTGATTCTTGTGGTGCTTTAGTTAAGCAAGAAACAGAGGCTCCTGCAGGACCAAAGAAGAAATACGGTTTTGTATCTGTTTCAATCGGTGAAGGTATTAATGAAATCTTCTCGGGTTTGGGCGTTGATCAGATTATTGCCGGCGGACAGACAATGAATCCTTCAACGGCTGATATTACGGATGCAATTGATAAGATTAATGCTGATAATATATTTATCTTCCCAAATAATAAGAACATTATTATGGCTGCAAATCAGGCTAAGAGCCTTGTAAAAGATAAGAATATTATCGTTATTCCGTCAAAGACCGTTCCTCAGGGAATTACGGCTATCATTAACTTTATTGAGGATAAGACTCCTGAAGAAAATGAAGCTGTTATGACCAAAGAAATGTCTAAAGTCAAGACCGGTCAGGTTACATATGCTGTAAGAGATACTCAGATTGACGGTAAAGAAATCAAAGAAAATGATATTATGGGTATCGGAGACAGCGGTATTGTGGCTGTTGGTAAGGATATTAAGGATGTTACCGTTGATATGATTAAGACTCTTGTTGATGATGATTCTGCAATTGTTTCAATTTATTACGGTGCTGACTCAGATGAAGATATGGCTAATGCTGTTGCTGATGTTATTACAGCTGCTTATCCTTCACTTGATGTTGAAGTTAATTACGGTGGACAGCCTGTATATTATTTCCTTGTTTCTGTTGAACAGTAATTATCTTACTTTAAACGGGGTTACCTTTATGGTAACCCTTTATTTTTAGGAGTTTGGTTTGGGACTTTTGGATATTAAGGGAGTGGGAGAAAAGACTGCTGCCGCTTTGAATAAACTTAATATTTTTGATGAAGCTGATTTGCTTAATTATTTTCCGCGTAATTATATGATTTATGAGGAACCAATGTCTTTTATGGATATTGATAACAGGGTTGTTGCACCTATTAAGGCGGTTCTAATCAGCTTATCTAATCCCGTACACGTAAAAAAACTTGTGATTGTAAGGGGTGTTATTAAAGATGAGGCCGGAGTAACATTAAATGTTACCTGGTTTAATATGCCATATATCAATAAAATGATTTCTGTAGGAAAAGTTTATGTTTTCTACGGAAGAATAAACAAAGAAAAAAAGACCATGGAAGTACCGATTTGCTATACCATGGAATCATATAAAGAAAAGCTTGGAAATATGCAGCCTGTATATAAACTGTCTGCAGGTGTTACAAATAACCTTGTTTCTAAAGTTGTAAGCGAGTGTTTGACTATGCTTAACAGCGGTGAAATTGGAATGGGCAAAGAGCTTTTAGATAAGGATTTTTATTTAAAAAATCATCTTATGGAAAGAAAAGGAGCTTATAATAAAATTCATTTTCCAAAAAACAAAAAAGAATATGAAGATGCAAAAAGAAGGTTTGCTTTTGACGAATTTTTGGAATTCTGCCTTAAAATCAATGCCTTAAAAGATAAACCAAAGAGTGTAAATAATAATTATATTTGCAGGATGAATGAAAGAACGAAGGAATTTATTAACAGTCTTTCGTTTAAATTAACTAATGCTCAGACAAAAGTTGTTGATGAAATTGTCAGTGATATGTCATCACAAAACAGAATGAACAGGCTTATTCAGGGTGATGTTGGCTCGGGAAAAACAATTGTTGCAATAATCTCACTTATGAACGCATGTTTTTGCGGATTTCAGGGTGCGTTAATGGCTCCGACGGAAGTTCTTGCAAATCAACATTATGAATCCATTATAAAGCTTTTTAAAGAGCATAACATTGATTTGAAAGTCGCTTTACTTACAGGCTCTTTTACCGCAAAAAAGAAGAAAGAAATATATGATTTAATCAAAAAAGGTGAGATTGATATTCTGATAGGCACACATGCTCTTATTCAGGAAAAGATTGAATATAAAAATCTTGCCCTTGTAATTACGGATGAACAGCACAGATTTGGCGTAAAGCAAAGGGAAGCTTTATATGAAAAGGGCGATTTACCGCACGTTCTTGTAATGAGCGCTACTCCGATTCCAAGGACACTTGCAATTATTTTATACGGTGATTTGGATATTTCTGTAATTGATGAACTTCCTGCAAACAGACTTCCTATAAAGAACGCTGTTTGTGATGAATCATTCAGACCAAAGGCTTACAGCTTTATAAGACAGGAAGTGAGAAAGGGACATCAGGCTTACATAATCTGCCCAATGGTTTCTGAAAACGAAATGTATGAGGCGTGTGATGTTTTAAGTTATTCACAGACTTTGCAAAATATTTTCGGAGATGAAATTAAGGTTGAATTTTTACACGGTAAGATGAAACCTCGGGAAAAAGACGAGGTTATGAAGCGCTTTGCCACAAATGAAACTAATGTTTTGGTTTCAACCACAGTTGTTGAAGTGGGGGTAAATGTTCCAAACGCAACCGTTATGATGGTAGAAAACGCTGAACGCTTTGGACTTGCTTCTTTACACCAGTTAAGGGGAAGAGTCGGAAGAGGAAATGCTCAGTCTTATTGTATGTTTATTTGTACCACAAAATCCGAAAGCGCCAAAGAAAAATTAAAAATCCTTGAAAAATCAAACGATGGTTTCTTTGTTGCTTCGGAGGATTTAAAACTAAGAGGCTCGGGAGATTTGCTGGGTGTTCGTCAAAGCGGGGAAATGAGCTTTAAGATTGGAAATATTTTTACGGATACTGATTTACTTAAACTTGCGTCCGAAACGGCAAAAAAGTATAATAATGACAGTGTGGTTTCTGATACTGAGATTATTTTATAAGAGGACTTTTTAGTTATGAAAATGGAAAAACCTGAAAAAAATTATTTAAAATACATATATATAATTACGGGTGTATTTATATTTTGCTTTTTGGTTTTTTATATGATATTCGGAGAATCTTACTTTAACCAAAATAAAGCAAGAATCGGTAAAATCAATCAGTTTGAAATTATCGGAACCTATCAGAGTATAGGAGATGATACTGTATATAATTTTGATGATTATTCTGATATTGAAGCAGGAAAAGACGGAGTAATTATTACCGGAGTGTTCAACGGATGTCTTAAGTACACCGATGATCTTATTGTTTTTGTATCTAACATGCAGATTAACATTTACGCAAATGACAATCTTATTTATGTATCAAAAGATGAAGAAATTACAAGATATGATATTGTTCCAATCAGAAAATCAATTGAAGACGGAGCGGAAATTCGTATTGAATTAATTCCTTTACAGGGAATTTATTATACATACACATACCAGGACTTTTTTGAAAATCTTTATATTGGGGATACATATGTGTTTACTTTAATGAAAGTAAAAAATAATGTTCCTTTGATAATATTTTGCATAATTATAATGATTTTGGGCCTAATAACAATTGTTGAGTTTTATATTTTAAAGTACATGAAAGAACCGATTCTTCCAAGCACTTTATCATGCGGTTCTCTTATGTTCGTTTCCGGTTTTTGTACATCGATAGATTATGATTTTATAACACTTATATATCCTAATTATTACATTATAAGCATACTTGATACTTTGTCGGAACTTTTGATATGTCAGTTTTTACTTACATATCTTCATCATTTTATTGTATCTCAAAAAAGAAAAGTTATGGCGGAGCAACTTATTGTAATATGGTCTTTTGCAATAATTTTCTATTATCCGATTAAATACATCACAGGGGCATCAAAGTTATTTATTAACGGATATTATATCGTGTTAATAATTATTCTTTTTGTACTTATGTCTTCTTTGATTATTTGGGATCATAAAAAGATTGATTCTGTAAATAACAGGAAGGTTATCTGGTCAATTAACGCTTTTTATGTTTCGCTTATAGTTGAACTTATTCATTATGCTGTTTCCGGATATTTCTTCAGATATGCATTTATCGTCGGTGTGTTTTTGTTCTGTGTTTTACAGCTTTATGTTGACATTGATGCGACTCACGAAAAAATCAAAGGCGCTTTGATGGCAGAAAAGCTTGAAAAAGAAGCAACCATGCAGCTTATCAAAAATAAAGAACTTGAAAAAGAACTTGAAAAGAGTAAAACTGCAGTAATGTTAAGCCAGATAAGGCCACACTTTTTATATAATGCTTTGGGTGTTATAAGAGTACTTATCGGTAAAGAACCGGAAGTTGCAAAAAAGGCAATTGAGAATTTTACGTTTTATTTAAGAGCCAACATGGATGCGCTTACTGATGACGATTTTATCATGTTTAATAAAGAACTTGACCATGTTAAAAGTTATCTTTATATCGAACAATTAAGATTTGGAGAAGATTTGAAAATATGTTATGATATTAAAGCTGATAATTTTTTGATACCGCCTTTAAGCCTTCAAACAATTGTTGAAAACGCTGTTAAACACGGTATTCATCCTAAACGTAACGGAGGTACCGTTACAATAAAAACGCTTGAAACGTCTTCTCAAATTATTATAATAGTTGAAGATGATGGTGTCGGATTTGATGTTACAACACTCAAAGATAATGATACAGAGCATATTGGTGTGGGTAATACAAGAAAGCGAATTGAAGAACTTTGCAAAGGCACTTTCGTTATTGAAAGTACATACGGAATGGGGACTAAAGTTACAATAATGTTACCAAAGGAGATATGGTCCAATGAATGTAATTGCCGTTGATGATGAAAAACTTCTTCTTGATGATTTGATTGATGAACTCGGATTAATCAGTGAGATTTCAAATGTTGCTTCTTTCCTATATGAAGAAGATGCGCTTGAATATGTTAAAAATCATAAGATTGATGTGGCTTTTTTAGATATAAAAATGCGCTCCATGGGTGGAATTGAACTCGCCAAAAGGATTATTGAGTTACAGCCGAAAGTTAACATTATATTCCTTACGGCATATGCCGATTATGGTTTTGATGCTATGAAAATACATGCTTCCGGATATATCTTAAAACCGGCAACCACAGATGCAATTTGTGCCGAACTTGCGCATTTAAGATATTCTAATGAAGTTGAAAGTTACGGAAAAAGAATCAGGGTTACTACTTTCGGGAATTTTGATTTATATATTGATGATAAGCCGGTTTTGTTCAGGAGACAGAAGTCCAAGGAGATTTTGGCGGCTTTGGTTGACAAAAAAGGCGGAACGCTTACAAGAAAAGAACTTGCCTGTTATGTTTTTGAAGACAAGGAATACAATCGTTCAATTCAAACACAGATGCAGGTATTTATTTCAGATCTTTTAAATGATCTTACTAAATATAACGCCAGTAATATAATTATAAGAGGTAATAATTGCTTTGCAATAAACAAAGAATTGATTGACTGTGATTATTATGATTTTCTTTCGGGAAACAGGAAAGCGATTGAAAAATATAACGGGGTTTATATGGAAAACTATTACTGGGCCGAGGAAACATGCGCTGAATTGACACAGAAAAAAGAAGAATTAATGGCATAATAATTTATTAGTTAACAATGTTATACATTTCTTATACGTCTAAGGATATAATTTCCTCAAGAAGTCAGTTAAATGATTTCGGGGTGGAAAAACGGTTATATATAAATACGTGATACGACAGGACAGACTTATGTTTGCCCTGTCTTTACGTTTTTGTGTTACATACTCTTTTAATGCTTGCAAAAGTGTTACAGATATGTTATTATTCCAAGGTGTGATTAAATCAATTTATTTACGAACTGTTTAATGGAGGAAATACCATGATTAATTTATTGAAGATTGTTTTTGTTGTTGTCGCAATTGCAATGACAGTCGTTGTACTTATGCAGGAAGGTAAAAATGCCGGATTATCAGGAGCAATCACAGGTTCCTCCGATACATATTGGGGAAAAAATAAAGGTCGTTCTGTTGAGGGACTTCTTAAGAAGATTACAACAATACTTGCTGTAGCATTTTTTGTTATTGCATTGGTTCTTAATATCTTTGCTTCTTAAATAAGTAAATTTTAACCCCGCACGTCAGTGTGGGGCTTTTTTTATCTTGTTATAAGCTCTCCGATTTGCTAAAATTAGTATATAAACTTCTTTAGGAGATATCGTTATGGATGAAAAATTATTGGAAGAAAGAAAAAAGATTATTTTAGATATAATTGACAGCCCTAATTATGTTCCGATGAAAATCAAGGAATTGGCTATTTTGCTTAATGTTCCAAAAGAGAACAGGGAAGATTTGGCTTATGTTTTAAATTTGCTTGTTTCTGAGGGCAAGATTGGTGTTTCAAAAAAAGGTAAATACGGTAAGGTTAGCTCTAATTTAAAACTTGGAGTTTTTTCGGGAACCAAAAACGGATACGGCTTTGTGGCTATCGAAGGTGAGACGGAAGATGTATTTATTCCTGCATCAAGAGTTAACGGAGCGCTTCACGGGGATACCGTACAAATTGCCGTTCATCCTTCATCTAAGCCTGATAAAAAAAGCGAGGGCGAGGTATTAAGAATTGTTGCAAGAGGTGCGGACACTGTTGTCGGCCTTTATAAACAATATAAAACGTATGGGTTTGTTTTACCGGACAACAAAAAGCTTAACAAAGATATCTTTATCGCACCCGAAAATTCTAAATCTGCAATGGACGGACATAAGGTGGTCGTTAAAATTATTGATTACGGCAACGATGACAAAAACCCTGAAGGCAAGGTCTTAGAGATTATTGGTCACATAAACGACCCGGGTACCGATATAATGAGTATTGTCAAGGCTTATGGTATACCAACCGAGTATCCGGAAGACGTAATGGATGAGGTTGAAAAAATTCCGTCGGTTGTGTCGGCTTCGGAAACCAAAGGCAGAACAGACTTAAGAAATGTTGATATGGTTACAATTGATGGTGAGGATGCCAAGGATCTTGACGATGCCGTATCTGTTTCTTTTGACGGCACTTTATTCCATCTTGGTGTTCATATTGCCGATGTTTCAAATTATGTAAAGGAATTTGCGCCGCTTGATAAAGAGGCTTTAAAGAGAGGCACAAGCGTTTATTTGGTTGACCGTGTTATTCCGATGCTTCCTCATACGCTTTCAAACGGTATATGTTCTTTAAATGAGGGAGTTGACAGACTTGCTTTAAGTTGCCTTATGGATATTGACTTGAAAGGAAATATTGTCGATCACAGCATTTTAGAAACCGTTATTAATGTTAACAGAAGAATGTCTTATACAGGCGTTAAAAAAATTATAATTGATAAAGACAAAGACACAATTAAGGAATATGAAAGCCTTGTTCCGATGTTTAATCTTATGTATGAGCTTTCTAAGCTTTTAAGAGAAAAGAGAAGGAAAAGAGGCGCAATTGATTTTGATATTCCGGAATGTAAGATTATGCTTGATGAAAAAGGCTCACCGGTTTCTGTTGCACCATATGAAAGAAATGATGCACACAGAATAATAGAAGATTTTATGCTTGCCGCAAACGAAACGGTTGCCGAAGATTTGTTCTGGCAGGAAATGCCGTTTTTATACCGTGTGCATGAAAATCCGGATCCGGAAAAAATGCAGAAATTAATGACATTTATTAACAATTTCGGATATGATTTAAAGGGAGTTGATGAAATTCACCCTAAAGAAATTCAAAAGCTTATTGATAAAATTGAAGGTACACCGGAAGAGGCAATTATTTCAAGGGTTACGCTTCGCTCAATGAAAAAAGCCAGATATTCGGTTGACTGCAGCGGTCACTTTGGGCTTGCCGCAAAGTATTACTGTCATTTCACTTCTCCAATCAGGAGATATCCTGATTTGATGATTCACAGAATAATTAAGGAGAATTTAAACGGCGGTTTATCTGAAAAACGTATTAATCATTATAACAATATGCTCCCTGAAATTGCCGATTCCACAAGTTTGCACGAAAGACGTGCGGATGAGGCTGAAAGAGAAACAGAGAAGTTAAAGAAGGTTGAATATATCATAAAACACCTTGATGAAGAGCTTGAGGGTGTAATTTCCGGCGTTTCTGCTTTCGGTATATATGTTGAACTTCCAAATACCGTTGAAGGTTTTGTTAAAATCACGGATTTAGATGATGACATGTATTACTTTGAAGAAGAAAATTACAGACTTATCGGTCGTAATACCCATAGAACACTTTCACTTGGACAAAAGGTGAGAATTGTTGTGCTTGCTGCCGACAAGCTCCAAAGAACTATTGATTTTGGCCTTGTTACGGAAAATGAAGGAGAAAAAGAAGTTGAATAAAGAGACCGATAGCCGCAAACTCGTGGCTAACAACAAAAAAGCTTATTTTGATTATTTTATTGAAGATAAATACGAGGCTGGTATTGTTCTTGCAGGAACTGAGGTTAAATCCTTAAGAATGGGCAAGTGTTCAATAAAAGAAGCATATATTAAGATTGATAAAGGTGAGTTATATATTTATAATATGCACGTTTCACCTTACGAGCAGGGTAATATTTTTAATAAAGACCCGTTAAGAGTAAGAAAGCTTTTGCTTCATAGAGGAGAAATAAATAAACTTGGTGGTAAAATTACTGAAAAGGGATATGCAATTGTTCCGTTGTCTGTATATTTTTCAAAAGGCAGAGCAAAGATGGAGATTGGCCTTGCAAAAGGTAAAAAGCTTTATGATAAGCGTGATTCAATTGCTAAAAAAGATGTTGCAAGAGAAGCTGCCAAGGATTTTAAAATCAGAAATCTGTATTAATTTTATGGCATAAGAAAATGCCAAACATTTGCAAATCTTTAATAAGTGTGTTATAATCAACAAGATTTCGCTTGGGGATGTCATGGTTTCGACAGGGATCCTGAAGTTGGTGAAGCTATCCGTACGGGATGCGTCAAATCCTAAAGCTTAAATACAAACGCTAACGAAAATTTAGCTTACGCTGCCTAGTTGCAGCTGCCACTTCCCGGTTTCCTACGCCCTGGATTTTGGTATCATCTTTGTAGGGAACGTTATTTGTAAAGCTTTGAACAGGTAACGGATTTATGAAGCTACCGGCTTTGATAGTTTGTAAGTGGACTTTCAGAGTGGGGAAATGCATTTGCAAAACCATTTACTATGATAGTAGAAGAACAATGAATCGGTCTTTGGACACGGGTTCGACTCCCGTCATCTCCATTTGTTTTTTATGCGGAGAATATCAATGAAAAAGATTATAAACTTAATTTTGACTAAATATAAAAAATACATACCAACGGCTATTTTAACGGCTTTTGCTTTGATTCTCATTATTGTGCTTGCCCTGGTTAATAAAAATATCATAAACGAAAAGAAAAATAAATCTGCAGAATCTTCCGCCACTACAACGGAAACGGATGTAACTTCTTATTCTTCCACGGATACAACAGTATCTGCAAGCAATACCCAAGAGGAGACGGAAACTACTTTAGATCCGTCTGTTTCTTATACACTTACTGAATATTTAAATGTATATTCCGATCAGTTTAAGGATGCATATGAAGATGCAGAAACAAAAGGCATGAATCTTTCTTTTGAAGTCAGAGGAAACAGCCTTGTATTTATGTACACATATATTGACACCATTGAAGATGTCAGCGAATTAAAAAACCAGGTTGATGCAACCCTTGAAACTTCAAAAGCGTCATATACCGCACTACTTGAAACCATCAGGGTTTATGTTTCAAACTGTGAATCGCTGATTTTGGAATATTACAACACTAACGGCAATTTGATTACATCTGCAACATTTAAATAGAGTAAAAATGATAATTCCAGGAAAGGAAAGGATTTAAAAATGACAAAGATTGATATTGTATCAGGATTCTTGGGCGCAGGTAAGACTACGCTCATTAAAAAACTTCTATCAGAAGGTTTAAACAAAGAGAAGATTGTACTTATTGAAAATGAGTACGGCGAAATTGGAATTGACGGCGCATTTCTCAAGGATTCAGGTATTGAAATAAGAGAAATGAATTCAGGCTGTATATGCTGTTCACTTGTTGGTGACTTCGGTTCAAGCCTTAAGGAGGTTATTACAAAATACGCTCCAGAAAGAATCATTATTGAGCCTTCGGGTGTTGGTAAGCTTTCTGATGTTATGAAGGCTGTTGCCGACAACGCCGGTGATTTGGACTGCACTTTAAACAGTGCTGTTGCTGTTGTTGATGCTGTTAAGGCTAAGATGTACATGAAGAATTTCGGTGAATTCTTTAATGACCAGATTGAAGCTGCAAATGCCATCATTTTAAGCAGAACAGACAAGCTTTCACAGGAAAAGATTGAGGCTGTTGTTGCTTTGATTAAAGAGCATAATACAACGGCTCACATTATCACAACTCCTTGGGGTGATTTATCAGCAGATTCAATTTTAGAAGCTATGGAAGGTAAGGACGCTTTTGCCGACTTACTTGATGAATTAAGAAATCGTGATAAGTCTGAGGAAGAGGAACATCATCATGATCATGATGAAGAGTGCGAATGCCACCATGATCATGA
>CAJOOB010000064.1 GCA_905236025.1 uncultured Lachnospiraceae bacterium
AAACGGAGGTACATATGATAAAGATTTACGGAATGCCAACATGTCCTTACTGTGATTATGTGCATGCTCAGCTTGCAGGCCGTGAGGATGAATTTGAGTATATAAATATTGGTGAGAACATTAGAAATATGTCAGCTTTTACAAGACTTCGCGATACAAACCCAGCCTTTGATCATTCAAAGGAAATTGGTGATGTGGGTATCCCGGCCTTTGTTTTACCGGACGGAAAGGTTACTCTTGATCCTGCAGAAGTTGGATTAATTGAATACAAAACCCCGGGCGCATGTTCAGTAGCAGATCATAAAGACGGCCGAAAGGGTTGCTAAGTAACGCGTTTTACCGTAGCGGAAAAATCCGCTACGGTTTTTAATAAGTCTTTTGGACAGATTGGTGAAGTTTTCGGAAGATAATAACTTTGAATTTTATAGTGAAATTTTGGATAACGAAATAGAAATAAATATACAAAATATTGTATAATAAAATGAGTTAATAATACTGTGAATTTTTTAGGTTGTTTTAATAGTTTTGGAGGGCAAAATGGGTGTAAGAAATTTCCAGGGAACACCGTGGCACGAAGAACGGTTTCATAGAAGTGAGGGTGATGATCGCAGATATAAAGGGCGATGTAAGTATTACATTGATTCTGACAATCATTGCAAATACAGAAATGAAAAGTGTATTGGCAGTGCGCACTGTGGAGATTATAATGCGATGACAGATGCTGAATTTAGAATAAAGCAGTCTAAACGTAATCATTCACCAAGGAAAACGGGTGAGGATGATTGCTACTGGTATGATTGAAGGCAAAAAGTAGTAAAAAACGATATTTTTGCTCGTGAAATATTTTACAAGCATGATTACTTCTTACCAACAGCTTTTTGGGCATCAGAAAATTGATACGACTTTGCAGTACGCAATAGTTAAGCAAATTAATGTGAAAATGGCTTATAGAAAATATAATGGCTAAAATGATTGTATATTAATGTAATGGAACATTTGTAAAATATAAATGATATGGAGAATATTATGAAATGATGGTTTATATAAATTAACATATTTAGTTATGGAGGTACTCAATGTCAAATTTCTCAACCTACATCTTCGATTTATACGGCACGCTCATTGACATTTGGACTGATGAAGAAAACCCGGTACTTTGGGAGAAAATGTCTGAATATCTTTTTAAAAACTTTGATTCAAAACATGAACCAAAGGCGCTTAGAACAAGGTATTTAGAGGTGTGCGCAAAAGAAGAAAGTGTACTTAAAAATAAATATAACTATGAATACCCGGAAATTCAAATTGAAAAAATTTGGATTACCTTGGTAAATGAGGGCAGAAAAACGCCTTTGAATTTAAATGTAAATGACGCATGTATTCAGGATTTATGTGTCTTTTTCAGAGAGACCTCTAGACTTAAATTCTGTGTTTATGATGGCGTTTTGGAAACCCTTAAAAAGCTTAAAGATATGAATAAAAACGTCTTCCTTTTATCTAATGCACAGTGGTCTTTTACCAAAAAGGAACTTGCCGATGCGGGTATTTCACAGTATTTTGATGACTTATACATCTCTTCCGAAAGAGAAATAAAGAAGCCGCAAAAGGAGTTTTTAGAGCTTTTATTAACGGAACATAAGTTGGAACCTTCAGAATGCGTAATGGTTGGGAATGACATTTTAAGCGACGTGGGCGCGGCCTTTAAAAATAACGTAAAAAGCATTTTTCTAAACACTTATAATTACTCGCCTGAACGCATTGATAAAGAACTTTTTGAACTTGGTGTGGATAAATCAAAGTACATGCCGCAAATCGTTGATGATGGCGATATTACTAAGATTCTTTTATAGTTTTAATGAGGATAATTATGCAGCTTCCATATTCTGAAGAACTTAATATTGGTTACCTTAGCAGGTGATTTGATAACACCAGCGAGTGCTACAAAATCTTTTTGGAATCTGTGGAATAACTTTACATCTTTCCCTTTAAAAACTCCACATAATCATCAACCGGCATTGGCTTTGCAAAGTAATAACCCTGAATCAAATCGCAGTCAAAGCTGTCCAAAAGGTGATACTGCTCCTCAGTCTCAACACCTTCACAAACAACCTTAAATCCGGCATCGTGAATCATTTCAATCATACCTTTTACAATGTAATGCCCGCGCTTGGTTGTGATTGTGTCAACAAGGCTCTTGTCAATCTTAATAATATCAAGCGGAAGCGAATAAGCGCGCATAGTGTTAGAATAGCCCGTTCCGTAATCATCTAAGGAGAATGAGTACTCGCGCTTAACCAAATTATTAATGTTTTCCATTGCCACATCAGCGTTAAGACCGGTCATGGACTCAGTAATTTCAAGGTTTATATTCTTTGGATTAGTGCCGTACTTCGTTTCTAAAGTTGCAATTTTATCCGTCAAATCAGACTGCAAAATCTGCTCAACAGAGAGGTTTAACTCAATATAAGAAAGTTCAAGCTTATTAAACATATCTCTGGAAACAAACTTAAACACCTCATCCAAAACAAAATCGCCAATAGGAAGGATAAGCCCGCGCTTTTCAGCTTCCGGAATAAAAAGACCCGGCGAAATAAAACCGTACTTTGGATGATTCAGCCTTATAAGCGCCTCTGCAGAATCAAACCGGCCGGTCTTTAAATTGTAGATTGGCTGGTAATACATTTCGAAATTTTTATTTATAATAGAGTTATTAATTATGTTAGTCAAATCAGTTCTTATTTCAAAATCTCTGGTATCAACAACGTCTTTAGCATATAAAACAAGCTGTTCTTTCTTCATATATTTGTTAAATTCTTTTTCGAACTGAAACAGGCTGTGTTCGTCCTTAATATCGTGTGGAAACATGATAAAACAAGTCTTGACATGGAAATGTTTTACGTAAGCGCCATCATTTAATGAGTTTGTCCACATTGAAATAAGTTCGGGAAAATCTCTTTCAATATCTACATCATCACTGTTAAAAACAATGTTAATTGATCCGGTTGTATTATAAAAAATCTGATAGCTTTTAAGTTTTTTTGAAAGAATTGTTCTGATTTTGAAAGTACATTCGGAAATAAATGAACTGAAACGGTCTTCATTAAAGAGGTTTTTTATATCCGCAGCATTTTCTATTTTTATGATGTAGATGGCTGAATTTCTCTTAGATAACGCCAGACTGTGTATCAACTCTTTGTATGCAACCATGCTTTCCAAATGGGTTGAATAATCAAAATATTTTTCCGGCCTTTGAACAAAAAGGTGTATTAAAAGAAGTGAAAGGGCTGAAGATGCCATTTCAATAAGGTATCTGGAATTGATATGCTGCCATAATGCGCTTGCAAACAGTAATATGTACATGGATAACAGAGCAATCCATTTTTCCGATGTGAAATATTTTTTTATGGTAATAATGTAAAATGTACCAAAGAGTGCATATAACATAGAAATTCCGTAAAGTATGGGCATCTGAGGACCCCTTGAGTACCCGCTTTCACAAGAGATGGTAAATACTTTGTGAGAAATGATGTTTGAGAAAATAATTATAATCAGAACAAAAAACGGAGTATAAAAAATAAACTTTGTAAATCGTTTTTTTAACTTGAAATAGGTGCCGCTGATCGCATAAATATAGGTTGTATACAATGGTATTGTGGACACGCGGAAAACAAAATAAATATATGCAAAAATATATGCGAGAATTTGTCTTTCATGTGTTATCGGAAGCTGTGCATATGTAAATCCCATTAAAATATCAGCCAATGTGGCTATCAGAAATATAAGATTGATTGAAAAAAATATTTTGTCTGACAGTGATTTATATAACTGTTTTACCAACAGAGATGCGATAATTACAAGAAGAAGCACGAACGCAACATAATCAAAAATCAGTTTACTGTACATATACATAACATTTCCTCCGGTACCGTCTAAGGCATACTCATATATAATAATTGCAACTTTTTCAAAGCATGCACTTATAAATGCACAAATATATTTTTATTATACCATAAACCCAAAAAGTTGATAGCTATTTATTTCTTATAAAATAAAAAGGCGTAAACATGGACATAAAACAAATTGCCACCTTAAAGGTGGCAACGGATAAATATGATATATGCTAAAATATCAAAGAATTATAAGCAGAATGTTTCCACGATAAGTAAAATCGTAAAAAGCATGGAAAATATTGCAAAGTCAATTAATGCAATACTTAAGAGGCGGATAGCCATGTTTTTACTTCTGCATGGTTTTATATATTTATGGACATCTAAGTAATTAAATGTAAAAAATACTAAAATCATAAAACTTAAAAACATGCAAATTCTGATACTTATAAGCTGAAGCGGTGTTGTGTTTTTAACTTCACTTGTAAAGCACCAAACACCAAGAAATACATACCCCATAATCGCCACAATCATTTTCCAAATGGTGAGTGATCTGAATCCGGGTGGTAAAAATCTGGTGAATTTATTATTGACTGAACCGAAAATTTCATTTTGCAAATCCTGCTTTAATTCAGATACAGAAGAGTATCTTTCTTTTGGATTCATCATAGTGCATTTTTCTATGATGCGTAAAGAGGCTTTATCAGTATAATTAATGGATTCAAGCATTTCCTTAAACAAAATGCCCAAGGCATAAATATCAGTTTGAGGAGAAGAGGAACCAAAACCGTATTGTTCAGGCGCTGCGTAGCCATGGGTACCAATTAACACGGTATCGGAGGTTTCATCTTTTGAAAAATATTTCGCTGCGTTAAAATCAAGCAATACGACTTCCAAAGAATCTGTTATTATTATATTAGATGGTTTAATGTCTCTATGAATAACAGGCGGGTTAAGTGAATGCAAACTCCCCATAATATCACATAAGGCGGACATATATTTTTTTATATCCGCAAGGGAAAGTTTTGAATCTTTAATCAAATCTTCCAAAGATGTGCCCTGGACGTATTCTTCAATAAGAGTAAGTTCACCGTCTTCTTCGTAGTACAAAACGATTTTTGGCGTACCCGGAATTGGTTTTTGATAAAGATTTTCGTACACTGAAAGATTGTACACAGAAAGGATTTTTTTCACAAAAATCTTTTTGGTTTCCGTGTGCATTGCAAGGTAAACTTTATGTGATTCATTAATGGTGGCAACGGTCATATAATACGATACAGCCAAACGCCCGTTAATATCCAAAGTAATATCCCTTTCGTAATGAGGTGACCACAAAAAGTTAGACCAAAAATCTAATGATTGGAGGTCGGTACATAACAGTTTGGGGTAATTATATCACAAGTGAGGAAGTTATGAACGAGAAAACTACTAAAACACTCAATGAAGTATTGGAGAAAACTCATTTATCTGAGTTTGGAAATTTTTATAATGAAAACAAGAATAACATGTTTGAGGATGAATTTGCATTTTCAGTATATATAAAGGATTTGCTCACGGAAAAGAAAATCACTCAACAGTCAGTATTTCTGCGTGCGGATATTCCGGAGCGTTACGGATACAAACTTTTGTCAGGTGAAAAGCGCACTAAGCAAAGAGATATCATTTTAAGAATATGCTATGCAGGAGAATTAACTTTGGAAGAAACCCAAAATGCGTTAAAGAAATACAGAATGCCTGAGTTATACGCAAAAGTTCCAAGAGACGCCTTGCTTATGATTATTTTTAATGAAAGACCGGGAAGCATTATTGATGTAAACGATCTTTTAAAGAAAAATAACTTTGAGCCTTTAAGGACCAGTGGATTACAAGACTAACCAAGGAGGATGGTGTATGAAAATGAAAATCAGATGGGGTAAATTGCTGTCAGAATTTGTGATTGTAATGTTGTTAATTGTAACCATAACAGGTGGTGTTATGGCTTCGTCTGATGAGCAATTTTACATGGGAGAAGTTAAGGTAAAAAAAGATGCGGGGTATGGTGAAAATACAGAAATGAAAGACTCGGATTACCATTACGGATGGGATTTGGGACGGTTTGTTATTTCCGGTTTTACCAGAAGAACTACAGATTCAGATGGAAATTTGGTTTTTTTAAAGGCGGTTGGTGATGAGGTTGAGTTAGCTTTTGAATTAAATCAAGATATTAATAAGCTTAATGGAGACGATTCGCTTGTAATTTCTAATGATACAAATGGTTATGATGAATATTTTGGTATTTCAAAGGATGAAAGAACAACATTTGGAAAGGGAGCACTTTTAGTCAAATATACTGATTATCAAAATAAGGTAACTTATCAACTATATTCGGATTATCTTAAAGGCGTTGAAAAAGGTGCTAATACAGAATTGCTGTTTTTTCAAGAAGGGGATTATGAGATTGCACTTGATTATGAAATTAGAAAAATAAGGTGGGGGATTATTCCGGATAATTATAAACATTATCAAATTCTTATAAAATTTTCTGTTCGAAATGCTAATTGTATGGTATATCCGTTTGATGTTGTAACGAAGTCAGAACTTGTGAATACATCGTTTACAGAAAATGGATTTTATCTTGATTTAGCCAAATCAAGATATCTCACAATAGATGTTAAGAAAATGAATTATGTATCCTCAGAAGGAACGCTTGTTGAAGATACTAGGTATTATTCAGCAGCTGCCGATGGAGATGAGTTTACTGATGAGGGTGTATATATAATTACGGTAAAAAATCTATATACAGGACTGGAAACCGAAAAGAAGATTTATGTTGGAACTGACCCGATTCTAAAGGCGTATGTTACAACCGGAAAAGATATTGAATACATAAAGGAAGCTGTGGAAGCGGGAGCTGTGATTAATGATGATGGAACGATTTTATTAGATTCAAACGAGTTAATTGAAGCAGAAGAAGCAGAATTCGTGACCATAGATGAGAATACAGAAGAGAAAGACGATACATCAAATGATGTATCTGATAGCAAAAATAATGCAAGTTTAGTATTGAAGATTGTTTTGGTGTTGATTGGATTAAGTATAATTGGAGTAGTAGTATTTCTGGTAATTAAGAAAAGAGGTGCGAAAATATGATCAAAAGAGTAATAGCATTATTTTTAACCTGTGTACTATTGACAGGATGCGCATCTGAAAACATTGAAAATTCCACTGAAATATCAACAACTACATACATAGAAGAGTATGTCTATACGGCAGAATTTGAAGATTTAAATGATGAAGAATTGCTTCGATATGTTGAAGATAGTGTTTACTTAGAGATGACGGAATCATTGGATCTTTCTGACTATTACATTGAAAATGTAGACTCGACGTATATTTCTAAAGAGTATCTTGAAGAACTGGAATATAATTCTCAATCAAATATATTCTTTGGGTACAACCTTGAATATTTAGAATCAGTAATGGGAGATGAGAAGTACGTATTTACAGTAAATGATGATGGTGAAACAATTATAAGCGAATATGTTGATTATGATGATACATATGATCAAATCATAAAGAATGTTCTTATTGGAACGGGTGTTATTTTGGTATGTGTGACTATATCAGCGGTTACCTCCGGTGCTGGAATGCCTGCGGCAAGTTTAATCTTTGCAGCGTCTGCAAAAACCGGAACTGTAATGGCTCTATCTTCGGCAGCCATTGGTGGAACTGCATCGGGGATTATTACCGGATTAACAACAGGAGATGTAGAGGCAGCGATGAAGGAAGCTGCTTTATCAGCGAGTGAGGGTTTTAAATGGGGAGCTATAATTGGAAGTATTACCGGAGGTATAACTGAAACAGTAGCATTGCATGGCGCCACTTTAAATGGACTCACAATGAATGAAGCTGCAGCTATACAGAAGGAATCGGGATATCCGCTTGATGTTATAAGAGAGCTTCATTCTGTAGAAGAATATAACGTGTATAAGAATGCCGGTTTACAACCACAATTGATTAATGGAAAATTAGCACTTGTTAGATCAGATATTGATTTGAATTTGGTTGATAGTTTGGGAAGAACCAATCTTGCACGGATGCAAAGCGGTTTGGCTCCTATCGATAGTAATGGTGTAAGTTATGAATTGCATCATATAGGGCAGGAAACTGAAGGTACATTAGCTATTTTGACACAAGCAGAACATGATTCTGCTGTGTTGCACGGATTTAAAACTGTGTCAGAAATTGACAGAAACGCATTTAATATTACTAGAACGCAGTTTTGGAAAACGATGGCAAACATTTTGCAGGGAGGATTATAATATTGAAAAATATAGTGGGAATCATACAATCATATAATGACTACATTGGCCGTGAAGGTGTAACAGAAGAAAAAATAAATGAAGCCGAAAAAGAATTGAAGTTAAAATTTGCGGATGAGTATAGAACGTATTTGCTGAATTTAGGAATTGCGTATGCTAATGGGCATGAATTTACCGGAATTACAGAATTAGAGGAATTGAGTGTTGTCGCACAAACATTAAGGGCCAGAATGAGAAATCCCAAACTTCCTTCTGATATTTATGTTATTGAAAATCTGGGAATTGATGATTTGCTTATATGGCAAAACGAAAAAGGTGAATTATTTCAAACAGCTTATGATGGGTTACCTGTGAAGATAGATGTATCATTGGAAGATTATATAAAAGAATCAAATTAAAATTTCCCACCTTTACGGTGGCAACGAAAATCAAACGGCTCTGATATAATAAGCCCAGAGGTTACAGAAGTGAAGAATAAATTGTTTTTGCTTATGAATATTCTGGTGCCTGTTATTATCGGGGCCGTTATTTATTATCTTGTATCACCGGATGTGATTTTTGTAAAAATGGCAGATAAATTGCTCTTTGGCGGAATTCATATAACCACAGAAGCAGAATATCTTCCGTTTATAAGAATAATAAGAAATTTCCTTCCGGATATGATGTGGGCATACGCATTAACGTTTACCGTATTCTTAGTCTTTTGTAGCGAAAGAAAGGGACTGCTTAAATCATTTATAGTATCGTTTGTGTTCTCGACTATCATGGAAACAGCTCAATTACTGCCGTTTGTTGCGGGAACGTTTGATGTGATGGATATTATACTTGAGACACTTGCTTTAGCAGTCGCTGTTATGGTTATTTATATTAAATATTTTACCGGAGGTAAATGTTATGAAAAGAAAAAGTAAGGTTTTGGCGCTTGCACTGTGTCTTTCAATTTTTGCCGGGATGGCACTTGGAAGCGGATCATCAGATTCAGACGATAATACAAAGAGTATTGTTGCTACCGGAGGATCGGGTTCAGGTTCCGGTTCAGCATCAAGCTCGGCTGATGTAACAATCGAAGAAACCGTTTTGGTTGATCAAGACGGAATCAAGATTACTGCAACGGAATATGAGTCTGACAGTATCTGGGGTGACAGTATTAATCTCCTTATTGAAAACAACACGGATACTGATTATACAATTGGCTGTGATGCATTAATTGTAAACAATTTTATGATTACAGATCTTTTTGCTAAAACAGTTGCTGCAGGAAAGAGCGCAAATGAAAGCATGTATCTTTCATCAAGTGAATTAGAGGCAGCAGGTATTGATAACGTTGGTCAGGTTGAAATGTATTTTCATGCATATGATGACAGTTATGATAATTTATTCTCTGATGTATATTCAGTTGTAAAAACATCTCTTTATTCAAACATGGATACAAGTTCAGATATTAAGGGAACAGAGTTGTATAACGCAAACGGCATCAAGATTATTGGTATGGCTGTTGATGAGGATTCATTCTGGGGGATGTCAATTGTGTTGTATTGCGAAAATACATCAGATAAAAATGTTACAATCAGTGTGGATGATTTATCTGTTAACGGATTTATGATGGATGACTATTTTTCATCTACCGTATATGCAAATAAAAAGGCTGTTGATGATATTACACTTTTTTCATCAGATTTAGAGGATAACGGAATAGAATCAATTGAAACAGTGGAACTTAAATTCACAATTTACAATGCGGATTCATATGAGACAATCGCAAAGTCAGACGCTATTACATTTAATGCACAGTAAATAAAGGAGTATAAAATTATGAAAGTTTGGAAATTAGTAGCAGGTATATTATCAATTATATTCTTTTGCATCGTAACACTACAGTCGTGTACCGTTGGGGTTGCGAATGCGCTTTCTGAAAACGGAGAAAATACGGGAACGCTTGGGTTTGGCTTGGCCTTCTTTATGCTTATTGGTGCCATAATTTCAATAGTTGTGCATAAATCAGAAAAAAATGGTGGAAACATTGCGCTTATCGTTATTTTTGGTTTGGCAGTCGTATGTGGCCTTGCTGGAAGTGGCTCAAATTACGGAGATTTAATTATCTGGACAATGTGGTGTGCCGTAAATGTTTTACTTGCAATAATTTCAATTTTTATTAACAAGAAAAAATCAAAGGCAACGGTTCCGTATACAGATACAAAGGTTGTATACCCTGAAGATGAAGAAACTGCAAAACCTGCAGAAGATGAAAAACAGCAGTAACAGATAAATGTTAACGTGCTGGTTCTCCTTAGAAAAATGGATTAATTAGTTTCGAGAAACGTCGGTAAATCAATTTCACCGACGTTTTCTCTTGTCAAAATGTTCCGATTTTGCTAAAATAAACGTGTTAATGTTAATTTCTTTTACGAAAGGGGAAAGTTATGGAAAACAAAAAAAGTTATTCATTAAAATTAATGATTCTTGCAGTTCTTCTTACTTTAGTAACAAGTCTTTGCGGATGCGTAAGATACAAAACGACCATTGATGTAAATGCTGACGGAACAGCGGATGTATCCATGATGGTGGCTTTTGCAGACAGCATCATGGATTACTTAGAGGATGAAGATTCAGATGATGAAGAAGATGAAGAATCAGAATTTGAGGAAGATGGCTGGGCATATACTGAGTATAAACATGATGATTACACGGGATATGTAGTATCAAAATCTGGCATCGACCTTGAAGATCTTGAAGATGTAATCAGTGAACTTAATGAAAGTGATGGGTTTAAAGTAACCATTGATGGTAATAAGTACAGATTTGAATGGGATATGTCTTCGGAGGATGAAACTGAAGAGGTTGATTCTGAATATCTTGAAATGTACGATGGCTACATGGAACTTGTTATTAAACTTCCTGTAAAAGCCTTAGACAGTAACGCAACGGATGAGTCAAATGATGGTAAGACGCTTAAATGGGACTTGACGGAAATTGAAGACGATACCATATATGTTGAGTTTAAACTTAATGACGGTCTAAGTGTGATTGTAATTATACTTATTGTTGTGGCAGCTGTTATTCTAATTGCTGTTTTAATAATACTTGCGACATTTTTAAGGAAGAAGAAAAAAGTCGCTCCTGTAAGTGACGAAAGAGTGGCGGTACCTGATAATTATGAAAATGGGGTCTCAGCATACAATACAGAACAAAATATCGAATCAGCCCATCAGCCGGAACAAACGCAGGCACTGGAAGATGCAAATCAGAGTGAATAAAAATACAAATCAAAATACCTGTCCGTTTTGGACAGGTATTTTTTTCTTGTCAAAAGGTTAAGTATATGTATAATGTAAATACCATGACTTACGAGAAATTTTTAAAATCGGTATTTGTATTGGCATTACCGGTTGCATTACAAAACTTACTAACAACTTCCGGCAGCATGGTAGATACCATAATGCTTGGCAATTTGAGCGAAATTGCGGTGGGGGCAGTGGGCCTTTGTGCGCAGTTTACTTCCCTAATGCTTTCATGCTACTGGGGCCTTTTGGGATGCGGAATCCTCTTCTTTTCTCAGTATTACGGAGCAAAAGACCATAAAGGCATAACCCGTTCATACGGCATGATGCTTACTTGCATGATGACGATTGCCGTGATTTTCGGTGTTTTAGCCGTGCTCTTTCCGGAATTTGTAATGAGCGTATATACGGATAAAGAAGTATACAGAGAGGTTGGCGTAAAATACTTAAGAATAGTGGGATTTGCGTATCCGCTCCAGGTATATTCGGTTGCTGCAAGCGGAATTTTACGATCGACGGAAAATGTAAAAACTCCGCTGTATGCTTCAATTGCTTCAGTATTTTCAAACATGTTTTTAAACTGGGTATTCATTTTCGGAAACCTCGGAGCACCGAAGATGGGAGTTGAAGGTGCGGCACTTGCCACACTTCTTGCCTCTGTAATTAACGTAACTGTTGTTTTAATACTTTGCAAAAAGCAAAACTTCTATTATCTTTTTAGATTTAAAGAACATTTTACCTGGGATAAAGAACACGCAAAGGAATACTTTAAAAAGGGTTTACCGATAATCTGTAACGAACTTGCTCTTGGTGTATCAAACCTCATAATTAACGTGGTTTTGGGACGTCAGGCAACAGAAGCAATTGCAGCTCTGGCAGTTTTTAGAACATTTGAAGGCTTAATAATTGCGTTCTTTAGCGGATTTTCAAGCGCCTCATCCGTGCTTGTGGGAAACCGTGTCGGTGCGGGTAAGCATGATGAAGCCTTCCAAATTGCAAACAGATGTGTTTATCTGTGCGCAGGAACAATATTTGTTGTGTGCATAAACCTTGTTATATTCCACGCACCAATCCTTAAAATAATGGGACTAAGCGGAGCCTCGTTTGACTACGCAACCCGGATGTTAATTGTATTTTGCATAATTGCCGTGCTTAGAATGAGTAACTGGATAAGTAATGACACATGCCGTGCATCGGGAGATTCCATCACGGGAACCTTTATGGAAATATCATTTATGTACGTGCTTAACATTCCGTTACTTTGCCTGGGCGGCCTTGTTTGGCACTTACCGTTTATAATTGTATTTATTTTTACGTACATAGATGAACCAATAAGATACGTCCTTATGCAAATCCACATGCATTCGGGCGGCTGGATAAGGCCTGTAACAAAAGCGGGAAGAGATGCGCTGCCGGAATTTAGAAAAGAGCATCCGCTAAAATTTTTCTTTACCAAAATGGGGCTTTCCGAATAAATATAAAGCCATATTTATTTGGGCTTTTTGTGGAAAAAAGTGTGCATTCGTAGTATAATTACAGTTAGTTTATTTGTAAAATGTATATTTTCGTAATATACATATACGCATGAAGAACTCGTGGTTAATTAAAAATCATCTAAAAATACATCTGAAAACGGCAGGAAGAAAAATGGAGCATTCGGTAGAATTTTTAAAAGATGAGGTAAGAAACGGATTTTACATATCCACAGCCATCAAACAGGCTTGGGCGGCTGAATTGGATATTTTATCAAACATTGATTCCATCTGTAAAAAACATGATATTAAATATTTTGCCGATTGGGGTACTTTTTTGGGGGCCGTTCGTCACGGAGGATTTATTCCCTGGGACGACGACCTTGATATTTGCATGCTTCGCCCGGATTATGAGAAGTTTATGAAGGTTGTAAAAGATGAACTTCCAAAAGAATACTCCGTACATAATTATGAAACAAAGGAAAATCACTGGTTTTTTATTACTAAAATTGTAAATAATACTAAGGCTTCTTTTGATGTGGAATACTTAAAAACTCATAATAATTTTCCGTGGCTTGCCTGTGTTGATATATTTATAAGAGATTATATTTATGAGGATGAAGAAAAGGAAACAAAGCGTGATAAAGATGTTTTGGACATTCTTGCAACTGCGGACGGAATTATTGAAAAGCAAATAAGCGACGTATCCGCAAAAATTAAGCTTGATGAAATAAATAAGCAGTATAAATTAAACTTAAATCTAAATAACGGAAGAAGAGAAACCGGCGTTTCTCTCTATAAGCTTGCGGAAAAACGTATGTCTGAAGTAAGTGAACAAGAATCAGGTCATATTATTCAGTTATATCCATGGGGGCTTAAGCACCATAACGGTACCATGGAAGAAAAGAAGGTTTATGAAAACGTTGTAAGAGTTCCTTTTGAAGATACGTTTATTCCGGTGCCTGCAGCATACAACGAATCATTAATTCACAGATACAGAGATTATAACGTTTTGAAAAAGACATGGGAATGTCATGATTATCCGTTTTTTGAAAAGTCAAAAAAAGAGATGGAACACCTTCTTGGTGCTCCGTTACCGGGATTTAAGTTTGATGAAAAATTATTTGTAAGAAATAAGTGTGATAAGAATGATTCCGTAAAAGAAACTGCCGTGGCTTGCATTAATGAATTTAAGAGACTTTTATTCGAAATTAGAAATGAGATCTCGAAAAATAATATGGATTCGGTAACCGCTTATGTGCAGCAAAGTGAGCAGCTTGCTGCAGATTTTGGAACCCTTTTGGAAAATGAATACGGTAACGAAAGAGAATCTGTAATTAACGTTGTAAATGCGCTTCAAAATTTCTGTGATGTAATTTTTTCCGATTATAATAATTTTGTAAACGCCCCGGATAATTCTTTCGTTAAAACTAAAGAATCGCTTGAAATGCTTATAAATACGCTTTTTGAAAATGTGATTTCAAAAAGAGAAGTGTTAATTTTACTTACCGGAAAATCAGAGTGGGATGTATTAAAGTCATTTTATGAAGATGAAAAAGAAAACGGATCCGAAGTATTTGTTGTAGTTCTTCCTTTGTTTAAAAAAGATGCCTTAGGTAACATTCTTGCAACAGAAGATGAAATGATAAAAATAACGGACGAGGCGTTTTATCCGGATTTTGTAAATTGTACAAAATGGTATTTATATAATTCATCCATTCATTGCCCGGATGTGGTTTATTGTGAAAATCCGTATGATGAAACAAATCCTTGTTTTACCGTTCCTTCTGCATATTATGTTAAGAATATGCAAAAGTATTCTGAAATGATTATCAATGTTCCTTCTGCAATTTGTGAAGATTTTTCAGGAACTGATGAACGAGACATGTATAACGTAAGTAATTATGTGTGTACACCGGGTGTTGTATATGCAGATAAAATACTTGTCTCGTCAGAAAATATGAAGGAAAGATACATAGAGATACTCACTGAGTTTACGAATGAATCTTTAAAGTGTGTATGGGATGAAAGAATCAGTGAATGTGAGCTTTTGAAAGACACTAAAAAAAATAACGAAAAAAAGAAAATACTTTATTGTATTGGTGCATATGAGATTTTTGAACATGGTGATTATCTTCTTGAAAAAATCATGGAAAAGCTTGATACATTTGCAAAAGAAAAAGAAAAGTCAGATGTTACGCTTATGTTTTATCCCGGGGATTCGCTGATTTTTGAGGATGAGAAACTCCGGGAAAAATATGAAGTATTCATAAAAAAAGTAAGCGATATGGCCATCGGCCGTGATATTTTTGTTAAACCGTGTTGTATAAAGCGTGTGGATAAATATGCAAAGGAATATGATGCATACTACGGAAGTTCTTCTGCTCTGGTTCCTTCTTTTTATGTGTTAAAAAAGCCGATTTTACTTGCGAATTACAAGTAAAACCGGCTTTCGGTTTATTTACC
>CAJOOB010000065.1 GCA_905236025.1 uncultured Lachnospiraceae bacterium
AAGCGTATAGAAGGAATTTGTTGCATCTTCCTGTGCTCCGCTTTGCATGTTTTTTTCAGTGTAATCGGTTAAATCATCTGTAAAGTTATATTCCGAGGAATAATATACAAAGATGCCGTACTCGTCATACACTTCTTTTGCGAATTTAGAAAAGGTTGAATAACAGGCAAGGCTTGTGGCGCTGTCAAAAAAAGCTGACTGGGCGTTTATTCGCACGTATTCCGAAAGGCCAAGGACAATTGCCGCAATGGGCAGCAGTATAAGCGCAAAATAGACGCTTACCACTGCCTTTGCGTGATTAAATGCACTAAAATTCAGCAATTGTCGAGTTGATTTCGTTAAATACATTTGCGATAATTTCATGTAAATTGCTCCTGAAAATAACAATTAAGCCAACAATTACAATAAGGATCAAAACGATTTCAATTACGCCGATTCCCTGAGTACTCTTTATAATTAAAGACGGTGCTTTAAGCTTTTTTGCAAAAGCATTGAGTTTGTCTTTGCAAAGCGATAATTTGTTTCTCATTAATTCTTTCATAAATACTCCTTTTCTTATATGCTTGCAAAAGCAGCATACATAATGATTATCATAATCAGTAAAAGCATAAGAGTCATTGGGACAATGAGTTTTGTGGAAATCTTTTCCCCTTTTGCCCTTGCGCTTAAACGGCTGTCCATAAGGGCTCCGTATGCTTCGTCTTGTAAGGCTTTTTCAAGTTCGGTTGAGCCTTTATTTAAAGTTTGTTCCAATAACATTCCAAGTTTTCTGTAAGGTGCAAGATTGCATCTTTTTCCAAAGTCTAAGTAAGCCTTTCCTTCGGGGATTCCGGATTTGATTTGCATAAGCGTAAGTCGTATTTCTTCGTAGGCAGGTCTTAAGATGATGTTTTTTTGTTCCTTTGATTTCTTATCATCTGCATTCGGCATATAATCGTTTAATATTGTCATTAACGAGTTTTTTATATTAAGTCCTGCATTATAAAGTAAAGACAGCTTAGATACAATCTCGACATAATCCTCCGATAAAAGAAGGTTTCTCTCCTTTAATTCCGTATTTAGTCTGCTTTTTTGAACTAACATAAGAAAAAAAGCAAAGATTATGGTAAATACCGGTATTAAAACAAGTTTTCCGGAGGCTTTTTTTATAAAAGTAACTTTTCCGGATGAGATACTTGTCGGTAAAGAAACCGTTGAATCAAGGAGTTTGTCTGCGCTGTTAATGTAAGCGTTGATTTCAGCCACTGCTCCCTCTGCTTCAGTCTCAGGCTTTTGATAAAGTATGACGGAAAAATTTAACTCAATTTCGTAATCACCAATTTTTGCCAGGGGCATAAGGGTTATGCATACTCCGCTTTCGGGGATGTTATCATATTGCAGATTGCCACTGTATGAAACATACTGCGTGTTAAGTCCGTCCCACGAAATGTTGAATTTACCCTCAAACGAGGTAATTAGGTTTAGCGATTCGCAAACATGGTCTTTGCTTTCGTTATTTCCAAGAATTTCATTTATAATATCTTCTTCTGACGAGCTGACAATTTCAAAAGCTTCCTCAAAAGAAAGTGCAAGCGGATCAATTGTTATGGTAATGTCTTCGCTTGATCCGTCTTCATACGTGACATTAACCAAAAGGTCCGTGCTGCCTTCTGAATAATCAGGCCTTGTAACCGAGGTTAAAAGGCTTGATTTATCAGAGACAATAAGCAACACTCCGCTTATAAAGAAGGCGCAAATGATTGTAAGAAGCGGGGTGGAAATTGTTTTTACAATATAGTAATACGCCAATTCGTCAGCGTTCTCATTAGAATGTGTGCTGCGAAGTTTTTCTTTTAAAACAAGTAAAGCATCCGGTTTTAAAATCAAGAACTTTTCATATAAAAATGCAGATATCCCAAAAAAGAACGAGTAGACCGGGTTTTTCTGTGATTTTTTTGGAAAAAACTCTTTTTTAAAATGCCTTAATATGACACATAAAAGTGTCAGAAATAAAGCTGTTCCAATTAGTGATATGCCCAAAATCATTATTTATACTCCTTATGATTATAATTTTAAAAGCTTCTCCGAAAAAATTGCTGAAATTACATATATACCCAGGCAGGCGGTCATTAGTATTTTTCCTGCAAGAGTCCGATATAAGGGATCTAAGAATCCCGGGGAGGTCAGGTTCATGTAGATAATGATAAATAACGGCATTACGAACATGATATTTTTCTCAAACCGTTTTGCTGCGGTTAAAGAGCTAATCTCCTTCTTTGCGTCTATTGATGAATTAATCATGTCAATGGAAGATGATGTAACGCTTGCGGCGTTTCCGCTGGTCTTCTTGGCGATTATTAAAACGGTTGCGAAATCCTCAATGTGTTTGATTCCGGTTCTGTCGGCAAACTCCTTGAAACAAAGTTCGATTGGTGTGTTTAAATTCATATTATTAATAATATTTCTAAGTTCAAAGCAGATTACCGCCTTTTTTCCAAAGAAATTCTCCAAATCGGATAATGCGTGTTTTACCGCGTTTTCAAGAGAAAAACCTGCCTTTAAAGATGCATCGACTGATGAAAGCATTTCTTTAAATTGCAATAACAGAATGTTTTTTTGACGATCGTGCAAACGTCTTTTTTCATACTTAAGAAAAAAGTGATTAATAAGTGGGAAAAGTATCAAAAGGTACAGATTATCATAAAAAAAATATGATAATACCAAAGTGATTATTAAGTTTAAGATACATAAGACAGCACTCTGTCCTTTGCCGGAAATAAAAATGAATCTATCTTTCAATTATACTCTCCTTAATTAATTATATTTATACCGGCGGCAGCCAGTTTGGTCGTGTTTTTCAGAGGGTTTATTTTCTTTGTTTCACCAATGATTTTCCCCTTACTATCGGTGTATTTTTCAACAAAGGCAAATAAATCGTTAAACACAATATTGCCGTCATTTCCCTTAAGTAACTCGGTGACTTTAAGCACTTTTCTGCTTTTGTCTCTTAATCGCCCGAGTTGAACGATTATATCAATCCCTGATGCAATCATGCCTAAAATGGCGGGCATTGGAATATCCATTCCCATTAAAATCATAACCGAAAGGCGGTTAATCATATCGGCGGGACTGTTTGCGTGGCCTGTCGAGATGCTTCCGTCGTGTCCCGAACTCATTGCCTG
>CAJOOB010000066.1 GCA_905236025.1 uncultured Lachnospiraceae bacterium
ATAAGACATATAAGCGCCGAGCAAACAAGAAGTTTGTCTGCAAGCGGATCCATAAACTTCCCAAAATCCGTAACCAGATTATATTTTCTTGCAATTTTTCCATCCAGTAAATCGGTAAGCGAAGCAACAATAAAGATTGCAAGCGCAATATATTTATCTGCATAGCCAAATATATCAACAAGCATAAATACAACGAAAAACGGTATCAGAATCACTCTGAATACAGTAAGTTTATTTGGTAAATTCATTTTTTAAAGTCCTTTTCTGCCATAATATATTTTCATTTGTATTATACTCCAAAAATACGGAGAAATAAAGCAAAACACTAATTTTTTGCCAAAAATTTTCCCATTAAATCATATTCTTCAAAACCCGTTATCAAAACATCCGCAAAATTGCCTGATAAAAGGGTTTCATCACACTCAAAGAATACAGAGCCGTCAATCTCAGGCGCATCCATATATGTTCTTCCGACATAAATATTGCTGTCAAAAATTTTTCCGTCCACGATACATTTAAATACCTTGCCCTTTAAGGATTTGTTTTTCTTAAAGACAATTTTTTGTTGTGTACGCATTATTTCGTCTTTCCACTTTTCTTTTGTTTCTTCATCAATCTGATTTTCAAAAGTTGACGCAACCGTACCCTCTTCCTGCGAATATGTAAAACATCCCAGTCTGTCGAATTTTATCTCTTTTATAAAATCCAGCATCTCCTTATGCTCTTTTTTTGTTTCACCCGGGAAGCCGGCAATAAGCGATGTTCTAAGCACAGCATCGGGTATTTTGTTTCTTATGTACGAAATATTTTTTATAAGTTCTTCTTTTGTGGTTTTTCTGGCCATGTTCTTTAACACTGTATCTGAGCAGTGTTGAATAGGCATATCAAAATAATTGCAGATCTTATCATTTGCAGCAATTGTTTCAACAAGTTCTTCATATATTTCTTCAGGATACATATACATTATTCTTATCATCCTGATTTCATCTATTTCGCATAGTTTTTTAAGTAGAATATGCAAAGATTTTTTTCCGTAAAGGTCCGTTCCGTAAAGAGTCGTTTCCTGCGCAATCAAAGTAAGTTCCTTAACGCCAAGATCTGCAAGTCTTTTTGCTTCTTTTATCAAATCTTCCATCGGCACACTTCTATAATCACCGCGTAAATAAGGAATAATACAATAAGTGCAGCGTTTACTACAGCCCTCGGCAATTTTAAGATTTGCGTAATATCCTGCATTTGTTAATACTCTTGGGATATTTGTTACAACAAGTTTGTTAATATCCGTAAGATTCTTTGTTTTGTTACCGTTTAAGGCTTCTTTTATGGCATAAACAATTTTATCGTACGCAGTTGTTCCAATTACCGCATCAACCTCAGGCAGTTCCGTACAGATTTCGTCACAGTAACGCTGCGCAAGGCAACCTGCAACAATTAAAGCCTTTAAATTACCGGTTTGCTTTAATTCACCGTATTCAATAATTGTATTGATACTTTCTTCCTTTGCATCTCCAATAAAAGCACACGTATTAATAACAATAACGTCTGCCTCCGTTTCATCATCCGTAAGGACAAAGCCTTCTTTTACCAAAAGGCCAATCATTTCTTCTGAATTTGTAAGGTTTTTATCGCATCCAAGCGAAACAAATAGTACTTTCAAAATATCACTCCATATAAACAAAACAAGGGCTGTGTAAACACAGCCCATAAATTTATTCGTATTTTAACGGCCTTACTGGGCTGTCTCATCATCTCCGACAATTTGAACAAGTCCTGAATTAAGTTCATCTACCGCAACAGAAAGAGGTTTCTTTCCCTCTGATCCGCTTACAAGTGGTTCTGCACCGTCGATTATCTCTCTTGCACGCTTAGCCGTAGCTAAAACTATTGAATATCTGCTCTGTACAACAGGCTGCTCGCCCGGTTCTACCTGACTGTTAACGACTTCCATAAGGTCTGTATAAGATGGATGTAACATATTTGCCTCCGTTTAATCTTTATTTGTGGTAATTTATTATAATCTGTATTAAAAAAATATGCAATACCACGAAATAATTATTTTTTAAATTTAGACACTTCGTTTTGAATTTCAGAAATAAATTCTCTGTTTCTGAATGTCTTCTTCTTTTCAGAAACGACAATCTCGTTAAATTCCTTAACGCAGGTATCTAAGTCATCATTAACAAGAATGTAATCATAATTTTCAATCCCGTTTGATTCTTCACCAGCTCTTGACAAACGCTTTTCGACGGTTGCTAAATCTTCCGTTCCTCTGTTGGTAAGGCGATTCTTTAATTCATCTGCCGTTGGAGGTGTCAAAAATACCAAAACCGCATCCGGATTCTTCTCTTTTATTTTCATTGCACCTTGAATTTCAATTTCTAGGAGCACGTTCTTGCCGGATTTAAGCATGTTGTTTACGTAATCTGCAGGAGTTCCGTAATAATTCCCCACATAATTTGCATATTCTAAGAGCTTATCTTCTTCAATCATTTTTTCAAACTCTTCTACCGTCTTGAAAAAATATGATTTTCCTTCTTCTTCGCCGACTCTTGGCTGTCTTGTGGTTGCAGAAATACTTAAAGCATATGTGTCATAACTCTCCATAAGCCTCTTTACAACCGTTCCTTTACCCGCCCCTGAAAAGCCGGATAAAACAACCAATATTCCTTTACTGTTGCTCATCTTCTTCGCCGTTTATCCTTTCTGCAATCGTTTCCGGAGTAAGTGCCGACAAAAGCACGTGTCCGCTTTCTGCAATAATAACAGATCTGGTCTTTCTGCCCAAAGTAGCATCAACTGCAGTTCCTTTTTCTTTGGCATCCTGAATAAGTCTTCTTATCGGAGCGGACTCCGGACTTATTACAGAAACAACTTTATCGGAATTAACAACGTTTCCGTATCCGATACTTACAAGCTTTTTCATATTATCTCCGTAAAAACATTATTCAA
>CAJOOB010000067.1 GCA_905236025.1 uncultured Lachnospiraceae bacterium
ATATTGATGCTTTGTTTAATGAAGAATTAAGCAAGGCTTCTTATAATGTCGTATTTACGTTTAATTTCAGCCCCACGGTATCAGAAAACTGTAAAAAGCACGGCCTGCCGTATATTTCATATGTGTACGACAGCCCTCAGGTTCTTTTATATTCTTATATGCTCATTAATCCGTGCAACAAGGTTTATATCTTTGATAAAGCAATGTATGAAGACTTTAAAAAGTCCGGAATAAGTACGGTTTATTACATGCCGCTTGCGGTTAACCAAAGGAGGCTTTCTAAGCAGACGGATTCATTTTTAAATAAGAATGAGTTTATGTCTGACCTAACATTTGTCGGATCCATGTATAACGAGGCGCATAATCTGTATGACCGTTTAGACACAATAAGTAAGTACACAAAGGGCTACCTTGAAGGAATCATGGAGGCGCAGCTTAAAGTCTACGGGGATTTCTTTATTGAAAAGCTCTTAACTCCTGAGATTCTGGAAGATTTACAAAACTCCGTTCCGTATGTGCCGGATAGAAAGAGCGCTGTAAAGCCTGAATATGTGTATGCAAATTACTTCATCGGAAGGAAACTTACAAACATTGAACGAACCACTCTTTTATCAGAGGTTTCAAATAAATTCAAAGTTGATTTGTATACAAAACTAAGTACTCCTGATTTAAAGAATGTAAATAATCACGGACCAATTGATTATTACGATAAAATGCCTGAAATTTTTGCAAAGAGTAAGATTAATTTAAATATTACATTAAGATCGATAAGAAGCGGTATTCCTCTTAGAGCAATGGATATTTTAGGATGCGGAGGCTTCCTTTTATCTAACTATCAGGCGGATTTCTTTGATTTCTTCAATCCCGGAGAAGACCTTGTTTTGTATGATTCAAAAGATGATTTGCTTGATAAATGTGATTATTATTTAAAGCATGACGAAGAGAGAATTAAAATTGCAAGAAGCGGTATGGAACGTGTAAGGAATGAATATAATTATGATATTATCCTTGGCGAAATGCTTAAAAATCTTTAAGTGTAATTAAAAAAATAAGTATATTTTTAATAAGAAAAATTCAAAAAAAAGTGGAATAACATTTGATTTAAGTGTATAATCCTTTATGATGTGTAAAAACATAAAAAAATAAGAAGAAAAATGGTTAAAAAGCGTTAATATTTCGCTGTGTAATACCGATAAAATTTACGTGAGGGTTCTCCTTAACGAAAAGTATCGGATTACTGATTGAAAGGAGAAACCAATGCAAGCGACAGATATAGGAATTGATTTGGGAACAGCCAGCGTCCTTGTTTATATTAAAGGAAAGGGTATTGTTCTTAAAGAGCCTTCAGTAGTAGCTTTCGACAGAGACACAAATAAGATTAAGGCAATTGGTGAAGAAGCCAGACTTATGATCGGTAGAACACCGGGTAACATTGTGGCCATCAGACCGCTCAGACAGGGCGTTATCTCTGATTATACGGTTACCGAAAAGATGATGAAATATTTCATCCAAAAGGCTTTGGGCAGAAGACCTCTTAAAAAGCCAATCATCAGTGTTTGTGTACCAAGCGGATGTACCGAAGTTGAAAAGAAAGCCGTATTTGACGCTACATTACAGGCAGGCGCAAGAGATGTAAAAATCATCGAAGAGCCAATCGCCGCAGCAATCGGCGCAGGTATTGATATTTTAAGACCTTGCGGTAACATGATTGTTGATATCGGCGGCGGTACAACCGACATTGCCGTTATCTCCCTTGGTGGCGCAGTTGTCAGTGCTTCCGTAAAGGTTGCGGGCGATGATTTTGACGAAGCCATTGTTAAATACATGCGTAAAAAGCACAATCTTCTCATTGGTGAAAGAACAGCGGAAGATATTAAGATTAATATCGGTTCCGTATTCCCTGGTTTAGAGCAGGAGCCAATGGATGTAAGAGGCCGTAACCTTGTAACAGGTCTTCCAAAGACAATTCAGGTTACTTCAGCCGAAACAGAAGAAGCGCTTAGAGAAGTTACATCTCAGATTGTTGAAGCCGTTCACGGTGTTCTTGAAAAGACTCCTCCTGAACTTGCGGCAGATATTGCTGACAGAGGTATCGTACTTACGGGTGGCGGTGCACTTTTGAAGGGCTTAGAGAAGTTAATAGAGAGCAAAACAGGAATCAATACAATGACAGCGGAAGACCCGATGACAGCCGTGGCTATCGGCACGGGCAAATACGTTGAATTTATTAGCGGTTCAACGAATTAATTTATCGGTTTTCCAAAAAAAGGAGACTTCGTCTATGGTAAGAGGATTGTATACCGCATACACTGGTATGGCGCATCAGATGGACAGACTTGATGTAATCACTAACAATATGGCCAATGCTGATACAACCGGGTATAAGCGGGAAGGAATTACCTCGAGATCATTCTCGGATGTATTGACTTACAAAGTAAAGGATCTCTCCACACCGTTTACTTATGCCGAAAATATCGGAACAATGAGTTTGGGTGTAAAGATTGGTGAAGGTTATACCGACTGGTCACAGGGATCTTTTAAAGAGACAGGTAATACTTATGATCTCGCCTTAGAGGGAAACGGATTTTTCTCTATATCATTTACCGATAAAGCCGGAAATGAATCAGTTATGTATACCAGGGATGGTGAGTTTGTTACCGACGCAGACGGATATTTGCGAACGAAGGAAGGAGATTATGTACTTTCTGAAAGTGGCGGATTAATCCAGATTCCAACAGATGCGGCAAATATTTCCATAAACTCACAGGGTGATATTTATGCGGACGGTGAATACGTAGATACCCTTGGTATTACGGATTTTGAAGATTATGATTATCTTCAGAAATACGGCGAAAATTATTTGATAGCCGTGGATGGGGCAACGGAGACAGACGCAAGTTGCACAGTTGTACAGGGATATCTTGAAACTTCAAACATTAACGTCGTTGACGAAATGGTTGAACTTATTACAATAACCAGAGCATATGAAGCTAATCAGAAGGTTTTACAGGCGGAAGACGATATGCTTGAGCAGTCTGTAACAACCGTGGGCAGAGTACAATAGTATGATAAAGTGTAATTTACTTTACATGCGGACCGGAGGTTTATTATGATGAGAGCTTTGTGGTCTGCCGCTTCAGGAATGAAGTCACAGCAGACAAATGTTGATGTTATTGCCAACAATCTTGCGAATGTAAATACAACATCCTATAAGACTGAATCGGCACAGTTTAAATCGCTTTTATATCAGACAATTCAGAATGTAACAACCAGCAACAACGGCGAAACAAAGCCTGTTGGCGCTCAGGTTGGTCTGGGTACAAGAACGGGAAGTATCTCGAGTATTTTTACTCAGGGCTCGTTTAGTGAAACAGGACTCACAACGGACTTTGCAATCAGCGGTGAAGGTTTCTTCATGCTTCAGAGTGAAGACGGTGAGACAATTTATACAAGAAACGGTAATTTCTTGTGGTCCTTAAGTGAAAACGGTGTTATGCTTACCACTCAGGCCGGTTTGCCTGTTCTTGACACTAACGGCGATCCGATTGAATTTGACACTGACGAATACTCAACAAGTAATATAACAATAGATGCAGACGGAAATATCTGTTATCCTGATGAAACGGGAAATCCTCAGAATCTTGGCATTCAGATTGGAATTGCGCAGTTTGCAAATCCAAGCGGACTTGAAAAGATTGGGAGCACCAATTATGCGGTGACTGAGGCATCCGGCGAAGCAATTCTTGAATCCGAAAATGATAATCTTGAAAAGAGTGTTATCAGACAGGGATACTTAGAGGCTTCAAATGTTAATGTTGCAGATGAAATGGTTGACTTGATCATTGCTCAAAGAGCGTACGAAATGAACTCAAAAGCAATTCAGGCAGCAGATGACATGCTTTCACAGGCAAATCAGCTCAGACGTTAATTAGTGGGAGGTTTTATTAATGGATATAAGCGGACTTACATCAAGTGCATACAGTACGGCATCGCAGACTTCTGCTTCTGCACTTGAAGAAACATTAAGCACAACAAATTATTCCACGGCAACCGAAGAAGAGCTTATGGAAGCCTGCAAGAGTTTTGAATCATATTTTGTAAAACAACTCTTTGAGGCAATGGAGAAGATGGTACCAAAAAGCGATGAGGACACGGATTCATCCATGGCACAGACTTTGGATTATTTTGAGGATACACTTTTGGAGCAATATGCAGATGCGGCAACCGAAAGAGGTTCCCTTGGAATTGCAGAAAAGCTTTATGAGCAGATGAAACGAAATTACAATATTCAGACAGTATCTGAAGACGAAGAATAAAAATTTTTTCCCGCTCCTTTTGGGGCGGGATTTTATTGTCTTTAAATCTTTTTACTGATATAATTAAAAAGGTTTGTGCGTATTTATATGCATTAATTCGTTATTAATTCGGAGGATAGCAAAAATGGTAGAAGAAGGTAAAATTTGGGTTGGTTGTACGGATTTGAACGAGCACGTATGCTTAAATCCCCAAATGGCCAATCGCCACGGTTTAATCGCAGGTGCGACAGGTACCGGTAAAACCGTTACTTTAAAGGTTTTGGCAGAGAGTTTTTCTGAAATGGGAGTTCCTGTGTTTTTGGCAGATGTAAAGGGTGATGTTTCAGGTATGGCAAATCCCGGCACAGACAGCGAAAACATGCAAAAAAGAATTGAAAAATTCGGCCTTGCAAACGCAGGTTTTTCGTATCAGGGTTGTCCCGTTACTTTATGGGATATTTACGGTGTAAAAGGTATTCCTTTAAGAACAACTGTTTCAGAGATGGGACCGCTTCTTCTTTCAAGAATCCTTGGCCTTAATGATTTACAAAGCGATTTAATGACAATTGCCTTTAAGATTGCGGATGATAATAATCTTTTGCTTGTTGATACAAAGGATTTAAAGGCTATTCTTAATTATATGGGAGACAATAACAAGGAGTTTGCCGCAGATTACGGTAATATCAGCAAAACGTCCATTGCCGCAATTGTAAGAGCGGTAGTATCATTAGAAGTTGCGGGAGGAGAAACCTTCTTTGGCGAGCCGGGCGTTAATATACATGACTTTTTATGCACGGATTCAAATGGAAAGGGAATTATTAATATCCTTGATTCGACTTCCCTTGTTAATAATAAAGAATTATATTCAACTTTCCTTTTATGGCTTCTTTCAGAACTTTTTGAGGCCCTCCCGGAGGTTGGTGATTTAGATAAGCCAAAGCTTGTATTTATTTTTGACGAAGCACATCTTTTATTTGATGGTGCAAGTAAGGCTTTAACAGATAAGATTGAGCAGGTTGTAAAGCTCATCCGTTCTAAGGGTGTCGGTGTATATTTTTGTACACAAAATCCGAAGGATATTCCGGATGGTGTTTTGGCTCAGCTTGGTAATAAGATTCAGCACGGTTTGCGTGCATATACACCTGCAGAGCAGAAAAACGTAAAGGCGGCAGCACAGTCATACAGAGAAAATGAGGCTTTTGATACGTATGAAACCATTCTTGCGTTAGGTACGGGCGAAGCGATTGTTTCTTTCTTGGATGAAAAGGGTATACCGGATATTGTGCGTAAGGTAAACATCCTTCCTCCAAAATGCCTAATGGCCGCAATTGACGAAGCAAGAAGGGATAATTTAATAAAGAGCAGTCTTCTTTATTCTAAGTACAGTGAGGCTGTCGATCCTGATTCTGCGTATGAATTCTTACAAAGAAAAGGCATGGAAGACGCAGAAAACGAGGCTAAAGAAAAGGAAGAGGCTTTAGCTAAAAAAGAAGCTGATAAGGCCGCAAAGGCAAAAGAAAAAAACGAAGCTAAAGAAAAGGATGCTACTAAGAAAGCGGCTACAAAGGCTGCAAAATCTGTTGGTAATACGGTTTCGGGAACCGTTGGAAGAGAAGTAGGTAAGCAGATTGGTTCAAGTTTTGGTTCATTTGGCAAGACTCTTGGCGGAAACGTCGGAGCAAGCCTTGCAAGAGGAATTTTTAGTACAATATTTAAAAAATAGATTTAATTTGGAGAAATTATGTACACAACAGTTAAGTTAAAAAAAGGCGAGGGAAGACTCTTAAGACACGGCGGTATGTGGGTTTTCGACAACGAAATCGCGCAAATTGAAGGTGAATATGAAAACGGAGACCTTGTATGTATCAGAGATTATAATGATTATGTTATGGGGATTGGGTATATTAACGACAATTCCAAGATTGTCTGTCGTCTTTTGTCCCATAATATTAACGCAGTAATTGATGAGAGCTTTTTTGAAATGCGTTTAAGAAATGCGTGGGAATACAGAAAAAATGTTGTGGACATATCTTCATGCCGTATTGTTTTTGGTGAAGCGGATTTTTTGCCGGGCCTTGTAATTGATAAGTTTTCTGATGTTCTGGTTGTTCAGTCTTTAGCCCTTGGCATTGATAAATACAAGGTTATGATTGTTGATATTTTAAAGCGAATTTTGGCGGAAGATAACATCAAAATAAAGGGCGTTTACGAAAGAAGCGACGCTAAGGTGCGTGAGCAGGAAGGCTTAGAAAGAATAAAAGGCTTTATCGGAGATGAATTTGATACAACCGTTGAAATTGTTGAAAATGGTGTTAAGTATTATGTTGATGTTAAAGATGGCCAAAAGACCGGCTTTTTCCTTGATCAAAAATATAACCGCCTTGCAATTCAACGGCTTTGCAAGGATAAGAAGGTTTTGGACTGCTTTACCCATACAGGTTCTTTTGCGTTAAATGCAGGTCTTGCCGGCGCAAAGTCGGTTTTGGGACTTGATGCGTCTGACTTGGCGATACAAATGGCACAAAAAAATGCCGAACTTAACGCCCTTTCTGACAGAGTTAAGTTTCAGTGCACGGATGTCTTTGACTTCCTTACACAGGCGGAAGAAACAGGTGAAAAGTATGACTTTATAATCCTTGATCCTCCTGCTTTTACAAAATCAAGAAATTCAGTAAAGAAGGCAACTAAAGGATACAGAGACATTAATTTGAGAGCAATGCGCTTAATTAAGGACGGTGGCTTTTTGGCAACGTGTTCATGTTCTCACTTCATGACTTACGATCTTTTTACGGAGACCATTGCGCAGGCCGCATCCAACGTTCATAAACGTTTAAGACAGGTCGAATTTAGAACTCAGGCTCCGGACCATCCAATTTTATGGGCCGCAGACGAAAGCTATTATCTTAAATTCTATATTTTCCAGGTTGTGGATGAAAAATAAAAAGACGGGTTGCTTAATTTGCAGCCCGTTTTCTTTATTCAATTACAGTCTTTTAATCCATTCAATACATAAATCTATCCAGACAGAGACGCTTGGCTCGTATCCGTGGCCATCGGCACCGATTGTACGTTCGTCTCCAAGGCTTAAACCGTGGTCGCCTTTATTAAAGATATGAAGCTCTGTGTTTACGTTTTTTTCAACAAGAGCAGAGGCGAGTAAAAGTGAGTTTTGCACAGGTACCAAAGAATCCTCAAAGGTATGCCAGATAAAGGTTTTTGGGATGTTTGAGTGAGCATTTTTTTCTAAGGATAAAACCTTTAAAAGTTCTTTGTTTTCATACTCATCACCAAGTAAATTCTTAAATGAATCCTGATGGCCGTGTTTTCCGCTTGTAATTACCGGATAACACAAAATCTGAGCATTTGGAATAACATCTTTTGCTTCAAGGTTAATGTGTCTTGTAACGTAGTCCGTGTTCCAGTAAGCGCCGTAACTTGCAACAAGGTGGCCGCCCGCTGAAAAACCGCAGGTGATGATTTTATTTTCGTCAATGTTCCACTTCTTTGCATTTTTTCTTATTAAAGCAACGGATTTTCCAAGTTCGCAAAGTTGAATCGGGAAGTGGTACGGAGCAACGGAATATCTTAAAACCGCAGCGTTAAAGCCTGCCGCATAAAACTGCATTGCAACCATTTCAGCTTCTCTGTCTGAGGTGAATGCGTACGCACCTCCCGGACAGACAATAATCATTGGCTTTAAGGCGCTTGAGAGAGTTTCTTTAGGTTCCTGTACATAAACAGTGAGTTCTGCATACTTTGCGGATTTTTTTGTCCTGATATTAAGGGTTTCGTTTATCATTTTTTACCTCTGTTTTTATATATTGCGTTACGGTTTAAATTAAGTGCTATAAAAGCGTTAATTTAAAACAGTTTTCTTTTAACTTAAATCTTAATCTATATACGGTGTCGTAACTTTTTTTCAGTCTTTCGTCCGTAATGTTGTATTTTTCCGTAATTAGTGATGAAACGCCGCAAACCGTAAAGGAAATGCCATTTTCTAATTTAATTAAATATTCATCATCTGTTATTTCTGTGGTTTCTTTAAGTGATTTGCCGTCTTTATTTAAAGGGGTGGAAGAAACCATCAGGTTTTCGAGTATTTCTTTGTTTGCTGAATCATCGCTTATTTTAAATTCATCATAAAACGTAAAGGTTGCATCCTCTTTATTGATATTAAATTTACGCACAAATCTTTCAACCGGACAGTTTTGATTATATGCGTTTGCAAGGTCCATTTTAACGCTTTCTTTATTTGTTTTATGGTTTGTTGCGCAATACCTTTTTCCGTCTGATTCGTCAAATCCTGCAATTGTCGGTAGGTTATGAAAACAGGACTGCATTGTCCAAAGAGAGTAGCGGTCATTGGAAAAGGTGGTTTTTGTATAGCTTTCAACACCCAAATCAATAAAGGCCTGCTTGTTATCTTTGTATGCACTAAAGCTTCCGGTGTCGTTATGATTGTGGCTTTCTGCGTTGTTTCCTCCTTTTGTTGCAAGGGAAAGTGAACCGTAGTTAAATACGCTTAACTGCGTGCTTTCATAATAAATATATTCTTTCTTCTTTTCGTTACTCTTTTCATAAGAGCCCATTTCTTTTTCGTATTGAAGGGCAAGGTAGCGATAAAATAAATTTATTTCGTTTGGAAGAACGTAATTTGCGTCTTTGTCAAAGAAGTAATCATTATATGCATTATCACATAAAACGCCGCTTCCAACGCGTTTTCCGAATAAGAATTCGCGTACCGTACAAGGCCCCGGATTTGGCGAACAGTCAGAAAAGTTAAAGTAATATTTTTCGTTAACCCGCATATAAACAATGTATTCTGCGATATTTTTAATTTTATCCGGATACTTTTCATATAAAGAAGGGTAGTTTTCCTTGTCTTCACAGGATTTAAGCGGGCTGTACTTACTTTCCAAAAACTCTAAAGAAAGGAAGAGGCAAAGCCCTGCGTGTCTGTAATAAAGCGCGCCCTCATCACAACATCCGTCTTCTTTGTAGCTTTCAATAAAAAGCTTTATACTTTTATATGCCTTTTTATATATTAAAAGAAGTTCGTCGCTTAAAAGTCCTTCATAAAATCTTGCGGCAATGAGGACGTTTTGAGTACACCATGGCGTCCAGTTGCACATTCCTTCAGGTCTGTCGCCCATCCACCACTCATAATTTGTGATATACGGCTTTATAATGCGATTATATACCTCGTAAGCAAGCCTTTTTCTAATATAAGTTGTCTCTTTATCAAGTTTATCCTTTAAAAGAAAAGAAGCAAAAGATAAAAGCGCGCCCGTTTCACAGGCAAAAAGGTCAAGTACCGGTCTTGAGACATCCGGCACGGGTACGTTTCCGTACGAATCCGGGTAAGAATTGTGAGGCGGTAACTGCCAGCCGCTTTCTTCGCAGATTGAAACAAGCCCGTTTATGATTTTATCAAGGACCGCATCATCCGCCTTAATCCCTGTTATATACGAAAGAATAATGGAATTTATCATATATCTTTTTAAGAAATATTTATCCTCAAAATTTGTTCTGTTTCCGGTTCTTGAAAATTCCATATAATCAGTGGCAAGAAGATAAGGATAGGGCATTTCCATGTATTTGTTTGCGTCATCAAAAAGCCTTTTTTTGCCCATAGCCGAGATATCGCTTACATTTAACGGTTTTATATTGTCTGAAACATTCATTATTATTTGTCCATCCGTTGCAAAAAATATTGTTATTAACAGTATTTTAAACCAAGTAAGACCAAAATAAAAGATTTTATTTCTTATTGAAAAATATTACCGAAATAAACTGTTTTCAATATTTATTTACATTGTCGATTTTTTAGTATATATTATAAATTAGACTTTAATGTCGCATATTCTTGTTATATGGAGGTTGCCATGGAAATGTGGTTTAGCGAATTTCATACGCCTGATGTAAAATTAAGCATTCGTATGAATAAGCAGCTTTATTCTGTAGAAAGCGATTATCAGAGAATAGACATTTTTGAGACTCCCGAATTTGGACGTGTACTTACTCTTGACGGTAACGTAATGTTAACCGAACGAGATGAATTTATATATGATGAGATGATTACACATATCCCCATGGCGGTTCATAAAGAAGCAAAGACCATTCTTGTTATCGGAGCCGGTGACGGCGGTGTTGTAAGAGAACTTACAAGATATGACAGAGTGGAAAGAATTGACCTTGTTGAGATGGATCCGGCCGTTGTTGAGGCCTGCAGGGCTTATCTTCCAAGTAATGCTTCACGTATGGACGACGCAAGAGTTCATATTTACTTTGAACACGCACTCAAATTTATCAGAAGATGCGAAAATACATATGATTTGATTATTGTAGATTCCTCCGATCCTTACGGTCCTTCCGAAGGATACTTTACAAGAGAGTTTTACGGTAATTGTTTTAATGCTCTTAAAGAAGACGGAATCATGGTAAATCAGCAGGGCAGCCCGTTTTATCAGGAAGACGCAGAGGCAATGAAGCGTTCACATAAGAGAATTGCCAGCACTTTCCCAATAAGCAGGGTTTATCAGGCACATATTCCTACATATGCCGCAGGTTACTGGCTCTTTGGTTTTGCAAGTAAAAAATACCATCCAATTGATGATTTGGATGTTGAGGCATGGAAAGCGCTTAATTTAAAGACACGTTATTATACGACAAGACTTCATAAGGGAGCATTTTACCTTCCTGCCTTCCTTGAAGAAATGCTTGAAGAAGTGGAAAGATAAAAATATACATACACATGTAATATTTTGATACGGAGGCAATATGTTGGGACCGAATATTGAAACATTTATTGGATGCGAAGCTGATTTTGAGTCTTGTGATATTGTTATGTTTGGTGCACCTTACGATTCAACCACCAGTTTCAGACCGGGGGCAAGATTTGCAAGTGCGGCCATCAGACACGAAAGCTTTGGAATTGAAACTTACAGTCCATATCAGGATAAGGACCTTTTAGATTATAAGATCTTTGACAGCGGTGATATTGAGTTGCCGTTTGGCAATCAGCAGGAATCACTGAATCTCTTAAAAGAACGTGCGAAAATAATACTTGATGCAGGGAAGCTTCCTTTTATGATAGGAGGGGAGCATCTGGTAAGTTACGCTCCAATTTCTGAGGTTTTCAAGAAATACCCGGATTTACACATTATTCAGTTTGATGCACATGCTGATTTAAGAGATGATTATCTTGGAAATAAATTAAGTCATGCCTGCGTAATGAGAAGAAGTTACGAGCTTGTTTCTGATGCGCATATTCACCAGTTTTGCATAAGGAGCGGCGAAAGAGAAGAATTTATGTTTGCAAAGGAACATACCGACATGCATAAATTTAATTTTGACGGCCTTAATGAATTGTGCGATAAATTAATAAAAGACAATACACCGGTTTATTTAACCATTGATCTTGATTGCCTTGATTCGGGAATATTCCCGGGCACGGGCACACCGGAAGCAGGCGGAGTCAGCTTTAATGAATTGCTTAACGCCATGATTAAAGTCGGAAAATGTAATGTTGTGGGTGCGGATGTTAACGAGCTTGCGCCTAATTTGGATACATCCGGCATGTCAACAGCGGTTGCATGCAAGGTTGTCAGGGAATTATTATTAGCACTTGCTAAATAAATGTATATAGGAGGATATTTACATGGAGACAAGACCTTATGTTTCTTGGGATTTGGTTGGGAAGTTTGTAACGGATGCTTTTGTGGCGGCAGGCGTTCCAAGAGAGGATGCCGAAATTTGTACCGACGTCCTTATGGAAAGTGACAGAAGAGGCATTGAAAGCCACGGAACAAACCGTTTTAAACCGATTTACATTGACAGAATAGAGGAGGGAATCCTTAATCCTGTAACAAATTACGAGGTAATTAAGGAAACACCGACAACACTCGTTGCGGATGCGCATGACGGAATGGGTATGGTTGCAAGTTATAAGATGATGAATTCTCTTATTGAAAAGGCAAAGACATACGGAATCGCAATGGGAACAATTACAAATTCATCACATTACGGAATTGCCGGATATTGGGCAATGATGGCTTCAAAGCGGGGATTACTCGGTATTACCGGAACAAACGCAAGAGCATCTATTGCGCCTACATTCGGTGTAGATAACATGATGGGAACAAACCCTCTTACATTTGCTTTCCCAACAGATGAAGACTTCCCGTTTGTACTTGACTGTGCAACATCAATTGTACAAAGAGGAAAGATTGAATATTACGCAAGAAGCGGAAAAGACACTCCAAAGGGAATGGTAATAAGCGAAAACGGCGAAGAACTTACGGACAGTAATTACATCCTTGAAGCATTAACAAAGGGAACCGCGGCCTTAAATCCACTTGGCGGCACAGGCGAAGAGCTTGCGGGATATAAGGGGTACGGATATGCGGCCGTTGTTGAAATTCTCTCTGCTGCTCTTTCAGGCGGTATGTTCATGAAAGACCTTACAAACAAGGACGAAAACGGAAACAAGAGGCCTTACCACCTTGGACATTTCTTTATTGTAATAAACCCTGATTTCTTTATGGGCTTAGATACATTTAAAAAGACAACCGGTGACATTATAAGAGCCCTGCGTGCTTCAAAGAAAGCTCCGGGACACGACAGAATTTACACTGCCGGCGAAAAAGAGTGGGATGTATGGCTTGAAAGAAAAGATAAGGGCGTACCAATGGGTGAAAGCGTTCAAAAAGACTTTATCACGGTAAGAGATAAGTACAATTTGGATTATAAATTCCCGTTTGAATAAAATTTGATTAAGATTGGAGAAAAGTATGAAATACAGAAACGTCGGAAATTCCGGCTTAAAGGTAAGCGAAGTGGCACTTGGCAGTTGGATGACAAATTTGTCGGATTCAAACGCAAAGGCCGTTGCTCAGGAAGTTGTTGACCTTGCATTTGAAAAGGGCATTAACTTCTTTGACTGTGCGGATGCATACAGCGGCGGCGAGGCGGAAAGATTCCTCGGTTCACTTCTTAAGAATCACGAAAGACACGAATACGTAATATCAAGCAAGGTATTCTTCCCAACGGGCAGGGGGGCAAATGATTGGGGTCTTTCAAGAAAACATATCACGGAAAATATTGACAGAACCCTTAAAAATACGGGACTTGATTATATTGACCTTTATTACTGCCACAGATTTGACAACACAACCCCAATGGAAGAAACCTTAAGAACTCTTTCGGGACTCGTTGATTCCGGGAAAATCTTATATTACGGCGTAAGTGAGGAATGGAGCGCTGCCCGTCTTACAGAAGCGGAAAGAATAATTGAAAAATACAACCTTCATCCGCTTACGGTAATTCAGCCTCAGTATAATATGGTCGATCGCTACATTGAGCATGAAATTGTGGATGTATGTAAAAAGTACGGTATTGGAATAACACCGTTTTCGCCGCTTGCTCAGGGTCTGTTAACTGGTAAATACAAAAAAGGTGAGCCGTTCCCTGAAGGATCGCGTGCCATTTTACAGGCAGACCATCAGGTAAATGCCTTACTTACAGACGAAAACCTTGATAAGGTTGAAAAGCTTTCGGGGATTGCAGAGGAACTTGGCACAACAATGCCTTGTGTTGCACTTGCTTGGATTCTTAAAAAGCCAATGATAAGCTGTGTGATTGTAGGAGCCACAAAAGCTTCACAGCTTGAAACAAATGTAAAAGCCACGGAAGTTGAAATCCCGGATGATAAAATGAAGGAAATTGAAGACATTTTGGGATTTACAAGATTTGAAAGACACGTGGGTTAAAACATATAAACAGTTGATATCAGGAGATTTTATCCATGACGGAGAAAAAGTTAGACCAGCACAGAGCCCCTATTCATGAGGCCCTTGAAAATTTCAGACAGGCAAGAGTTGTGCCGTTTGATGTGCCCGGACATAAAAGAGGAAGAGGAAATCCGGAACTTGCACAGTTTTTGGGGCAGCAGTGCGTAAGCATTGATGTAAATAGTATGAAACCGTTAGATAATCTTTGCCACCCTATTTCAGTTATTGGGGAAGCGGAAGATTTGGCGGCAGCAGCCTTTGGTGCCGCACATGCATTTTTGATGGTTGGGGGGACCACGTCTGCGGTCCAGAGTATGGTGCTTTCCGTTGTAAAGCGCGGAGAAAAAATCATCATGCCAAGAAACGTACACAGAAGTGTTATTAATGCACTTGTATTAAACGGCGCCATTCCTGTTTACGTAAATCCGGAAGTGGATAAGAGACTTGGTATTTCTCTTGGAATGAAGAGGGAACAGGTTGAACGTGCCATCAAGGAAAATCCTGATGCAAAGGCCGTACTTGTAAATAATCCCACATATTACGGAATATGTTCAGACCTTAAAGCGATTGTCAAAATGGCGCATGATGCAGGAATGTACTGCCTTGCGGATGAAGCACACGGTACTCACTTTTATTTTGGAAAGGGCTTACCTGTATCCGCAATGGAAGCAGGAGCTGATATGGCATCCGTATCCATGCATAAAAGCGGCGGTTCGCTTACTCAGTCAAGTTTTTTGCTTACCGGGCCAAACATACATCCGGGTTATGTAAGACAGATAATAAACCTTACACAGACAACCTCTGCAAGTTATCTTTTGATGTCAAGCCTTGATATAAGCAGAAGAAACCTTGCTTTAAACGGTAAAAACGTGTTTAAGAAGGTTGCCGATATGGCTGAATACGCAAGGGAGGAAATAAACGAAATAGGCGGCTATTATGCCTTTGGAAAAGAGATGATTAACGGGGATTCAATCTTTGATTTTGACGTTACAAAGCTTAGTGTTCATACGCTTGATATTGGACTTGCGGGAATTGAAGTATATGATATTTTAAGAGATGAATATGATATTCAGCTTGAATTCGGTGACTTTGGCAACTTCCTTGCATACCTTTCAATAGGTGACAGAGCGCAGGATTTGGAAAGACTCTGCAGCGCCCTTGCCGAAATAAAGCGTCGTTACTCAACAGACGGTGCCGGACTTTTAAGCCAGGAATATGTTGACCCGGAAGTTGTTATTTCACCGCAGGAAGCCTTTTATGCAAGAAAGAAGAGCGTTCCGATAGAAGAATCCGAAGGTGAAATCTGTACGGAATTTGTTATGTGTTACCCGCCGGGAATTCCAATTCTGGCTCCGGGAGAACGTATAACGGCAGAGATTTTGGAATATATCAGATACGCAAAAGAAAAGGGCTGTAGCATGACGGGCCCTGAAGATGCGGAAATAAACAATCTTAACGTCTTTGACGGACAATTACAAATGTATTAAAAATTTCGTTAAGTTTTTTTAGTTATCTGTCGATATATTATATATGCGTGATGTGTTTTAATATTTTATTTAAAATACGGGGATCACGTATGAAAAACGGTTAACACATACACATAAACGGTAAGACAAACCAAGATCAAAGAAAGGATTTTTTGAGAGTTATGTCTTTGCGATTAAGGTAACGTGAAACCTTAATTACATCAAAGCATATGGATTGGTGCTTTATGACATGATGATTGGAAAGTTTGGACTGTTTCTTTAATAGTTGTGGTTACTTAAAAGAAACTGATTGATGCTAAGGATTATCAGCGGTGAGAACAAAAGAGCTTAGTGACGGGCGACAATGACCAAAAAAAGGTGCCTGAAGTTTTTTTCTTTGTGCCGCAGGGCGAAGGCTTGTGTAGTGAGAGTCAGAGTATTCTAAACATTGTAAAGAATTGACTTTTACCGGGTGCGAAAGATAAACCGAAATCATGGTACAGGCGTGGGCTGTGGAAACGCAGTTGTACAAATCGGATTGACGGTGAAAAAGTGTGGTTGCAGTTTGTAAGCTTTCTAGGGCGGGAGTTATGAAAATAACTGCAGATGGCTAAAGGACTGTAACTCTCCACTTTTTTGTGAGTGTAAGCAAAAATTTTTTTATTCCGGTATGTATTAAAATAAGTTTAGTGCATGCCAAAGAGGCTAATCATATGAATAAAGGTATGATGTATGAAAGACCGAAGATAGGGAAAAAGAGGGGCACCGGTTTACTTGCGGTGCTTTTTCTTTTTACCCTGATACTTTCGGCCTGTGATTATGGAAATGTAATAAAAAAGTCCACTAAAAATATAATAAATGAGCGGACAACAATAAGCGATTCAGATGATGAAACATCAGATGAGTCTTTGTCGGTTACGGAAAAATCCGGAGAATCTGTGAGAGATGACGGTGAAAGTACAGAAGAAGAAACAACAACGCAAAACGATGAAACGACGGTTTCTGAAACGGAAGAAGAAACAACAACGTCTTTGCCTGCCACAACCACCACACAGTTAACTACAACAACGCAAACCACTACAACAACGCAGGCAACGACAACTGTTGCGCCTACAACAGTTGCGGCGGCAACAACAACTCACCAGTCGGGGGGTGGATTAAGCACAGAAGAAGAGACCACTCCTTACGGCCTTGATTCAAATGCCGCATTATCAGATTATTACGATAAATACGGTGTTCATTATGCCATTATGTATGCATATAAAACAGGTGATATGAGTGTGTTGGATGCGGAAGATTTAGCTGTTTATAATGTTGTGGTACCTGCGGCATTATCGATTATGGCATCCACAACCTCAACTTTTTACAGGGAACTGGCTGCTCATGACTGGATTATTAAAAGATGTACGTATCTTTCAAATGAATATGATCAGACCGTATACGGAACCGTTGTTTTGGGTACGGCCGTATGTGAAGGGTATGCAAGAACATTTGAACTTTTTATGGATATATTCGGTATTGAAAATATAAGAGTGGACAGTTTGCCTGATGATCACGCCTGGAATCTTGTTAAGCTTTCGGGAGAGTGGTATCTTGTTGACTGTACCTGGGATGACCCGGACGAAGGCGATACCATTTATTATTTTTATTTTAATACAACGGATGCAGAGCACGGACATGTTTACACAACCTATAATTATGCATCAAACAGCAGAACTTATGCGTATTATGAATATGTCTGGGCGGGAAAATGCTTTTATGATGTTAGTGATTCAGCGGTTATGACATATTTAAATGCAGCTTATGCATCCGGTTTAACAGAAATTCCTTTTGTAATACACAGAACATCCGGTGACGGCGTGAACTATTTTTATTATTCGGTATACGGAATGGAAATATTTAATTCCGCAACTTCGACAACTGTAAGCGGGGCAAGTATTGGGTATACATATAATGATTATTATGTTTTTGTAACCGTATATCCTACGTATCAATAGCCTTAATTATTGCACAATCGTTACCGTTTTGGTATAATTATGCCGTTATAAATATAAAATTTACGGTAATTCGAAGGTGTAATTATACATGATATATCAAAATATAGAAGATGTATTCTATGATACGGATACTAAAGAGTATAACGAATACCCGTGCGATGAAGCGCCGGGTATTTTGTATGATGAAAACGGGGATTTGGAAATGGTAATAAGCGCATCCTCACAATTTACAATCAGAAAAGGTGATGATGTTAAAATCTGGAGCCCTGTTTTTTATCAAAATCCCATGGATCCCGATATAAAAATTATATATCCCATAAAGCTTGAGAAGGTTAAAGATAACCTTCTTATCAGCACGCGTTTTGCGTCTGAGATTCTTGATGTTACTAAGTGCCACATTATTATTAATGAGTGGATACCAAACACGAATCCCCGGACAAACTGTGACCATTGCACGAATTGCGGGCATTGCAGCTGGTAGATAAAAGGTTTTTGAAGGAAGAAATTATTATGAAAAAAAGTTTGTGTTTTATTATATTATTCGCATTTATTCTTATAGTTGGCGTTCTTGCATCCTCTGATGATGTATATGCAAGAGATTCAGAGGGAAATCTCGTTATTATTGTGGATCCGGGTCACGGAGATGACGACCCCGGTGCTTTGGGTAACGGTGTTGAAGAAGAAGATTGTAACTGGACCATTGCGCTTAGCTTAAAAGCTCAGCTTGAGACATACGAAGGTGTTAAGGTTTATTTAACAAGAGGTTCTTCTGAATGGTTTTCAAATACCGGAAGGGGAAGATTCGGTTATCTTTTGGGAGCGGATCTTTTTGTGTCCTGTCATATCAATTCTTCGACAGACACTTCGGTCTGCGGCGTTAACGTGTACAGCCAGGTAAATGCGGCGTTTAACGAAGAAGGATCAAAGCTTGCTGAAATGATTGCAGAAAATGTTGCTTCTTTGGGCTTATATAATAACGGCGTAAGCAGTCGTGAATCGGATTATGATGCAGGAAGAGATTATTATACTGCGCTTGATGAGGCGGCAAGAGCGGGAATTATGGGCGTTATTATTGAACATGCCTTTGTTTCGAATACATCTGATGCAGAATTTTTATTCCTTACATCTAATCTTAAACAGCTTGGTGTTCAGGATGCGTTGGCAATTGCAGAGTATTACGGATTAACAAAAAGAACAGTTTCTGATGGCGATGAAATCACTCTTACAAGAACATATAGCGCAAAGTTTGTGGTTTCTGAAAGCGGAGGAACGTTTTCTTCTTCCAAAACCGCGTATGTATATGTAAGTGATGACGGTACAATTACCGCATGCAGAAAGGGAACTGCGGTTATTACATATATTTCTCCAAGCGGAGATGAAGAAAGTGTTACGGTTATCGTGCCAGAGGTAACAATGGTCGGCATTGCCGCAGGTAACCTTAAAACATTTTATTCAAGTTTAACGGCATATAATTCTTCTTATACGCTTGTAAAAGAAATCTCCAGTGACGGATCTGCATGTGCCGTCACGGATTATACGCTTGGAAGCGTAAGTGCAATCACGGATACATCGATTACGTCCGCTTCAAATGCGTACGGCGTTTTGGTTACAATGGGTGATTATTCCTGTACCATGGTTTTATATATTGATGCAAACTTAGACAGTGCGCAGGCTTCCACGTCTTTACTTACCTCTAACAGTAACTTAAATTCAGATATTTTAATGTATCCGGACGGAGAGGCAAGTTACGGTGAATCAGAAACCGAGACGGAAACACAGGAAGAAACGGAAACGGAAACCACGGCTATTGTCACGACTGAGGCAACAACAATTAATGCTAAAAAGGAAGAGGCAAAAAAAACGGAACTTCTTGAAAATATTGTGATTGGAATTATTTCTGTTTTTGTATTTCTTACAATTTTAGTTTTATTTAGAATGTATATGGTGAGCAAGAGAAGAAAGAGAAACAGAAGGCTTAAAAAAAGTAAATATATTGACTGATGAAAATTGAATAAAAGTATGCTGTATAGTATAATTATCAATATGTTTTATTTTTTGATAAAAACAGATGAAGGAAAAAAGGGAAATGGTTAGAAAATTATATGGTTTTGCAATGATGCTTTTTTTAGCGGCATTTTGTGTTATTTTCTGCAATGATGAAGCGTTAGCAAGGGATTCTTCGGGAAATCTTGTCGTTATTGTAGATCCGGGTCACGGAGATGATGATCCGGGTGCTTCGGGTAACGGCGTTGTGGAAGAGGATTGTAACTGGGCAATCGCCCTTAGCTTAAAGGCTCAGCTTGAAACATACGAAGGCGTAAAGGTTTATTTGACAAGAGGTTCTGCTGAGTGGTTTTCAAATACCGGCAGAGCGAGACTCGGTTACCTTTTGGGTGCGGATCTTTTTATTTCCTGCCATATAAACAGTTCTTCAAGTTCAACTCCTTGCGGTGTTACGGTTTACGGTCAGGTAAATGCGACATATGCTGCAAATGGAAAAACTTTATCTAATATGATTGCAACAAATATTGCGTCTTTGGGGCTTGTTAACAGAGGATATGCCACACGTTCTGCTTCTTCTGATTCATCAAGAGATTATTATACGGTTTTGGATGAATCTGCAAGAGCGGGAATTATGGGTATAATTATTGAACACGCCTTTGTTTCTAATGCTTCTGATGCTGCTTTTTTAAAGAGCAGAGCGAATCTTACAAATCTTGGTATTCAGGATGCTTTGGCAATTGCGCAGTATTACGGATTAACAAAGAGAACCGTTTCTAACGGTGATGAAATTACTCTTACAAGGACGTACAGTGCGTATTTTGAACCTTCAACAACCGGCGGAACTTATTCTTCGTCTGATTCGTCCGTTGCGTATGTATCTTCAAGCGGTACAATCACCGCATGCAGTCAGGGAACTGCCGTAATTACATATACGGATACTTCAGGGAACACGGAAAGTGTTACAATTATGGTTCCTGCAGTCACACTGGTTGGTATTGCCGCAGGTAACACAAAGACCTTTTATGATAATGTTGTATCTGAATATAATTCTTCAAATACCGTTGTAAAGGCAATTTACAGTGACGGCTCGGTTACACAGGTATCCGGGTGGAGTGGCAGCGCACTTAATGCAACAAGTGATACAAGTACTACAACGGGTTACGGTGCATATTACAGCACCATTGAATATGGCGGTTTTTCGTGCAAACTTATTTTATATAATGATTCAACGCTTTCTTCGGTAAAGGCGGCTGCGTCGTCTCTTATAACACCAAATACCTCAAACACGGATATTTTGGTTTATCCAAACGGTAATACGGATTACACGGGCGAAGCTGCGACAACTGTAGCTGCAACCACAACGACACAGACTACAACAACCACCACACAGGCTGTTACAACAGCTGAAGAAGAAAACACAACAACTGAAGAAGAAACAACCACAACAGAGGAAGAAACGACTGAAGAAGAATCAACAGAAGAAACCTCTGAAACAACGGACGAAGAAACTAAAGAAACTCAGAGTGTTACATCCGTTAAAGAAGAGGATGAATCGCTTTCTGCCGTGAAAGTGGTGGCTGTGGGCATCATTATTATTGTTGTTGCGGGTGGGGTAATATTTGGATTAAGAAAACCGGTTATGAAAATGAAGAAGAAATAAAAGGGAAGAAGGAGAAGAAAACGAAATGATTATCAAAAATCCGGTATTTACGACAGACATGCCTGACATTGATGTACTTCGCGTGGGTGATTCGTATTATATGGTTTCAACCACCATGTTCTTTATGCCCGGTGCACCAATCCTTAAATCAAAGGATTTGCAGAACTGGGAAATTGTTGCATATATCTTTGATAAGATTGCGGACAATGACATTTACGAACTTAAAAACGGCAAAAACGCATACGGCGTTGGACAGTGGGCTACAAGCCTTGCTTATCATAACGGCCGCTATTACGCGTGTTTTGTGTGCCATGATATGAAGAAAACTTTTATTTATCACACAGATGATATTGAAAAGAGTAACTGGGAAAGATATGAATTTGATGAGGTTTTCCATGATATGAGCTTCCTTTTCTTTGAAGGAAAGTCTTATCTTGTGTATGGAACAGGACATATAAGCATTGTAGAACTTGAAGATGATTTAAGTAAGGTTAAGGAAGGCGGCTTAAGAGAGACACTTTTTGAGACACCAAAGGAAGGAATCGGTCTTAGATGTGAGGGCTGCAGAGCTTATGTAAAGGACGGATATATTTATCTATTATTTATTGAATGGCCAATAAAAGGTGTCGGTAACGGAAGACGTCGTGAAATCTGCTACAGATCAAGGACTCTTATGGGACCATACGAAAGAAAAGTTGTAATGGATGATGACGCGGGATACGAAAATTGCGGTGTTGCACAGGGAATCATTGTTGATGATGAAAACGGTAACTGGTACAGCGTCTTGTTCCAGGATCACGGAGCAGTCGGCCGTATGCCTTACGTACTTCCTGCAAAATTTGAAGACGGATGGCCTGTGATTGGTAAAGACGGTCTGGTTCCTCTTGAATTTGAAGTTCCTTTTAAAGAGCATAAATGCGCTCCGCTTATTGTAAGTGATGCGTTTAATTATACCGAAAATAAGATTCCAATGCAGTTTGAGTGGAATCATAACCCGATCAATGATGCGTGGTCATTTACAGAGAATCCGGGTTATTTAACGCTTACAACGGCTCAGCTTGCAAACGATTTTATGACTGCAAGAAATACGCTTACTGAGCGTACACAGACTCCGTTTACTTCGTTTAGCATTGAAGGAGACTTTAGCGAAATGAAGGACGGGGATTATGCCGGACTTGCAGCGTTTATGGGATTTTACGGACTTGTCGGCTTAAAGAAAGAAGACGGTAAATACTATCTTACCGTTTCAAAGAAGGATAATGATACAAAAGCACAGTATGAAGCCTTAAAGATTTCCGTTTCTGATATTGCAGGCTTTGATACGGGCAAATTCTTCTTAAAAATTGAATTTGATTATTCAATCGGTAAAGATATTGCTAAGTTCTTTTATTCTGCGGACGGCGTAAATTATACAGAACTTAAAGAAACGTTACAGATGCTTTATACGCTTGATGTTTTTGTTGGTTACAGAATTGCCGTATTTAATTACGCAACAAAGACTCTTGGCGGTAATGCTAAGTTTAAGGATCTTACTTTTAAGACAGAAAAGTAGTTTGATAAAATATTCAAGTTTTTACTGATGAGGTAAAATTATGCATGCAAGTGTGCGTGTTAAAAGCGAAAAAAACAAAATAGACATGTTAAACGGCCCTGTATTTATAAGGGTCGTTGCTTTTACGGTTCCGCTTATTATATCAAGTGTTTTGCAGCTTTTGTTTAACTCTGCGGATGTTGTGGTTTTGGGCCGGTTTGCCGGAGATTATTCAATGGCTGCCGTGGGATGTACGACATCTTTGGTTCATCTTTTCCTTAATTTCTTTATGGGACTTTCGGTTGGTGCTAATGTCTGCGTGGCAAGGTATTGCGGCGCGGGCAGGAAAAAAGACGCGGGGGAAGCGGTTCACACGGCTATGGGCATGGCTCTTATTTGTGGTATTATTCTTACGCTTGTGGGAATATTTACGAGCCGTAAAATGCTTGAATTAATGGACACTCCGGAAAATGTCATTGACCTTGCGGATTTATATTTAAAGATTTATTTTCTTGCAATGACCGGCGTACTTATATATAACTACGGAAGCGCCATTTTACGAGCGATTGGGGACACCAAAAGACCTTTGTATTTTCTCTTTATTGCAGGTATAATAAATGTAATACTTAATCTTATTTTTGTTATCTGCTTAAAGATGGATGTTATGGGGGTGGGTCTTGCAACCCTTATTTCGGAGTATATTTCCGCGGTTTTGGTTGTAATATGCCTTATCAAAGAAAAGTCCGTAGTTCATTTAAGTATTAAAAAGATAAGAGTTCACGGTGATAAATTAAAAGAAATGCTCATGGTCGGCCTTCCTGCAGGCTTACAGGGCACAGTGTTTGCTCTTTCAAACGTTGTGATTCAGTCAAGCATAAATATATTCGGAGGAATTGTTGTTGCAGGTGATTCTGCTGCAAAAAACATTGAGGGATTTGTGTATGTTTCAATGAATGCGGTTTCTCAGGCAACAATCAGCTTTGTTTCCCAAAATTACGGTGCCGGAAACAAAGAAAGAATAAAGAGAATTTTCTTTTCAAGCGAGGGATTTGTTATATTAATCGGCCTTGTTTTGGGCAATCTTGCATATATATTTGCAAGCCCGTTACTTTCAATTTATACGCAAAATCCTGAAGCAATTAAAGCGGGAATTGTGAGAATGAGCGTAATATGTACAACATATTGTCTTTGCGGAATTATGGACGTTTTGGTGGGCGCGTTAAGAGGAATTGGGTATTCCGTTATTCCAATGGTGGTTTCTCTAATCGGGGCCTGCGGATTAAGACTTGTCTGGATTGCCACGGTATTTAGAATTGAACGTTTCCACAGTCCGTTTACCGTGTATTTATCATACCCGATATCCTGGATATTAACATCTTTGGTGCATTTAATAACATTTATTGTTTTATATAAAAAGCTTAACTTTAAAACAGACAAAACAAAACAGGAGGTACTTTCATGAGCACAAAATTAGCCTTTGATCCTGCAGATACCCGCGAGAATTACGGGGATTTATTCGGTATATTCTTTGAGGATATTAATCATGCTGCCGATGGCGGCCTTTACGCTGAAATGATAAGAAACCGTTCCTTTGAATTTTGTGGGATTGATAACAGAAATTACAATAATCTCACAGCCTGGAAAAAGGTTGAGTTTGCCGGAAGATGTGAACTTGAAATAATGGATGAAGGGGCGTTTTGTGATAAAAACCCTCATTATTTAAGAATAAACGTAACAACACCCGGAAGTGACGTGGGTGTTTTAAATGAAGGCTTTAATTCAGGCCTTAACATTAAAAAAGATGCTGTATATAATTTTAGAATTTATGCAAGACGTAAACCGCACGGTGATATGGCATTAAGGGTTGCGTTAAGAAGCGAGGCGGGAGACATTTATTCTTCGCAGGATTTTAATGTCACGGATACATGGCAAAAATACGAGATGGATATAATTTCTCCTGTTGATGATACAAATGCAAGGCTTTCCGTAACAGTGCTTGGTGAAGGTGAGGCGGATATTGACTTTGTTTCAGTTTTTCCTGCGGATACATATAAGGGAAGAAAGTACGGCTTAAGAAAGGATATTGCAGAGGCGCTTGAAGAACTTCACCCTGCGTTTATGCGTTTTCCGGGCGGATGCCTTGTACATGACGGTTCATTAAATCCAAGTGACAGGGATTCAATGTATCGTTGGAAAAATACTTTGGGACCTGAGGAAGAAAGACCTGCAAGGCGCTCAAACTGGGGATATAATCAAACTTTGGGACTTGGATATTATGAATATTTTTTGTTCTGTGAGGATATTAAGGCAAAGCCGCTTCCCGTAATACCGGGCGGATGTGATCCGCATCACAGAAGATATGAAGATATAAATAATCTTAAGCCTTGGATTGATGATGCGCTTGATTTGATTGAATTTGCTAACGGCGATGAAACCACAAAATGGGGACAGGTAAGAATAAATCTTGGACATAAGGAGCCTTTTAATCTTGAATATCTTGGCGTTGGAAATGAAGAAGTAAGTGCTCCTTTCTTTGAAAGAGAGCCATACTTTGTAAAAGCAATTAGAGAAAAGTATCCGGATATTAAACTTATTGGTACAAGCGGACCGTTTGCAAAAGGCGGCGAGTTTGACAGAGGCTTTGATGCGGCAGTAAGAGACGGCATGGATTTTGTGGATGAACATTATTACATGGCGCCTGAATGGTTTGTTGCAAATGCCTCAAGATACGCAGATAAAACAAGATATAAAGAGGGAAATCCAAAGGTTTTCCTTGGTGAATATGCAACATGGGGAAATGATTGGCTTAATGCCCTTACAGAAGCCGCTTACCTTGTTGAAGTAAAAAATAACGCATCGGTTGTTGGGCTTTGTGCATATGCTCCTCTTTTATGTAATGATGCGTACCGTAACTGGGCACCTGACATGATTTGGTTTAATAATCATGATTTATATAAGACACCAAATTATTTTGTTCAAAAGCTATTTATGCACAATTGCGGTGATAATAGAATAAATGCGTCGCTTACATATGATTTAACACAAAGTGACTTTAAGGTGATGAGTGATGACTATGCATATGCAAATAAAGAGGCGTTGTTTGGAGGTCTCAGATTTGAGACCGTTGATTCGGATGTTGAGTATACAAATATCAGAATAAAGGATAATGAAAACGGCTCGAGCGAGCTTTTGTCGGATATACATATTCGTAAGGGTGGCGAACCTGTATTTGGAAAGTATGATGAGGTTTTGGATACCTTTATTCCGGTTGAATCTTCTGAATATGAAATTGAATTTGATGCTGTAATGAATGAAGGTAACAGAGGCTTTATTTTAAGATTCGGCTATCTTGACGAAAATAACTTTATTACCTGGGAAGTTGGCGGATGGCAAAATCTTGATAACGTTATTGATAAAAGAATTAACGGAAGAGGTGCCTGCCTTGAACAATTTGAATTCAGTGTTGAAAAGGGAAGAACTTATCACATGCTCTTAAAGGTTAATAAAAGGAGGATACAGGCATATATTGACGGGGTTTTATATCAGGATGTATATGATAAAGTGCCTTACATTAAACCTGTGTATGTTAACGTTTCAAAAGATGATACGGATATAATTATTAAATATGTAAATCTTTTGTATGAGAGCGAAAAGGTTATGGTTGATTTACTTAACACTCCTTTTGCAAACGAAGAAACGGGCAGAGACGCAAATTGCATGGCGGTAAGTGAAATAACAGAGCTTTCCGGATTTGATGATAAAGCAACAAACAATTATGAAAATAAAGATTGCGTAAAACCAAAAGAATATACCATAAACACACCGCTTCCTTCGTTTGATATAATGATTCCAAAAAGAAGTTTTGTTATACAAAGAATAAAAAATTATTGTAAACCGGTTGAATAAGAGCATAAATATTCCGATAAAGTATTTAGAATGGCATAAAGTTGATTTTATTAATTAACCGTGCTATTATAACCATATAAACATGTGGATCGAACAAGGATGTTTAAGGTGGCATAAATATGCCGCAGCAAAAAGGAGTGATATTATGTCTGCATATTATGGGATTACATCAAGCGGTGTATCAACGCTTTTTTCGTCGCTTAGTACAAGCAGGACTACAATGACGAATTCCTTTGACAGTATGTATGGTTTAACTTCATCTACACTTGATACGAGTTATCTTGGAACATATGCAAGTATAAGAAACGGAAGTTACGCAACGCTTGTCAAAGCTTATTATGAAAAAAATGAAGATGCGGATGCAAATGTAACAACGACGTCCACATCAACCGACACCGTAAAAGAATTAAAACTTGTTGAATCATCGGCTGAGGATTTAAAATCAGTAGCTGATGAATTATATTCATCGGGAAGTACACTGTTTGCAACCGATGATGACGGTGAATATGATACAGATGCAATTTATGAAAAGGTAAGCGAATTTGTTGATTCATACAATTCTCTTATTTCGGATTCGAAGAATATAAATTCATCAACAATTGCATCGGCTGTATCAAATCTCCAAAATGCAACCGAAAATTATGAAGTGCTTTTAAAGAAAGCCGGTATTACGATTAACAGTGACGGCAAGCTTTCAATCGATGAAGATACATTTAAACAGGCCAATATGTCAACAGTAAAGACAATATTCAGCGGAACAAATTCGCTTGCATACCAGACATCTGCATATGCTGCAACGGTTGATTATTATTCGGCATACGAAGCAACAAAATCGAATACTTATACATCAAGCGGAGCATATTCATATAACTACGCAAGCACATATACATCATACATTTAAAGGCGTAAGAAAAGCTTAAAAAACCCTCTTTACCGGAATATGGTAAAGAGGGTAATTATTTTGTACATTAAAGAAAAACTATAATTTTTTGAAAAAGAACTTTAATTTTGGAAATTATCAACTTAATTTTTAGAAATTGAAAAAATGAATTTAAAAAACTTGCCATTAAGGACAATATGTGGTAGAATATCAGAGAATAAAAGTCAAAATATTGCGTTTTGGCTTTATAGTTATGACATTTGAAATTTATAGTTTTTAGGGAGAACCCACGTATTTTGGCGTTTTTTAAAGGCTGTGACAAGGCAAAAATAATCGTTATGGTAAACCACTCTTTTGGTGGTAGTCCTTAAAAATAAAGATTATAAAAAGTCAAAAATCAGCATTTTGATTTGTAACAAATTTATAGGTGCAGATTTTTGGATTTTGGAATGATATTTTCGTGGGCATTTTGTGGAAAGTATTTAAAATTCCAATTGCAGAAAAATATCTGACAATTGTTGTTAATTGACATAATAAAACTGAATTGTATATACAATTATGACATTTCCATTTATAAAATATTGGAAATGAATTTTTTTATTCATGAAAAATTTCTTTGAATTACGTGGAGGCGAAAATTACAATATTTACAATAAATAAAATTATTGTAAACTACTTCGCCCCATGATTTTTTTTATGTTAACGTAGAGGGAAACGGTATGGAAAAGGTTTTAAAGTTTGTAAAAGATGAAGCAGTATTAGTGATTTCGGGCGTTTTGGCGTTTGTGTCCTGCTTTGTTATTCATCCTGATAAATTGTATTTTAATTACATAAATTTTGATGTACTTATTCTTTTATTCTGCCTCATGGTTGTCGTGGCGGGATTTAGAGAAATCGGCGTTTTTGATTATCTTTGCAGAATTATGTTAAAGAGAGTTTCAAAGTTAAGAGCGGTTTCAATGCTTCTTTGTTTATTTTCATTTGTGACCGGAATGTTTTTGACTAATGATGTTACCCTTGTTACGGTTGTTCCGTTTACACTTCTCGTTTTTGGATATTATTCCTCAAAGTCTCTTATATTTTTACTCATAATGGAAACGGTATCCGCAAATCTTGGGAGTATGCTTACTCCGCTTGGCAATCCGCAGAATCTTTACATATATGATGTATATAATTTTGAGATGTCTGAGTTTTTACTTACCATGCTTCCGTATTCAGCTTTGGCACTTTTGCTTATATTTATAAGCTGCATGGTTATGTTTAATAAAAAAGATGAGATTGTGGTTCCCGAATATACGAAAAAGAAAATCGACAAAAGAAAGCTTTTGATTTTTTCAATGCTTTTTATACTAAGTATTCTTGCGGTGCTTCATATTCTAAATTATTTTGTGTTACTGGCTATCGTCATTATTTTATGTATTTTTACGGATTACAGGGTGATTTTTAGGGCGGATTATTATTTATTGTTAACCTTCGTTTTTTTCTTTATATTTATTGGTAATATTGGAAGAATTGGTGCAATAAGCGAAGGATTAAAGGGTATTGTTACCGGAAATGAAATTTTTGTTTCGGTTTTTCTTTCGCAGTTTATAAGTAATGTGCCTGCTGCGGTTTTACTTTCTGACTTTACAAAGAACGGAAAAGAGCTTTTAATTGGAATCAATCTTGGCGGGCTTGGCACCATCATTGCCTCAATGGCAAGCCTTATTACATATAAGTTTTACGTTAAAATTGACGGAGCAAGCGCAAAGAAATATATTTTATGTTTTTCTTTCGTCAGTGTCATTTATTTGGTGGCTTTAATCGGACTTTCGGTTATAATATAAAAGATGAAAGAAAAAATGAGGTATTTATGTCGGAACTTTATGATATTAAAGAAGAACAGGAAAGAGTAATCTTGGTTTCTGTGTGCACTGATGATCAGGATGCAGAGGAGTCTTTGGATGAACTTGAGGAACTTGTGGATACTGCGGGCGCTGTTACGCTTGGCCGTATGATACAAAACCGTGAAAAGGTTCATCCGGGTACTTATATTGGAAAAGGAAAAATTGAAGAACTCTCATTATATATAAAAGCAAACAATGCAACCGGTATTGTCTGTGATGATGAGCTTTCCCCCGCACAGCTTAAAAATCTGCAGGAGGAACTTAACATAAAGGTTATGGACAGAACCCTTGTGATTCTTGATATTTTTGCAAAGAGAGCAACCACGAAGGAAGGCAAGATACAGGTTGAACTTGCGCAGTTAAAGTACAGAATGTCAAGGCTTATAGGTTCAAGAGACTCGCTTTCAAGACTTGGCGGCGGTATTGGTACAAGAGGGCCGGGTGAGAAAAAACTTGAAATTGACAGGCGTTTGATTGGTGACAGGGTTTCCTTCTTAAAAAAGGAAGTTGAAGAACTGGCCATGCACCGCGAGATTTCAAGAAACAAGAGGAAAACCGGGATGTTACCCGTTGTGGCAATTGTGGGATATACAAACGCAGGCAAGTCCACTCTGTTAAATAAACTTACGGAAGCGGATATTTTGGCAGAGGATAAGCTTTTTGCGACGCTTGACCCAACCACGAGAAATTTTAAACTTCCGGGAGACAGAGAAATTCTTCTTACGGACACGGTCGGATTTATAAGGAAACTCCCGCATCATTTGATTGACGCGTTTAGAAGTACCTTGGAGGAAGCAAAATACGCAGATATCATTATCCACATGGCCGATAGCCACAATAAATCCCTGGATTCACATATGGTCACGGTTTACGACACTTTAAACAAATTAGGAGCGGGCGATAAACCGGTAATTACGTTTTTTAACAAGTCCGATATAAACGAAGAAAAGCCGGATTTGCACGATCCTAAAGCGGATTATGTGATTTACGGAAGCGTAAAGACGGGTGAAGGCCTGGATGGATTAATAAATGCGGTTTCGGAGATTGTTAACAAACAGTCGGTGCATATTGATACTGTTCTTTCGTTTGATAAGGCGGGAATTGTTGCACAGGTAAGAAAGTACGGCGCACTTATAAAAGAAGAATATATAGAAAGCGGAATTCACGTGATTGCGGATGTTCCAAGCGATATTTACGGTAAATATTTTAAAGAGTAGTGTGCTTGATGTTTCTTTTTATATAGAATATAATTAGTAGAGTTTGATCATTTTACTTAAGGTTGGTTAAAGGTTAAAAAATAAAAAAAGGAGTTTTAGAGATGAGTTACGCAGATGAAGTTTTTAAAACAATGTGTAAGGATATCCTGGAAAACGGGTTTAGCACGGATGGCGAAAAGGTCCGTCCAAAGTGGGATGACGGCAGTTATGCATACACAATAAAGAAATTCGGTGTTGTGAACAGATATGATTTAAGCAAGGAATTTCCTGCTCTTACCTTAAGAAAGACTTCTCTTAAGAATTCTGTTGATGAACTCCTTTGGATCTGGCAAAAAAAGTCAAATAACATACATGAATTAAGAAGCCACATCTGGGACAGCTGGGCTGACGAAAACGGTTCAATCGGTAAAGCGTACGGCTATCAGCTTTCTGTAAAGCATAAATATAAAGAAGGCGAAATGGACCAGGTTGACAGAGTGCTTTATGATTTGAAGAACAATCCGTACAGCAGACGAATAATGACAAATATGTACGTTCACCAGGATTTGTCCGAGATGGGCCTTTATCCTTGCGCGTACAGCATGACATTTAACGTAACGGGCGATAAACTTAATGCAATACTTAACCAGCGTTCAAATGATATTTTGACGGCCAATAACTGGAACGTTGTGCAGTATGCCGTTTTGGTACATATGCTTGCACAGGTAAGCGGCTTTAAAGCGGGCGAACTGGTACACGTTATTGCGGATGCGCATATATATGACAGGCATATTCCTTTAGTAAAGGAACTCATTGAAAGACCTTCGCTTCCTGCACCTAAGTTCTGGATTAATCCGGAAATCAAAGACTTTTATGATTTCACCGTGGATGATGTAAGACTTGATGATTACGAGGCGGGACCACAGATTAAGAATATACCTGTTGCAGTGTAGTTTGGTATTGTAAAGGAGAAAATATGAATTTAATCGTTGCAGTTGATAAGAATTGGGCCATTGGATATAAAAACAAGCTTTTAATAAGCATACCCGAAGATATGCAGTTTTTCAGAGAAACCACAAGAAATAAGGTGGTTGTGATGGGAAAGAATACTTTGGAGAGTTTGCCGGGCGGCAAGCCTTTAAAGAACAGAATTGCTAATATTGTAATTGCGCTTGAAAAAGACTATAAGGTTGAAGGCGCAACTACCGTATACAGCATTGAAGAAGCTCTTAAAGAAATTGAAAAATATAATACTGAAGATGTTTTTGTAATGGGAGGCGGTTCAATATACAGACAGCTCCTTCCGTACTGCGATAAGGCATATATCACATATGTAGATTATGCGTATCAGGCAGATACGGCCATCCCGAATCTTGACGAAAGCGATGAATGGGAGATGGTTTCTGAAAGCGAAGAAAAAACATACTTTGATGTTTTGTATTATTTCAGAACTTATGAGAGAATAAAATAAGATTGAGTGTTTTGGCTAATGAAAAAAGTGTCGTACAAAAGACGAAACGGAAATTTATCACAGATTATTTTGGCAGGCGTCATAACGGGTGTTATGGGCCTGTTTGTTGTGGGTAAGATAAAAACCGGTGCGGCATCTGAGATTGGAAACATTCAAAGTAATTATGAAAATGCAAGTAACGCAGCCGTTGTTGCAGAGTCTGTATCCGCGGAATTACAGTCCATTTTGGATTCTTTAAAGGATAGGCAGGATGATTTAGAGGCTTATCTTGCCGAACTAAACACAAGATACAGTGAAATTCAGGATGAAATTGACATTCTTGATGCGCAGATAGCCGCAAAAGAACAGGAAATTGCGTATGCTGATGCCGAACTTGAAAGTGCGGCCATTGAACAGGATGAACGTTATGAAGCAATGAAAAAGCGTATTCAATATCTTTATGAAAACGGAAACCTTAATTTTATTGAAGGAGTACTTTCTGCAGGCGGTGGCATTGCGGCTGTTTTAAATGAAGCGGAATATTATAAAAGTATTATTGAATATGACAGAAATCAGCTTGAAGAATACAGGGAACTCCTTGTGCTCATTGGGGTTTTGAAGGCAAATGCAGAAGATGAGTTGGAAGACCTTGAAACCATGAAGGAAATTCAGGAATTAAAGAAAGCGGAGTTAGAAGAGCTTATGCAGGCATCCTCATTGGAAATTGCAAGTCAGCTTGCTTTGATTGATGATGCAGAGGAAGATGCAAGGGCTCAGGAAATTGAACTTGAATCATTATATGCGCAGATGGATTACTATGCGCAGGCGGAATCAGAGTGGTATAAAGCTTCTGAGGAAGCGTCAATCAGTGAATCCATAAGGATAGCGCAGGGTGGAGAGGAAGAAACCACCACTGCAAGAACTGACGGAAGTTATATTGATTACGGTTATACCATTCAGGACGGAGATTACGAATGGCTTGCGGCCATTATTTATTGTGAAGCTTCAGATCAGAGCTATTACGGAATGTTATGTGTGGGAACAGTTGTAATGAACAGAGTAGTGGCAGTGGGTGCTTTTGCTGATGACGTCAAATCAGTAATTTCAAGTCCTCACCAGTTTTCGCCGTATGGTGGAACAAGGTGGACAAAAGCACTTGCACTTGCTTATGCGGGAACTTTACAGTCTGAGTGTATGCAGGCTGCGTATGAAGTTCTTTACGATGGCTACTATGCGGCAAACTGGCATTTCTTCAGAATGTACAGTCTTGCCCTTACAGACGGAACCGCGGCAAAACATCCGGAAGGCGTCGTTGTGGGAGACCACTTCTTTTATTAATTCTTTTTAATATTAAAAAACCTTTTTTTCGCGGTCAAATTTGTACTTTTTAAATCTTTGGAAAAATATGTTGCAAACAATAAGAGTTTGATATATAATTTTGAAGATTTGAGCAAAAGTCGGAAAACGATGTTTTAAATGCTTGAAAAAGTCAAATAAATGCAGTAATTTACTGCGTTTGAACAAATAAATAGTACATACACGCGGAAAGAGGTAATCTAATGAAGGCATATCTGATTTTGGAAGACGGACACGTGTTTACCGGTACATCTATCGGGGCACAGAAAGAAGTAATTAGCGAGATAGTTTTTAATACTTCGATGACAGGCTATCTTGAAGTGCTTACTGACCCTTCTTATGCGGGGCAGGCAGTTGTAATGACTTACCCTTTGATTGGTAATTACGGAATTTGCCATGAAGACATGGAGTCGTTAAAACCGTGGCCGGATGGATATATAGTTCGCGAACTTTCAAGAATGCCAAGCAATTTCCGCTCAGATGATACAATACAAAATTTCTTAGAGAAAAACGGTGTTCCGGGTATTGCCGGTATCGACACCAGAGCCCTTACAAAAATCTTAAGAGAAAAGGGCACAATGAACGGAATGATCACCACAAAAGAGTATTCCGATATCAATGAAGTAATTCCAAGATTAAAAGAATATACGCCTGCAAAGGTTGTTGAAAAAGTTACCTGCAGCGAAAAGCACGTATTAAAAGGCGATGGCTACAAAATTGCGCTTATGGACTTTGGCGCAAAGAGAAACATTGCGCGCTCACTTAACGAAAGAGGCTGCGAGGTTACAATTTATCCCGCAAAGACAAGCGCAAAGGAAATCCTTGCTACAAATCCTGACGGTATCATGCTTTCAAACGGCCCCGGAGATCCAAAGGAATGTGTGGAAATTATTGAACAGTTAAAAGAGTTGTATGCTTCATCTGTTCCAATATTTGCTATATGTTTAGGACATCAGTTAATGGCTCTTGCAACAGGTGCCGATACTCACAAGATGAAATACGGACATCGTGGTGCAAATCATCCCGTAAAGGATTTAAAGAGCGGTAAGGTGTATATATCTTCACAAAACCACGGATATGTTGTTGATGAAACGACCATTAATCCTGAAATTGCCGAAGTTGGTTTTATTAATGTAAACGACAAGACGGTTGAAGGTTTGAGATACAAGAATAAGAATATATTCACCGTACAGTTTCATCCTGAAGCCTGCCCGGGCCCGCAGGATTCGAACGCGCTGTTTGATGAATTCATGAACATGATAAAAGAGTCAAAGTAAGGAGAAAACAATGCCAAGAGATAATTCCATAAAAAAAGTACTTGTTATAGGTTCCGGACCAATTGTTATCGGTCAGGCAGCAGAATTTGATTATGCCGGAACTCAGGCTTGTCGTTCTCTTAAAGAAGAAGGCCTTACGGTTGTCCTTGTTAACTCAAATCCTGCAACAATCATGACGGATAAGGATATTGCGGATAAGGTATATATTGAGCCTCTTACGGCTAAAGTAGTTGAAAAAATAATATTAGAAGAAAAGCCTGACAGTGTGTTACCGACACTTGGCGGCCAGGCAGCGCTTAATCTTGCAATGGAACTTGCGGAGAGCGGCTTCTTAAAAGAACATAATGTAAGACTTATCGGAACAACCCCTGAAACAATAAAGAAGGCAGAAGACCGTCTTGAGTTTAAGGAAACAATGGAAAAAATCGGTGAGCCTGTAGCTCCGTCACTCGTTGTTGAAAATGTTGAAGACGGTATTAAGTTTACAAATACAATCGGTTATCCGGTGGTATTAAGACCTGCATATACACTTGGTGGTTCAGGCGGCGGTATTGCACACAACCAGACAGAGCTTGAAGAGATTCTTGAAAACGGTTTGAGACTCAGTCGTGTCGGCCAGGTATTGGTTGAAAGATGTATTGCTGGCTGGAAAGAAATTGAATATGAAGTAATGAGAGATTCAAACGGTAACTGTATTACCGTTTGTAATATGGAAAACATTGATCCTGTCGGTGTTCATACCGGTGACAGTATCGTTGTTGCGCCTTCTCAGACGCTCAGCGATAAAGAATATCAGATGTTAAGAACATCAGCTCTTAACATTATTTCAGAACTCAACATAACGGGTGGGTGTAACGTTCAGTATGCTTTACACCCTACAAGTTTTGAATACTGTGTTATTGAAGTAAATCCAAGAGTAAGCCGTTCTTCAGCGCTTGCATCAAAGGCAACGGGTTACCCAATCGCAAAGGTTGCCGCAAAGATTGCCGTTGGTTATACTCTTGATGAAATCAAAAATGCCATTACAAAAAAGACATACGCAAGCTTTGAGCCTGCGCTTGATTACTGCGTAGTTAAGATGCCAAGACTTCCGTTTGATAAATTCATTACCGCAAAGCGTACCCTTACAACACAGATGAAGGCAACAGGTGAGGTTATGAGTATCTGTACAAACTTTGAGGGCGCTCTCTTAAAGGCCATCAGAAGTCTTGAACAGCACGTGGAAGATTTAAGAAGCTATGATTTTACAAACCTTGATAAAGACGATCTGCTTGAACAGCTTGCAGTTGTAGATGACAGAAGAATCTGGGTCATTGCGGAAGCGTTAAGACGCGGCATTGATTACGATACAATATACGAAATTACAAAGATCGATCGCTGGTTTATTGATAAACTTGACATTATTGTACAGATGGAGTCAAGATTAGAAAAAGAAGAACTTACAAAAGAACTTTTGACTGAAGCTAAGAGAATGGAATTTTCGGATATTACCATTGCGTCGCTTACAGGTAAAAAGGCTGCTGAAATCAGAGATTTGAGAAATGAATACGGTATTGTTGCGGGATACAAGATGGTAGATACCTGTGCGGCAGAGTTTGAAGCCGAAACACCGTATTATTATTCTGCATACGGCGTAGAAAACGAAGCAATTGAAACAAGACCTGAAAAAAAGGTGTTGGTTCTTGGTTCGGGACCAATCAGAATTGGCCAGGGCATTGAGTTTGACTTCTGTTCTGTTCATTCAAACTGGGCTTTTAAAGATGCCGGATATGAAACAATCATTGTAAATAATAACCCTGAAACGGTCAGTACGGACTTTGATATTGCTGATAAGCTTTATTTTGAGCCGCTTACCGCTGAAGATGTTGAAAATATCGTAAATATTGAAAAACCTGACGGAGCTGTTGTGCAGTTTGGCGGTCAGACAGCCATTAAACTTACGGAAGCACTCATGAAGATGGGAGTTCCGATCCTTGGAACAAAGGCTGAAGATGTTGATGCTGCAGAAGACAGAGAACTTTTTGATGAAATCCTTGAAAAGTGTCAAATCCCAAGAGCGGCCGGCGGAACTGTATTTACAACACAGGAAGCGCTTGAAGTTGCGCACAGACTCGGATACCCTGTGCTTGTTCGTCCTTCATATGTACTTGGCGGACAGGGCATGCAGATAGCCACAAGTGATAATGATATTGTTGAATTTATGGCTATCATCAACAGAATAGCTCAGGACCACCCGATTTTGGTTGATAAGTACCTTATGGGTAAGGAAATTGAAGTAGATGCAATCTGTGACGGTGAAGATATTTTAATCCCGGGAATTATGGAACATATCGAAAGAACCGGTATTCATTCGGGCGACAGTATTTCCGTATATCCTGCACAAAGCCTTACAGAATCAAATATTGAAAAACTCACTGACTACACAAAGAAGCTTGCCATGGCGCTTCATGTAAAGGGTATGATCAATATCCAGTTTATTGTAATTGGTGAAGATATTTACGTTATTGAAGTTAACCCTCGTTCAAGCCGTACGGTTCCTTATATAAGCAAAGTTACCGGTATTCCTATTGTTAAGCTTGCCACCCGTGCAATCATTGGTGAAAAGATACGTGATATGGGATATGAACCGGGACTTCAGAAGAAATCCGATTATATTGCAATTAAGATGCCGGTATTCTCTTTTGAGAAGATTCGTGGTGCTGAAATAAGCCTTGGACCTGAAATGAAGTCCACAGGTGAGTGCCTTGGTATTGCAAAAGATTTTGATGAAGCGCTTTATAAGGCATTTATCGGTGCCGGTGTAAGACTTCCTAAACATAAAAAGATTATCATTACGGTTAATGATGCGGATAAAAAGGATGCAATCTCAATCGGACAAAGATTTGAAAAGCTTGGTTATGAAATTTACGCAACCAGAAGTACCGCGAAGGTATTGCAGGAAAACGGCGTAAATGCCATTAAGGTAAATAAGCTTTCTCAGGAATCTCCAACGGTTATTGACCTTTTGCTTGAGCATAAGATAGATCTTGTTATTGATACTCCTACAAAGGGGCGTGATAAATCAAGGGATGGTTTCCTTATAAGACGTATTGCCATTGAAACGGGTGTGTACTGCTTTACGGCCATCGACACGGTAAACGCCTTGTTAAGAAGTCTTGAAAGTGATGCCAAAGACAACCTTACTTTGGTTGATGTGGCAACAATATAGAGTAATATAAAGTAAACCGGCATGTGATGATTGTTTCGCATGCCGGTTATTATATTGCCCTGATTTTACTTTATTCAGCAATTTTGAGATTCCTTCATTTTTCAACATTTGGTTATAAAGTTAAAAACAAAACACAATATATTGTGGTCTTGGTATTGACATATCATTTTTCGGGTGTTAGTATAGGGATGTACTTATTAGTGAATGACAGGAATAAAAAGTTTTTGGTTCTTTTTATTCCTCATAATAAAAAATGTATAGGAGAGGCATGTTATGAAGATTATCAAAAGAGACGGTTCGGAAGTCCAGTTCGACGTCGAAAAAATCAAAAACGCCATAAGTAAAGCAAACTTGGCAACTGAAGATAAGCCTGAGCTCATTCCTGAGCAGATTACGGCCATTGGTGCTATCATTGAAAATTATTGCAGCGAAGTAGAAAGAGCGCTTTCTGTAGAAGAAATACAGGAACTTGTGGAAGTACAGCTCATGAAGCACAATGCTTTTGAGACGGCAAAGAGATATATCCGTTACAGATATGTGCGTAATATGGCACGTTCTTCAAACACAACGGATGATAAGATCTTAAGCCTTATTGAGTGTAACAACGAAGAAGCAAAACAGGAAAATTCAAACAAGAATCCAAGAGTAAACAGCGTACAGCGTGATTACATGGCAGGTGAAGTAAGCCGTGACTTAAGTGAAAGAATCCTTCTTCCTGAAGAGGTTGTAAAGGCTCACAGAGAAGGTATACTTCATTTCCACGACAGTGATTATTACGCACAGCATATGCACAACTGTGATCTGGTAGACCTTGAAGGAATGCTTCAAAACGGTACCGTTATCAGCGGAACAATGATTGAAACACCAAAGAGCTTCTCAACCGCATGTAATATTGCAACACAGATTATTGCACAGGTTGCATCAAACCAGTATGGCGGACAGAGTATCAGCCTTACACATCTTGCTCCTTTTGTTGATGTATCCCGTGAAAAGATCAGAAAACAGGTTATTGAAGAATACAAGATTGCCGGATTTGAACCGACAACCGATGTTTTATCAAAGATTGTAGAAGGAAGACTTGCAAAGGAAATTGAAAAAGGTATTCAGACCTTACAGTATCAGGTTGTTACTCTTCTTACAACAAACGGCCAGGCACCTTTCATTACAATCTTCATGTATCTTAATGAAGCAAGAAATGAAAAAGAAAAGCATGATCTTGCCCTCATTATTGAAGAAATTTTGAAACAGCGTATCATTGGCGTTAAGAACGAAGCCGGTGTATATATAACTCCTGCCTTCCCTAAACTTATTTATGTTTTGGAAGAGGATAATATCACAGAAGATTCGCAGTTCTACTATCTTACGAAACTTGCGGCTAAATGTACCGCTAAGCGTATGGTTCCTGATTATGTATCGGAAAAGATTATGCTTAAACTTAAGGTGGATAAAAACGGAGAAGGTCATTGCTATACTCCTATGGGATGCAGAAGCTTTCTTACGCCATATGTTGATGAACACGGAAAGCCGAAGTATTACGGAAGATTCAATCAGGGCGTTGTTACAATAAACCTTGTTGATGTTGCCTGTACGGCATGCCGTGAAAAGAAGGATGTTGACAAATTCTGGGAAGTACTTGAAGAGAGACTTGAACTTTGCCACAAAGCCCTTAGATGTCGTCATGAAAGACTTAAAGGCACTTTGTCAGATGCAGCTCCAATCCTTTGGCAGTACGGCGCTCTTGCAAGACTTAAAAAGGGCGAACCAATTGACAAGCTCCTTTACGGCGGATATTCAACAATTTCTCTTGGTTATGCCGGCCTTTGGGAATGCGTATATGAAGTTACCGGACGTAAGTTAACGGAAAAAGAAGGCGAAGAATTTGGCTTAGAGGTAATGCAGAGGCTTAATGATGCGTGCAAGCGTTGGAAAGCGGCTGAAAATATTGATTACTCAATTTACGGAACACCGCTTGAATCAACAACATATAAGTTTGCAAAATCCTTACAGCGTCGTTTTGGTATAATTGAAGGCGTTACAGATAAGAATTACATCACAAATTCATATCATGTACATGTTACCGAAGAAATTAATGCATTTGATAAACTTGCCCTTGAAAGTAAGTTCCAGGCGCTTTCACCGGGTGGTGCAATAAGCTACGTAGAAGTACCTAATATGCAGGATAACCTTGAGGCAGTCCTTGACTTAATGAAGTTTATTTATGACAACATAATGTATGCGGAGCTTAATACAAAGAGTGATTTCTGCCAGGTATGCGGTTATGACGGTGAAATAACCATTGTAAAAGATGATGACGGAAAGCTTGTATGGCAGTGTCCAAATTGCGGAAACAGAGATGAAACAAAGATGAATGTTGCAAGACGTACTTGCGGATACATTGGAACACAATTCTGGAATCAGGGACGAACACAGGAAATAAAGGAAAGAGTATTACATCTTTCAGCGGTTTAAAAGATAAGTATGCGGCCCGTAAATTGCGGGCCGCATTTTGTTGCACAAGACCGGCAAGCGAATGGATGCTTGCATACAAATTCATTTGCCGGTCGTAAGAACATGGAGCACTAAGTGCGGAA
>CAJOOB010000068.1 GCA_905236025.1 uncultured Lachnospiraceae bacterium
AATCTTATCAGAATTGAAATGAAGGGCAGCATTGGTTAGGAGGAAATATGGAAGCAGAATACAAAATTAATCCAATACCCATGAAGACCTGGAATTGGTTAAAAGTAAATGATGCAAAGGTTTGCTTTGATAATGATGAGCTTTTGGAATTATCCAAAGATGCTTTAAATATAAAGGTGGAAGGTGACGTTAAGGAAACAGCTTTAAATCCTTCTTTATTTAATGATATGGAAGACGGCACCGGCACAGATACGAACATAATAAGAAGTGCATGTGTAAGGAAGGGTGTTTCGTTTGAAACGTTAGCGGAAGGTAAGCTTTTTATAAATCCTAAACTCACAAAGGATGGGGCATTTGAAGTACTTGTAAATGCAAGAGAAGGTGCAAACCTTACCGTTATTGAGGAAATCACATCGGAAGATGAGGGTTTTGGCTTTGCATCAGTTAAGTTTAATATAGAAGATAACGCAAAAGTTACACTTGTTCAGATATATAAAACAGGTGCGGAATATAAGTTAATTACAAACGTCAGTGCGTGTGAAGGAAAATGTGCAAGCTTTAATATTGTACAGCTTTTTATGAAAGGCGGCGAAATATACGCAGGCCTTGCTTCAAAACTTTTGGGAAATGAGTCGGACTTAAAGCTTAACAGTGCTTATCTTGTAAATGATTCGAGAAAACTCGATATTAATTATGTTGTAAGACATGTTGGAAAGAACACCCATTGCGACATGAGCACACAGGGAGCGTTAAAAACAAATGCTTATAAGTGCTTCAGAGGAACAATTGATTTTATTAAGGGTGCATCAGGTAGCAAGGGTAATGTTCTTGAAAACGTTCTTTTCCTTGATGATACGGCAGTAAACCGTACCACGCCAATAATTCTTTGCGGAGAAGAGGATGTTGAGGGTAACCACGGAGCAACCGTTGGTAAAATCAGCGAAGATATACTCTTTTATATGGAATCCCGCGGAATTACGGAAGAAGAGATCTACAGGATGATGGCCGCAGCTTCGCTTATGTCGGTTGCAGGCAGAATCCCTGAAGAAGCGGTAAGAAACAGAATCATTGAAGAACTTGAAGAAAATTAGATTATAGAGGTTTAAAATGGCAACTTACGAAAAATTGGAAATTGAAAAGATACGTAAAGATTTCCTTATTCTTAATACGGCGTTTAAAGAGACGGGAAGAACTCCTGCTTATCTGGATAATGCTGCTACAACGCAAAAACCTTTGTCTGTAATAAACGCGGTTGAAAAATATTATAAAGAAGAAAACGCAAATCCTTTGCGTGGTCTATATAAATTAAGCGTTGCCGCAACGGATGTTTATGAAGAAGCAAGAGTTAAAACCGCAGAGTTTATAAATGCCGAAAAAGCGCAGGAAATAATATTTACAAGAAATGCAACAGAATCATTAAATCTTTTGGCGTCTTCGCTTGGAGATATGCTTTTAAAAGAAGGGGATGAAATTGTTGTTACCATAATGGAACACCACAGCAATATGCTTCCTTGGCGTGCTGCGGCAAAACGTCACAACGCAAAAGTAACATACCTTTACTGCGATGAAAAAGGAAAAATCACAAAAGAAGCCTTTGAGGCCGTAATGAGCGACAAAGTAAAAATTGTGTCAATGGCGCATGTATCAAATGTTTTGGGCGTGTGCAACGACATTAAAACATTTGTTTCAATTGCGCATAAATACGGTGCCTTGTTTGTTGCAGACGGCGCACAGAGTGTTCCCCACATGAAGGTGGATGTGTTGGATCTGGATGTCGATTTCCTGGCGTTTTCGGGTCACAAAATGCTTGCTCCAATGGGAATTGGAGTTTTGTACGGAAAATACAAATACCTTGAAGCTATGCCTCCGTTTTTGGCAGGTGGTGAAATGATTGAAACTGTTACATTGGATGATGTGACATACGCTGAAGTTCCGCATAAGTTTGAGGCCGGTACGGTAAATGCGGGCGGAGCGGTTGGGCTGTCCGCGGCTATGGACTATATTAACAGGTTTGGCTTTGAACAGATTGAAGAACGGGAAAATTTCCTTACTTCTTATGCATTTGAAAAAATGAAGGAAGTGCCGGGGATTACAATTTACGGGTCTGATGACGCAAAAGAGCATCACGGAATTATTACCTTTAAACTTGACGGAGTTCACCCGCATGATGTAGCATATATTATGGACAGCGCGGATGTTAATTTAAGAGCGGGGCATCACTGTGCACAGCCGCTTTTAAAGTATCTTAAGACTTTGTCCACTTCAAGAATCAGTCTTGCGTTTTATAATACAACCGGAGATATTGACAGATTTATTGAAGAACTTGTGAACTTAAGAGGAAAGATGGGACTTTAAATGGAACAGAAACCTTTTTACAATGAAATACTTACGGATCACAATTTACATCCAATGCATAAATACAAGCTTGAGGATGCAAATTATACATTGGAAGGCATTAATCCAAGCTGCGGTGATGACATCATTTTGCAGTTAAAGATAGTAGATGACGTAATTGAAGACGGTTCTTTTGTTGGCGATGGCTGCGCAATCTCACAGGCATCGGCTGATATGATGCTTGATTTGATTATTGGCAAAAATAAGGATGAGGCGTTAAAACTTTCAGATATTTTTATGCGAATGATTAAGGGCTCTGTTACCGAAGAAGAAAAAGAAATGCTTGAAGAGGCAGGCGTTTTACAGGACGTTTCCCACATGCCTGCAAGGGTAAAATGCGCGGTTCTTGGCTGGCACACAATGGATGAAATATTCAAAAAGCAGCAATCGGAAAAATAATATAACAATATTGTAATAAAAAACAAAAAGGTGTTGACGAAGACCTCTTCGTATGCTATATTGTGATAGCGACGGAAGAGGTCTTTTTTTTTGCGCCAAATTTGAACACACACCAATGAGGCGCTGACCATCCAAAAATACATATGGAGGTGGAAGCTGTGCGCGTAAAAATAACATTAGCATGTACGGAATGTAAGCAGAGAAATTACGATCTTACTAAAGATAAGAAAAATCATCCGGACAGAATGGAAACAAAGAAATATTGCAGATTCTGCAAGACACATACTTTGCATAAGGAAACGAAATAAGGAGGCTTGCTATGGCAGATTCTAATGAAAAGAAAGAAAGCTTTTTCTCAAGAGTTAAAGCAGAATTCAAAAAGATAATCTGGCCTGACAAAACTACGGTTGCACGTCAGACAGTAGCAGTTGTTCTTATATCGGCAGCATTAGGTGTCATTATTAAGGTCTTGGACCTTATATTCACATTTGCACTTGATAAGTTAATGGTTTAAAAATACTTTAAAAAGGTTAAGGTGAATTTATGGCAGAAGCAAAATGGTATGTTATTCATACTTACTCAGGATATGAGAATAAAGTAAAGACCAGCATTGAGCAGGCGATTGAAAACAGAAAACTTCAGGACCAGATCCTTGAAGTTGCGGTACCGCTTCAGGAAGTTGTTGAACTTAAGAACGGTACACGTAAGAGCGCTTCTAAGAAGATGTTCCCGGGATACGTTTTGGTTAACATGATTATGAATGATGATACATGGTATGTCGTTCGTAATACAAGAGGTGTTACGGGCTTCGTTGGACCGGGATCAAAGCCGGTTCCGCTTACGGAAGAAGAAATGTTGCCGCTTGGTATTAACGGTAAGCCTGAAGTCGTTATGGACTTTGAAGTGGGCGATAATGTTACCGTTGTCAGTGGTGTATGGGAAAATACCGTGGGCGTTATTAAAGCGATTAACGAACATAAGCAGACTGTTACAATCAATGTTGATATGTTTGGTCGTGAAACACCTGTAGAGATTAGCTTTACAGAAATTAAAAAGATAGATTTCTAATATAAGAAAGAGGTAATAAAATGGCTAAAAAGGTTGAAGGCTATATTAAGTTACAGATCGAAGCCGGCAAAGCAACACCGGCACCACCGGTTGGCCCTGCACTTGGTCAGCATGGTGTAAATATTGTTCAGTTTACAAAGGAATTTAATGCAAGAACAGCAGATCAGCCGGGTATGATTATCCCTGTTGTTATTACTGTATATGCAGACAGAAGCTTTAGCTTTGTAACTAAGACTCCTCCTGCTGCAGTTCTTATTAAGAAGGCAGCTAAGATCCAGAAGGGTTCAGGAGTTCCAAACAAGACTAAGGTTGCTAAGTTAAGCAAGGCAGATCTTCAGAAGATCGCTGAAACAAAGATGCCTGATCTTAACGCAGCATCACTTGAAGCAGCAATGAGCATGATTGCAGGTACTGCAAGATCAATGGGCGTTACTGTAGAAGAATAATTTATATCAGTTAATTTTAGAATTTAAGTAAAACGTGGGAGGAGGGCAATGTGTGTGTTTGCCTAAACCCGTTAATACCACAAGGAGGATTTCTCAATGAAGAGAGGAAAGAAATATGTCGAAGCCGCAAAGCTTATTGATAAGACAAAGGCATACGACAAAGAAGAAGCTATTAAGTTAGTAAAACAGAATGCAACAGCTAAATTCGATGAAACAATCGAAGTACACGTAAGAACAGGTTGTGACGGCCGTCATGCTGAGCAGCAGATTCGTGGTGCTGTAGTTTTACCTCACGGTACAGGTAAGAAGGTTAGAGTTTTGGTATTTGCAAAGGGCGCTAAGGCTGATGAAGCTACAGCAGCAGGTGCAGATTTCGTTGGAGCTGATGAACTTGTACCAAAGATTCAGAATGAAGGATGGCTCGATTTTGACGTTGTAGTTGCAACTCCTGATATGATGGGTGTTGTTGGACGTCTTGGTCGTGTACTTGGTCCTAAAGGCCTTATGCCAAACCCTAAGGCAGGTACAGTTACAATGGACGTAACAAAGGCTGTTAATGATATCAAAGCAGGTAAGATTGAATACAGACTTGATAAGGCTAACATTGTTCACGTTCCGATTGGCAAGGCTTCATTCACTGAAGAACAGCTTTCAGACAACTTCCAGGCACTTATAGACGCAATTGTTAAGGCTAAGCCTTCAACAGTTAAGGGTACATATATTAAGAGTCTTACTCTTACATCAACAATGGGTCCCGGCGTTAAATTAAACACAGCAAAATTTGTGTAGGATCGTAATTATAAGACCACCGCGAAAGGCGGTGCAACTAAGGGATTTTAATCCCGGAAAGAATATCGGCATAGTTTGGAGAAATCCGGCTATGCCGATTTTTCATTTTTTTTGGGCTGCGGCGGCATAAACTCTCCGATGCAGTTCCACACGATACGCATTCTCTGCACCTTGTGCCCGCTTATCCGCTCCGGCTTGTAGACTTCAATCCGGTCTACAAACTCCCGGATGATCTCCGGCGTCAGTTCTCGGACATCCGTGTACTTTCGTACCTTGGCGAGGAAAAGGTCAACATTCACGCTGCTTTCCTGCTGTGTGGCGATCATGCTGCGAAGCTCCGTCACGCGGCATTCGAGCGTTTTCTGCTCCGTTTCGTAGCTTTCGGACATCTTGGAGAAACGCTCATCGGAAATCTTACCCTCGATATTGTCCTCGTAGAGCCTCTGGATAATCTCATCTAGCTTGTGGATACGAGCCTGTGACTGCTCCAGTTCACGCTTGCCGTCTCGCAGGCTCTTGTCAACCTCGGCTCTGGACTTCTTGGTAATCATCTCCACAAACTCGTCCTCGTGCGCCTGCACATA
>CAJOOB010000069.1 GCA_905236025.1 uncultured Lachnospiraceae bacterium
CTTCCCACCATTGCCGCATCAATATACTGCATCGCAATGGAGGTAAGTTGCGCAAGTATTGCAGGCAGACTAAGTGCAAGCACAAGTTTTACCTGATCTGCAAGCGAACCCTTTTCTTTTTTTAAAAATATATCTAAAGTGTATTTATTCAAAATTCAATAAATGATGCCCGTTGTTGCATCGTCCTTTCTGCAACAGTATATCATACATTCAAAAAAACGCAAAAGAGAACCGATTTCTCGGTTCCCCTTCGCCGGTTTATGATGGGATTAGTCTGAAAGGCTTTTTAATGTTTGGGAAAATTCCTTTTGGTATTCTCCCTCTTCTTTGGCAACAATCTGCCTGTATTTATGAATCTCCTCCGCACTCAGTTCGTCAGCCTTGATAAACAAAAGTTTAGAGAGAGCTTTGTCTGATTTTATTACGGTCTGTTCATAACAAGGCCCAATCATCATTACTTCTTCTGCCTCATTATCGCTTAAGAGACCGCTGGTAATTATGCCCCACGTGTCGTAAAGCGTATCGTTGGCTATGGGCCCGATTATTATGTCATATTCCTTATATGCATCTTCTTTCATTCTGCGGTTATTAAATATATAGTCAAACCACTCTTTGTTTCTGATAAAATGCTTTATTAAAAGGTCTGTATCATCCAGTTCATATCGGTTTATGTATGTTTTTTCATCTTTTCTTGACCTTGCCCAGCGCCTTGAAAATTCTTCGTTTTCGGAGAGATAAAATCCCTGCCCGAAATCCGCATTTTTTCGCCCGTGTCTTATATCCGGTTTTTCAATCACGCTAAACCCGGTGTGAAACAAGATTTTTGCCATACTTACCCGCCTTCTTTAACTTACACAAACTGCTTTGCAATTTCTCCGGCTTTTGAAAGGCTCTTTTCCGAAGGTTTTCCCTTTGCGTAAATAACCTGTTCTTCCACGGTTATCCCCTTTGCCTTAAGAGATTTCTTTATAATGTCAATTGCGTGCTTTGATATCCATGATGTCGAAAAAACCACTGCTCTTCTGACATTCTTAGGATCAATGTCATCCAGATACGCCTGTAAGTTAGCATCAATTCCGTATGCATACAAAGCACCGCCAATAAACAACGTATCTACCGGTTCAATAATCGGCGCGTTCGCTTTATCCGTGCCGATTGCCACCGCATTCACGCTTTCCGCAATTGCCTCTGCCAAAAGTTTTGTATTTCCGGATCTTGAATAATATCTTACTGCAATACTCATAATAATTCCTCCATTTTTTATTTTTATAAAAGTGATTTAATGCACTCTTCAACCTTCCCTACGTCTGCTGTTGGCTCAAAACGTGCAACAACGTTTCCGTTACGGTCAATTACAAATTTGGTAAAGTTCCACTTTATATCAGGTTTCTTAGCCCAGTCAGGATCTTCTTTTGCAAACATACCTTCAAGCAAGGTTTTAAATTCATGCTCTTCAAAACCTTCAAAACCCTTCTCGGACTTTAAATACGTGTAAAGAGGAAGCTCGTTTTCTCCGTTTACGTCAGATTTTTTCATCTGAGGAAAGGTTGTGTTGTAATGAAGTGAGCAAAATTCATGTATTTCATCATCTGTTCCCGGAGCCTGTCCGCCAAACTGATTACATGGGATATCAAGAATTTCCAATCCCTTATCATGATAATCTTTATATAATTGCTCAATCGGTGCGTACTGTGGTGTAAAACCACAGCCTGTTGCAGTGTTTACAATTAAAATTACCTTCCCCTTAAATTCCGAAAGTGAAAGTGTATCACCTTTTCCGGTTGTTACTTCGTAATCATAGATCATTGCTTGTCCTCCGTATTCTTTAAATTAATTTCATGTCATTGTTTATGTTGTGTACAATTATATTGTATGCAATATTTTATATCTGTCAATAGCTTTTTTTATTTTGGTCAAAATATAATATTTTCAACTGCACAAAAAAGACTTATCCGGAAATTTCCGAATAAGTCTTTTATGGTTTTATTTAGATGCAATATATGTAATTCTCTTTTCTTGGAGCAGGCGCTTTTGCAGGCGATTTTGCATATCCCAATGCGCAATGTCCAATCCCTTCATAATTCCCTTCAATTCCAAGTTTCTTAAGAAGTTTTTTTCCAAAATCCGATTCAAATTCTTCCTTCGCTCTGTGAATCCAAATGCTCGCCACGCCAAGGCTTTCTGCCGCATTCATAAGATTACCCATAACAAGAGCACCGTCATATACATAAGTTGGTACATCTTTATTTGCAAGCACAATTAGTATTACCGGAGCACCGTAAAACGGATCGAACCCTTCTGCCCAGCCACCCGCTTTTCTGTTTGCTTCCATCAGTTCATCTCTTACTTTTTTGTCTGTTACGGTTATAATAATGGGACTTTGCTTTCCCATACCGGTGGCAGCATATGTTCCGGCTTCAAGTATTTCTTTTAATGTATCTTCAGGAATTTGTTCCTGCTTAAAATCTCTGCAGCTTCTTCTGCTTTCAAGCACTTTTATTGTTTCGTTCACTTATTTTCCTCCTATCGGCCCATTACATTGTTTCCATTTTTGTTGTATGCAACATAATAATACTATGTTTTTTTATTTTACACCAGATAAAAAACTCCTGTTATACAACTTTTGATTCTTTCAAGGGCTGTTTCAAGTACACTTCTCGGACAGGCAGTATTTATTCGTTCAAAGCCCATTCCGGTATCTCCAAATATCCTGCCGCTGTCAAGCCAAAGCTTTGCTTTATTTATTATAAGGTCATCCAGCTTCTTTGGCACAATTCCGGTATCTTGAAAATCAAGCCAGATCAGATATGTCCCCTCAGGATGAACAAGCTTAACATTAGGAATTTCTGTTTCAATGTAGTCCTTTGCAAACTTAATATTGCCACCTATATATTTTATTACGGCCTCATACCATTCATCCCCATACTTATAAGCAGCTTCTGTTGCTGCAATACCAAACGGATTCGGCTCATCCAGCCCCGAAACATCATACTGGGTAACGAATTTTCTTTTTAACTCTTTATTACAGATGAATATATTTGACTGCTGAGCACCGGCAAGATTAAAAGTTTTACTTGGTGATGTTCCAGTAATGGTAAAATCTTTATAATCTTCACATATCTCCTGAAAAATATGATGATGTGATTTCCATATAAAATCAAAATGTATCTCATCACTGAATACTATCACATTGTACTTTTTACATATATCACCTAACCTTTTCAATTCCGCGGTTGTCCATACTCTTCCGACAGGATTGTGAGGGTTACAGAGTACAAAAAGTTTTACACTGTTATTTTTTATTTTATTTTCAAAATCCTCGAAATCAATTGAATAATGTCCTTTTCCATCATATAAAAGATCATTACTTACAAGTTTTCTTTTATTTTGAACAATAATATTTTTGAACGGATAATATACCGGTTGCTGTATTATTACGGCATCCCCCTCGTTTGTATACGCACGGATTGCTGTTGCAATTGCAAAGCATACCCCCGGCGTATGAACATGCCATTCCGGCAAAACTTCCCAATTGTGATGCCTCTTCATCCATCCGGCCACTGCTTCAAAAAATCCATCACCCTTTTGCAAATTTGTATATCCGTATATGTTATGAGACGCAAGATTATGGATTGCATCTTCAACATAGGATGTTGACCTGAAATCCATATCCGCTACCCAAAGAGGTAAAACGTCTTCCGGATACCCTCTCTTTACGGCAAAATCATACTTTAAACATTTTGTCCCCCTTCTGTTTATTATTTTATCAAAATCGAGATTTCTTTCCGGCATGCTATTTACCTCCTCTTGTTTTATCTGTGGTTCCTCAATTTGTTTATCAGGTCGATAACTTATCGACACGGTTGATTTTATATATACCGTCCTTTATATCCGTCATACGAATCAATTGCATATTTAAGATCAGCAACCAGATCGGAGGCAGCCTCTATACCAACCGACATACGAAGTACACAGTCAGTTATACCATTTGCAATACGTTCCTCTTCCGGTACATCCGCATGCGTCTGCGTGCACGGGTATGTTAAAAGACTCTCTACACCTCCAAGACTTTCTGCAAAAGGTATCAGTTTTGTATATTTGAGTATGTGTTTTGCAAGTTCAGCGCTTTCAACTTCAAAAGAGAGCATTGAGCCAAATCCTCTTGCCTGACGCCTGCAGATCTCATAACCCTGAGAACCTTCTATTCCCGGATAATATACTTTTCTTACCTTTGGCTCAGATTGTAAATACTTTACAATTTCAAATGCATTCTCCTGAGACTTTTCCATTCGTATCGCAAGTGTCTTTATTCCCCTCAGAATCAACCAACTGTCAAAAGGTGAAAGACCGGATCCCACTGTCTTTATTATAAATCTAAGCTTCTCAGAAATGTCTTCTCTGTTTGTAACAATAAAACCCGCAAGTGTATCATTATGCCCACCCAAAAATTTAGTACCGCTGTGTATGACAATATCTGCCCCAAGATTGAGAGGATTCTGAAAATACGGGGATAAAAAAGTATTATCGACTATCAGCAAGAGATTATGTTCTTTTGCTATCTTCGACACTTTTTCAATATCTGTCACTCTCATCATTGGATTGGTTGGAGTTTCAATATAAATCGCCTTTGTATTTTCTCTTATAAAATTTTCCGGTTCTGACTTTGTAAAATCAATATGCGTAAATTCTATACCGTTTTTTACGTTTATATTATCAAACAGCCGGATAGTTCCTCCGTAAAGGTCAGCATCAGTGATTATATGATCTCCATATTTGAAAAGTTCCATCAAAGCAGTAATGGCAGCCATACCGCTCGAGAATGCAAGCGCATCTATCCCGTTTTCCAGTTGTGCAATGACCTTTTCCACCTGCTGCCTGGTTGGATTTTGAAGTCTTGAATAATCAAATCCCGTACTTTTTCCAACTTCAGGATGTGCATATGTAGCAGTCTGATAAATCGGATAACTTATTGCACCATAGTGACAGTCCGACTCCTCTTTGTTTTGTATATGCAAACACTTTGTGTCAATTTTTAAGCTCATGAACATACTCCATTCTTATTTAATTATATTTTTATGCGTTGTTACATATTATTAATTCTAACAGTCTATACTTGTTTTGTATAATCCATATATTGAATTAGATGTTATAGGATTTATATATATTTGGTATTTTATTTTTCTTTTCTAAACGTTTCATGCCTGTCAATTTTTCCATAATAATATGTAATCTTTTCAAGGGCTTCACTGATACTGCATTCAACATCAAAAACCGATATTGCTTTCTTTTCAAACTGTTTTTGTGCCTGAAATCCGATTTTTTTGCAAACCACACATCTGCAATCAGAAATAACTGAAATTTTTACCACTGCATCTTTCGGCCCCGAGCAACCGTTTCCGTCTCCGCATCCACTGCCTTCACTTATGCAAGATGACGTACAATCCTTATCACCGGTCGAACATATTCCTTCAGTAAAGGACAATGTATTCTCCGGCAATTCACCATAAACCGCTCTTTTTTCAAGAAATTTTGCGTTCTCATCAACCTCATATATAAGAAATTCTTTTGTTTCTCCGAATTTTAAATCCACATTAATTCCATCCGAAGAACCAATTGCTATTTTATAAGACATTATGCCACCTCATTTTCATTATCAGACAGAGCCAAGGTCATGGTTACCCCGACTTTGGCTCTGTAAAATTTGTGTTTAGTTAAATCTTGAAACAGCGACCGTATAAATGTCTTCAATCAGTCGTATTCCACCCGTGTATCCAACATAAGAATCATCAAAAACAACTTTATCCTGTACGGGATATGCAATGTTCAGGAAATTACCCTTCAGATTTTCAGTAACCTCCTTCTCATAATAGCCTCCGAGTACAAGAGGATACCCATGATAATCATGATTTTTGATTTCTTCATGAATCTTGTAGCCATCGGTATCAAATGAAACCTCAGCCTCAACACCGTAATTGAGATTTTTAAATTCTTCTTTAATCTTATCTCTGTAACTTGCCGGCGTATCATCAACTATAAACTGTTTTGCCGGAATAAGTCCAAGATCATTAGCCAAAAATTTGGTAATACTGAGTGTATACTGCGCATCTGCAACAACCGTAAACTGCTTGTTGATTACACGGTTTTCAAGGAAAAGATCCGCATATCTCTCAATGAGGTAATAGTAATAATCCTCATGCTTTTTGATAACTTCCTCAACTTTTTCTTCAGCCACTCCGGCAAATTTTCCGACTTCTCTTAAAAACTTGCTCGTTTCCGCGGCCCCAATAGGAAGTGTCGGATAATGTAAGTATGGCGTTCCAAACTTACGTTCCATTTTCTTTACATTACCAAGTCCCACCCAAGGTGATACAAGCAAATTGAATTCTGCTTCAGGAATTTTCCTGATATTTTCAATTCCTCTTTTAAATCCAAATATTGTATTTGGAATCAGACCCAGTTCACTCACAAGTTTCTCAAGTTCACGAAGATTTCCAAGCCAAAAAAGATCCTGATACGGAACATCTGCCCATATATTTACAAGGCCCTTTTGTTTTTTATCTGATTTACTTAAATATTGATCAATAATCGCATCAATTACCTGCTCATGGCCTTTATAGTTATTTCCTTTAAAACCGGCTGTAGGAGCATAAATAACAGGTTTTTCCGCATCCTCATATCTTGATACAACCTCGCCCGAATCGTCCCCGACTATTTCCGGGATACATCCCGTCAAAACAACATACAAATCGGCATCAATGACTTTAAGAGCATTTTCAATCGTAGAATCAAGTTTCTTAACTCCTCCAAACACAACATCCTTTTCATTGATACTTGTACAAGGAAAAATGTTTGGTGAAAAATATCCTGAACTTCCTACCGACTCCGAAAGTTTCTGTGCACAACCCGGACCTGAATGAAGAATCGGTAAAGCTCTTTCAATCGCCTGCACTGTCTGCATTGCACCGAGTGCACACTTATAACGCTGTTTGTCCAACAATTTTGCCATTTTACTTTACCTCCTCAAGAAATGTATCCACATTCTGTTTATACCACCAGTCCGTATATGGTAATTTTGTCCGCTTAGCAAGATTGGCCTCAAAACTGCGGTTACGTATTGTATTCAAAATCGTCTTTGCGAATTCTAAAGTGTGCTTATATCCAAAGATCATATATTCATCCGCAACATAAATCGCAGGTGTACCGTTTTTAATCGCCCATACGGTTGAACCGGGATGTCTTGATAAATACATATCCGGCTGATATTTATTCAAAATATTCATTACTTCATAATTTTGCTGATCTGCAACGCTTGTTTCAAAATCAATGTCATTATCCAAAAGATATTTCATTGATGGAGGAACATCTCCATTTTCATATTTTTTATCGTAATGCCAAGCAAGCGCCCACACGACCTTAATTCCCAGTTCATCAAGAACACGTGATACCTCGAATGTATAACCCGGTCCCATACCAAGAACAGCCGTAAGACCAACAAGTTCTTTCTTCACTTCTTCAATCTGAGGAATATAAATTGCTCTTTGTTCTTCTATATATTTTTCGACCTTTTCACTTCTTCCGGTCACCTTACCTATTTCACGCAACCATGTCTCAAAACCGGCGATACCGCACTGATTTATACTTCTTACGTATGGAACTCCATATTTTTCTTCAAGACCGTTGCCCAAATAATTGCCCAAAGTACCGCAAATACATGTCGTAGCAAGGCTTTCAGATAAATGTGACAGTTCCTCGATAGTTGAATTACAGTACAAGAAAACAGGTTCAAGATCAAAATTTTTAAACATTTCAATAATCTCCGGCCTTGCACTTTCAAAGAAATTCTTGAAATTAATCTTATTTGTCTTCACGCCTGCTCTTGGCGGCTTAACAATTTCCTGTAAAACTGCATGATCTGAAAGGTCAAAACCTGTTGCCCAGATTCTTGATTTAAAACCCTCACAGTGAACAGCAACAATCGGTACTCCTATTTCATCTCTGACATCTTCAACGATACTGTCAATATCTTCACCGATTATACCTGTTGCACAGGCACTCGAAACAAAAATTGCTTTCGGCGAATATCTCTCATTTACTTCTAAAATAATCTTACGAAGAGCTTCTGTAGAACCGAAAATCGTATCATTTTCATTCATATCCGTTCCCACATAAACCGTATTACTTGTTACTCCCCTCTTTTTTGCCATTACCTTTGTCATGTAATACGAATTAGAACTTGCAACGGAACATCCCGCAGGACCATGGTGAATAATCGCAACATCACGTATTGCAGAAAGCTGACCCAAGCCACAGCTTGATAAACATGTACTTGACTGCGAAAAACATCTTGAACATCCTTTTAATGTTCCACACTGGCTCTGTGAAGCCAAATCATTTAACGTGCCTACATAACCTGTAATAGAACCAATACGATTCTCTCTTGTAGCCACATTTGAATTACTGGTATTAATTGGCATCTCAATATATTTCCTTTCACTTATGCTTCAAATTTAATTTCATCTTCAACTTCATGTCTTACTTTCTGAAGATCTTCCGACAAATATCTCTCTCCATTATCAGGAAGAAGAGGAACAATAAGTTTGCTCCTATTTTCATCGCGAAGCGCAAGCTTAATTGCAACAGCCAATGAGGCACCTGAAGATGCTCCTACAAAAATTCCCTCATACTTTGCAAGAAGATGTATTGCTTTTAAGGTTTCCGCATATGTGATAGTTACATATTCATCAACGATTTTTTCATTAAAGTTTGCCGGAGCCATTGCATTAGTTTTTTCACCATCGAAAACAGCATGAATACCATGGAATCCTCCATCCTCTGTTCCTTTAACAAGTGGTTTTTCAACGTCTTTTGCATCCGGCTGCGTAATTACAACCTTAATATCACTGTTTTTTTCTTTTAAATATTTACCTACTCCGTGCGTTGAGCCTCCGGTACCAACTCCACCGACAAAAACATCGATCTTTCCTTCAGTATCCTCCCAGATTTCAGGTCCGGTATACTTATAATGTGCATTAACATTATCAGGATTACTAAGTTGGAATGTCGGATAAGTTCCTTCAACGCCGTCAGTCATGTAATTGATAACATCCTCAAACGCATCAATTCCTTTTTCAAAAACGCCCGCAATCAATTCCTGCGGAACACTGACAACATTCGCCTGATAAGCCTCAAGAAGTTTTAATCTCTCCACGGAAACACCATTCTGAAGACCTATATTGAACTTATATCCTTTTGCAGCAGCAAAGGCAGCCATGGCAACGCCTGTATTACCCGATGTAAATTCAACCAGTGTTGTCTTATCCGGGCTTATTTCATTTCTTTCCTCTGCCTGATTGATAATTTCAAGTGCCATACGATCTTTATGCGAACCTGCAGGATTGAAATATTCCAACTTTCCTGCAATTCTGCCCTTTAATCCAAGTACTTTTTCTAATCTCTTAAATTCAACGATAGGTGTTTTTCCTACAATTTCTGTAATCGAGTTATATATAGCCATAGTAAATTCTCCTGTTCATTCAAAATTTTATTCTTAAATCTTGTAATCATCGGCAAGTTCCATCATACCGTATTCCATAAGGATTTCTTCAAGTCTTTCCTGTGTCATTGGTGTAGGTATTACAAAATCCTTATTTTCAATAACAGCCTGTGCAAGATTTCTGTATTCCTGAGCCTGTGCAGAATCAGGTTTGTATTCAATAACCGTTTTCTTATTGATTTCCGCATGCTGAACAATATTGTCTCTTGGCACAAAATAAAGTAACTTTGTTCCAAGTTCTTTCGAAAACGCTCTGAGAAGATCAAGCTCTCTGTCAACATTTCTGGAGTTACATATAATACCTCCAAGTCTCACTCCACCTGTTC
>CAJOOB010000070.1 GCA_905236025.1 uncultured Lachnospiraceae bacterium
GATATTGCAGATATAAGTGAATTTCTAAAAACAAACTGTTGGAAAAAGATGTAGATTTGAATTAAAGTAGGTCACTTGTGGTCCCCAGTGGATCAAAAGTGAATGGAGGACTGTAGATATTTGAAGTTTTATCTTGTTTTTTGAAGGTGTACAGTGATATAATTGAACTAGCTAGTAGGTGAACAAACTGAATATTTTTTCTTTAAACGGAGGTAAAAGGTATGGAAAACAAGAAATTTTCTGATAAGTTTAAGACTCTGATGTTCCAAAATTTTGCCGTGAACCTGGCAATTATTGCATCGGTGGCAGTGGTTATTATAATTGTTGTTAACAGCATTGGAACAATCGTTTCAACAGCGACCTCAGCATCTTTAAATGAGGCTCAGCTTATTTATCAGTTCGGTGAACTTAAAAACTCGGTTTCTGTTATGGATGCAGGCGTTGCCGCAGCATTTAGTGCACACGGTAATAATGCGGAGCAGGAAGCCAACAAGTGGTCTGAGGTTGCATCTGCATATTCAGATGTACAGGAACGGCTTGAATTTGTAAGTACAAGTATTTTGATTACACAGACAAGCGACGGTCAGGAACTTTATGATGCCTTAGAGGAAACTCTTGTTGCGTATAGGGCAACAATTACATCGATTGAAGAATATACGGCGGCAGATGATCTATACAATGTATATGCTTTGTTTGACGGCGATTATCCATCAAATCTTGCAACGGTTTATGCGGCTATTGACGACTGTAACGCAAGGATTAACGATCTTGTTGAAGGTATGGAAGCATATCTTAATATCTCAAAGAATCAGGCTGTTAAAGAGACGATTATTGGCATGGAGATAATTATTGTAATTGTTATTCTTAGCCTCTTCTTAACTGACAGAAGAGTTGCAAAGAAGGTTAAGTCAATAAGAGATGAACTCGATTCAATTATCGATAACATTAATAAGGGCAAAGGTGATTTGACCTTACGTATTGAAACGAAGACGGAGACAGAACTTAAAGCAATCAAAAACGGTATTAACGACTTTATTGAGACTCTTCAGGAAATCATTAAAGACGTTAAGGACAGTACGGTTGTTTTAAAGACTTCGTCCGATGAAATGACAGCGCAGATCAGAAAGGCGTCTGATAATGTTACAAGTTCTTCTGCAGCCTTAGAAGAGCTTTCCGCAAGTATGGATGATGTATCAAGTACGGCAGCAACCATTAATGATAAGTTAGACCAGGTTAAGGATGCCGTTACAACAATTAATGATGCGGCAGATGAAGGCACCGTAACAGCTAAATCCATTAAGGATGAAGCAACGGCTATTAAGGCTGAAACAATTGAGAAGAAAGCAAACACCGGTGCCAAGATGGAACAGCTTTCGGTTGTTCTTGAAAAATCGGTTAAGGATAGTGAGAAGGTTAAGGAAATCAATGATCTTACAAATGAAATCCTTAATATTGCATCTCAGACAAATCTCCTTGCATTAAATGCTTCAATTGAAGCAGCGCGTGCAGGTGAAGCAGGACGAGGCTTTGCGGTTGTTGCGGATGAAATTTCATCACTTGCATCTAACTCAAGAGAGACCGCAAACACAATCCAGTCAATTTCTGAAGAGGTTACCGCAGCGGTTAATGAACTTGCAAATAACGCTCAGGAAGTTATGAAGTTTATTAATACAACGGTTATTGCCGATTATGATTCATTCGTTGAAATTGGTGATAAGTATGAAAATACTTCAGGACTCATTGATGAAATGCTTGCAAAATTCTCCGAAAGAGCGGATCATTTGCGTGACATCATGAACGAAATGGCCGAAGGTGTAAATGCAATTACAACGTCTGTTGAACAGAGTACTTTGGCCATTTCACAGAGCGCAACGAACTCTTCTGAAATCGTTGAAGAAATTTCCGGTATTGGTACCGCAATGACACGAAACAACGAAGTTACGGATCAGCTTACGGCATCCGGTGAGAAGTTCAACGTAGTTTAAAATTTGATTTAAATATCTATATTGCAAGTCGTGACCTTATGCGGTTGCGACTTGTTTTTTGTGAAAAAACGTGAAATCAAAAAAATAGTGAATATGATTTGAAAATATCGTATAATAGAAATACTAATGAAAATTTTGAATAATTTCGGAGGTAATTTCTTTAAACATGGAAATGACGGTATCTAA
>CAJOOB010000071.1 GCA_905236025.1 uncultured Lachnospiraceae bacterium
TGCGGAAAAACTGAAAATCAGGTTCGTAAGCTTATAGCAGGACCTAATGGCGTGTTTATCTGTGATGAATGCGTTGATTTGTGCTCTGAAATTATTGATGAAGCATATGAACAAAGCGGCTCCGAAGGAAAAACATATGAGGTTAACCTTCGTAAGCCAAAAGAAATTAAGGCTTTTCTTGATGAATATGTTATTGGTCAGGATGAAGCAAAGAAAGTATTGTCAGTATCCGTATATAATCATTATAAGCGTATCATGAACGCTTCTGATATGGATGTGGAATTACAAAAGAGTAATATCTTAATGCTTGGCCCAACGGGTTCAGGTAAGACTTACCTTGCGCAGACTCTTGCAAAGATGCTTGATGTACCTTTTGCAATTGCCGATGCAACCGCACTTACGGAAGCAGGATATGTTGGTGAAGATGTTGAAAATATTCTTCTTAAGCTTATCCAGGCGGCTGATTATGATGTTTCAAGAGCTGAACTTGGAATTATCTACATTGATGAAATTGATAAGATTACAAAGAAGTCTGAAAATGTCTCAATAACAAGAGACGTTTCGGGTGAAGGCGTACAGCAGGCTCTTCTTAAAATTTTGGAAGGAACGGTTGCAAGCGTACCTCCTCAGGGAGGAAGAAAGCACCCTCATCAGGAACTTATTCAGATTGATACAACAAACATTCTGTTTATCTGCGGCGGTGCATTTGACGGGCTTGAAAAGATAATTGAACAGCGTGTTGAAACAAGATCAATCGGCTTTGGCGCAAACGTTGTAAGTTCAGAGGATACAAAGGATGATTTATTCAGAGAGGTAATGCCTCAGGATCTTGTAAAATACGGAATTATCCCTGAGTTTGTGGGCCGTGTTCCTGTGGTTGTTGCTTTGGATAAACTTGATGAAGAATCTTTGGTAAGAATCTTAAAAGAGCCTAAAAATGCAATTATCAAACAGTATCAGGCACTCTTTGGAATTGATAATGTAAGACTTGATTTTACGGATGAAGCAATTGAGGCAATTGCGCATAAATCTTTTGAAAGAAAGACCGGCGCAAGAGGTTTAAGAGCCATTATGGAAAGCATAATGATGGACATTATGTATGAAATTCCGTCCGAAAAAGACGTCGATCACTGTTTAATTACAAAGGAAGTCGTTGAGAATTTGGCTAAACCTGAGGTTACAAGAAAAGTTGCCAAGGTTTCATCAACTAAACGCAAAAACTCAAATGACGAATCAATAGCATAATTATGGTTATTAAAAATGTTGCACTCGAAACTGTGTGCGGAATTACAAGTAAATTACCGGAGAATGATAAACCGGAGGTGGCTTTTGCAGGAAAGTCAAACGTTGGAAAATCATCTTTGATTAACGGTCTTATGAACCGTAAATCCCTTGCAAGAACATCCGCCCAGCCGGGTAAGACACAAACAATCAATTATTATAATATTAATGATTATATGTATCTCGTGGATTTGCCGGGATACGGATATGCAAAGGTTTCTAAGGAAGTTGCCGCAAAATGGGGTAAGATGATTGAAAAATATCTTAATACCTCAAAGCAGCTTAAGAGGGTGTTCTTGCTTATTGATATCCGTCATGAGCCTTCAGCCAATGATAAGCTTATGTATGACTGGATTATTGCGCAGGGGTTTGATCCCGTAATAATTGCAACCAAGGCCGATAAAATATCCAAAGGAGCCTTGCAGAAGAATGTCTCGGTTATCAGGAAAACACTTAAGTGTAAAGAGGGTACGTTAATTATCCCGTATTCTTCCGTTACAAAGCAGGGAAGAGATGAGATATGGGCCGTGATTGATGAGGCGTGTGATTTTGAATAAAACTAAATAAATGCAGGAAAAAAAGCCACTCTTTCGAGTGGCTTTTGTGTTTGGTTGGTTTGTACAAATAATAAAATAAAAAGGGGGTTTTATGAAAAAAAGTTTTTATCGAATGTTTTCTTCGATGATTTCATTATAGAGTAATTAAGTGTCTAAACAATGCATATTGTGTAAAAGGTAAGTAAAGAAAATTTTAACAAATTATGAACAAAAATGTGAATTAATTTTGCAGAAATTCAAGTGTTTTTCATATTTGAAGAAAATGTGAAGATAACAATTTGATATTTACTTATAGATTATATTGATTTATAATCAAATGCGGTGAAAACCGTTGTCCAAAATAATGTATATGAAAGGTGAATAGATATGTATAGGATTGTTAGAAAGCAATTTCTTAATCCTACTGTTGTACTTATGGACGTAGATGCTCCTCTTATTGCCAAGAAGGCAGAGCCGGGACAGTTTATTATCCTTAGAGTAGATGCAGAAGGTGAAAGAATTCCTCTTACTGTAGCTGATTATGACAGAGTTGGCGGAACTGTAAGAATTATTTTTCAGGTAGTTGGTGGAGCAACCGAAAGGTTGAAGCATCTTGAAGAGGGTGATTACATTCATGATTTTGTGGGACCTCTTGGTACACCTACACACACAGAAGGCCTTAAGAAGGTGGCTGTTGTCGGTGGTGGTGTTGGTTGTGCAATTGCATTCCCAATCGCAAAGAAGTTACACGAACAGGGTTGTGAAGTACACAGCGTTGTTGGTTTCAGAAACAAGGATTTGGTTATCCTTGAAGATGATTTCAAAGCTAACAGTGATATTATGAAATTAATGACTGATGACGGAAGTTACGGTACAAAGGGCCTTGTTACAGATGCTCTTAAAGAACTTATTGAAGCGGGAAACCAGTATGATGAGGTTATTACAATCGGACCTCTTATCATGATGAAATTCGTATGTCAGTTAACAAAGCAATATAACATTAAGACAGTTGTATCAATGAACCCGGTTATGGTTGATGGTACAGGCATGTGCGGCGGCTGTAGACTTACAGTTGGCGGCGAAACCAAATTCGCCTGCGTAGACGGTCCTGATTTTGACGGTCATTTAGTTGACTTTGATGAAGCAATGGAGCGTGCAGGTATGTATAAAGAGTTTGAAGCTCATGCAAGAGATGAAGCTTGTAATCTCTTTAAGAAGGAGGTGCAGTAATATGCCTAATATGTCTCCTACAAAGAATCCAATGCCATCACAGGATCCTAACGTAAGAAAAAGAAACTTCCTTGAAGTAGCAACAGGCTACACGGAAGAGATGGCAATCGACGAGGCAAACAGATGTCTCCAGTGTAAAAAGCCAATGTGTATGAACGGTTGTCCTGTTCAGATTAAGATTCCTGCATTCATTAATGAAGTTGCAAACGGTAATTTTGAAAAGGCTTACGAAATTATTTCAGAAACAAGCTCACTTCCTGCTGTATGTGGTCGTGTATGTCCACAGGAAAGCCAGTGTGAAGGTAAGTGTGTTCGTGGTATAAAGGGCGAATCAGTAGCTATCGGACGTCTCGAAAGATTCGTTGCTGACTGGCACAATGCTCATGATACTGCAGAAGTTAAAGTTCCTGTAAGCAACGGACATAAGGTTGCTGTTATCGGTTCAGGCCCTTCAGGTCTTACATGTGCCGGTGACCTTGCAAAGAAGGGATATGAAGTAACTGTATTTGAAGCTTTGCATGTTGCGGGCGGCGTACTTGTTTACGGTATTCCTGAATTCAGACTTCCAAAGGCAATTGTTGCTAAGGAAATTGAAGGTCTTAAGCAACTTGGCGTTAAGATTGAAACAAACATGGTTATCGGTCGTGTTCTTTCAATCGACGAACTTATGAGTGATTACGGATTTGAAGCCGTATTCATTGGTTCAGGTGCAGGTCTTCCAAGATTTATGAATATCCCGGGTGAAAACCTTAAGGGTGTATTCTCGGCTAACGAATTCCTTACAAGAACAAACCTCATGAAGGCCTACCAGGATGGTTCTCAGACACCAATCCCTCACGTTAAGAATGTAGCTGTAGTCGGTGGCGGTAACGTTGCGATGGATGCTGCAAGATGCGCAATGAGACTTGGTGCAGAACATGTATACATTGTATACAGAAGATCTGAAGAAGAACTTCCTGCAAGAAAAGAAGAAGTTGAGCATGCTAAGGAAGAGGGTATTGAATTTAAGCTTCTTAATAACCCTGTTGAAATCCTTGGTGATGAACATAAAAATGTTAAGGCTATTAAGTGTATCAAGATGGAACTTGGCGAGCCGGATGCATCAGGCAGAAGAAAACCTGCTGAAGTACCGGGTTCTGAGTTTGAAATTGATGTTGACTGTGTAATCATGTCAATCGGTACATCTCCAAACCCACTTATCAAATCCACTACAAAAGGACTTGATACTCAGAAATGGGGCGGTATCATCACAGAAGAAGAGACTGGCCTTACATCAAGACCAAACGTTTATGCCGGCGGTGACGCCGTAACAGGTGCCGCAACTGTTATCCTTGCAATGGGTGCAGGTAAGACAGCAGCTAAGGCAATTGACGAATCATTTAATAAATAATATTAAAGATTATACTAAAATACCGTAAGCATTATGCTTACGGTATTTTTTTGTTGTATTAAATTTACAAGTCAGCAACGTGTGCCATAAACTTATACATCGTAGAAGTTTATTAATTCTTCTGCCGTTATTTTAAACGGATAGTTTTTAAGTTTCTTTTCGTTTGCCATTATTCCTTCAACATCCTGTTCCAGGAGGGTTTGGTCAAACGAAACCTTTCCAAGAACGGTGTCAATATAGTGCTTGAATTCATCAATATCCTTAAAATCAAGGTTATTTAAGCATTCTTTTACTGCCTGTGAATCATTTTTGGCATATTCTTTTAAGTAGCCCGGAAGGAATATACCAACTGCCTTTCCGTGTGGTATATTAAGCTCATATGTGAGTGTGTAGCTTAATCCGTGAGGAAGAGAAGTGCCTGTGTGTGCAATTGCCATTCCCGCAATTGTTGAGGCGTTTAAGAAGTTGTTAAAATCCTTTTCTTCAAGGCTTGCATTTATAAGGGAATCCTTTGAAGCTCCCCATATTTTTAAGCCGTATTCGGAAAATGCTCTGTTATACAGATTTGCGTTTGTGTTAAGGTTACTTTCAAGCATGTGTGCAAGCGCGTCAATTGCCGTGTTTACGGTGTTTTCATGTGACATGAATCTTGTGTATTTAGAATCTGTGAGCGCAAGCACAGGGTAAATCTTATGTGGAAGGGAACGCTTTGTTTTATCCTTATGTACGGTAAGAATTGCGTATGGTGTAACCTCTGAACCGGTACCGGCCGTTGTCGGAATGCATACGGTTGGAAGGTAAGTGGTTTCATAACCTGCATCATAAAGCATTTCCATACCCTTATCTTTATTCTTTATCATCATTGATATTGCCTTGCAGGCATCAAGCGGTGAACCGCCGCCAATACCAATAACAAAATCGACATTTGATTTAAGGCCGAAATCGCGCGCTTTCATTACAGTTTCCATTGACGGATTATTCTCAACCTCATCAAAGATTTCATAAGCCGTATCGTTTGATTCTAACGCTTTAATGACATCATCCAGTGCTCCGCACTTCTTTGCGGAATATCTTCCGGTTACAATAAGGGCTTTCTTTCCAAAGGAAGCAAGCTTTGTTGCGTATCTTTCAACGCAGTTTTCTGCATTATAAACTTCTGTAGGTACGTAAAATCTCATATTATTACCGCCTTTATAAATTTTCTTCTATGTCTTCATCAGGTTCTGTTAAAACCGGTCTGTATATATAGCTTATTATAAGTGAATCAATTCCAATAAGCATAAATATCAGGTAACTGAAGACATAAAAATCTGAAAAGTTAATTATCAAAAACATAAGAGTAAAGGTTACAACCGTTGAAAAAACGGCACCAATCGCTTTTTTAGGATAGAATTTAAGCAAATAGTAACCTTCCTTAATTGCTCTTTTATATGTAACGTCTTCTCTTGAAAGAATCTGGAAAACCGCAATTATCATTGCAATTATAAATATGTCTGCTAAAACAATCACCACAAAAGGAATGTACAATAATTGCATTCCCACATCAAAGAAGAACCTTGTATCAAGGTAACATATTAAAATAAGCGGAAGCATGGTGAGAGTCAATAACATTGATGTTAAGAACTTTCCAAAGAGAGCGTTAAGATATGTTTTCATAAAGTCGCCCGCTTTTTCTTCCGTTAAGCGGTTTGTAACTGCATTAAGAGCTTTTATTGAGCCTCCGATTGAAACCACGGGGATACAGCTTACAAAAAACAAAAGGTTAGCTACAATTACCCAGAAGAGTTTTTCGAAAAAGGCAATAAAAGGGCCGTTTAAACTGAATATTTCTTTTAATCTAGATACCAATTCACACCTCTGAAAATTTGAGTCTGCAACAAGTGATGCATTAAGCCAAAATCACTGATTTACAGCATTTAAAATAATACCATAAATTGAAAAAAAAGAACACATAATTCACATAAAGTTCACCCAATATCCACAAACAAAGATTATTATATGGGAATGTTAAACGATAGATTTGCGGCTATCGGGATTATTAAAATGATTATGTAAATTATGGAGAAAGTATGGCTACTAACAACAATCAGGCTAAACGTACGGGCACAAATCCCGTTATGGTAAACAAAAACAATGCAAAAAAAGGAACCAATAAAAGCGCAAATGTACAAAGAAACAAGAGTACATCTAAAAGCGGGTCAAGGAGCAAAAAGAGGAAAAAAAGCTCTTTAAGCGGCGGAGCGATTTTTGGAATCATGATTGCCGCAATCGCCTTCCTTTTGGCGCTTTATTTTGTTTTGAGTGAGAGTAACAGCTTGTTTTCCGGATCTTCGGCATCAGTAACGATTGATGCAAACGCAGATTCGGACGAAGAGTATAATGTAAGCACTCTTTCATACACAACTTTAGAGACCACTGAAGATTATGATGTTTCCGCGGTTTTTGATTCGGACGGAAAGATCCTTTCGACTGTTGATTTAAGCATTAATGCAATTTACTTAAACGGTGATACGGCAGAATATACGGGAAGTAACATCTCGGTAAGCGGTTCAACCGTTACAATTACGGATGCCGGTACTTACTACATTTCCGGTACGTTAGATGGCGGAAGCATTGTGATTGATACGGATGCAGACGCAGATGTAATCCTTGTTTTAAACGGCGTTTCAATTACGTGCAGTAACAGTGCGGCAATTTACTGTTCACAGTGCAGCATGCTTATAATTAATCTGGTGGAAGGAACAACATCAACTCTTACAGACGGTGATTCATACGAATATGAGTCGGAAGATACGGACGAGCCAAACGCCTGCCTTTACTGTGATGACGATTTAACCATTAACGGCAGCGGAAGCCTTGTTGTAAACGGAAATTACAATAACGGCATTGTGGCAAAGGATACTTTAAAGATTTATAACGGAAATATCACGGTATACGCCGTAAATAACGCAATCAAGGGTAAGGACGCTTTAGTTATTTCGGGCGGTAGTATAAATGTAGAGTCCGATGGCGACGGTATCAAATCAGACAACGATACCGACACATCAAAGGGCTATGTAATCATTGAAGGTGGCGTTGTAACAATTGGCGCTGAAGAAGATGGTATATCTGCAGAAACAACCGTAAAAATCACGGGCGGTACCGTAAATATCACGACCGGTGACGGAAGCGGCACTACAAGCTCAGGTTCAAGTGATTGGGGATGGAGTTCTTCTTCATCAAGTACCGTAAGTAAGAAAGGCATTAAGGCCACATATTTAATTGTTATTGAAGGTGGCGAAATTACAATTGATTCAGAGGATGACAGTATTCATTCAAACGGATCTGTTGATATTACGGGTGGTACATTAGAGATTTCATCTGGAGATGACGGCATTCACGGTGATACAAGACTTACAATAAGCAGCGGAGAAATAAATGTAACCCGGTCTTATGAAGGTCTTGAAGCATCTACAATTAATATTGACGGCGGTACAATTTATGTTGTTGCAAGTGATGACGGATTAAATGCGGCAGGAGGTTCTGACAGTTCATCAACAAGCGGAAGACCAGGTATGAACAGTTTTTCATCAAGTACGGGTACCCTTAATATTACAGGCGGATACCTTTATGTAAATGCAACGGGTGACGGACTTGATTCAAATGGTTCAATTTACATGACGGGCGGCGAAGTTTACGTTGACGGCCCAACGGACAGCGGTAACGGTACAATTGATTACGGCGACAATTCAAGTGACACATTTGCATTAAGCGGAGGTACACTTGTGGCAGTTGGTTCAACCGGTATGGCTCAGTCTGCAACGGCAACGGGAAGTGCTTATTCGGTTGAAGTTTACTTTGGTTCATCCTTCTCAAGCGGCTCGGTAATTACAATTAAAGATTCGGATGGAAATACAGTTCTTGAATATACAGCGGCAAAGAGTTTTGCATGGGGCAACTTTGTATTATCTGAATTTGAAAGCGGTGAGACGTATACAATTTACGTTGACGGTTCAGAAATAGATGACTTTAAGCTTTCAGACAATAATGTAACTGTTGGCTCGGGTAGTTCAATGGGCTCGTTTGGAAGAAGATAAAGAAAACCTGCTGTCACTTATGTGGCAGCAGGTTTTTAATTTTATCAAAACTTATCTTTTTACTGATTTAAGGTATTTTTCAACTTCATCCCTGGTATTTAGTTTACTTACCATCTTTTCAACTTCTTTTGCTTCATTAACGCTCCATTTTGAAATGGCCGCACGCAGGCTTAATACCTTTGTAGGACTTACGGAAAATTCTTCTAAACCGTAAGCAATTAAAAGCGGGGTAAGAAGTGGATCTCCCGCAGCCTCGCCGCACATTCCCACGGGAATATCGGCGTTTTTAGCGTTTATAATGATGTTTTTAATGCTTCTTAAAACTGCAGGCTCATATACCGAGCAAAGATCTGAAACATAAGGATTTGTACGGTCTGCGCTCATTATATATCCCGCAAGGTCATTGCTGCCAATTGAAAAGAAGTCAGAAATACCGGAAAGTATGTCAGAAATTACGGATGCGGCAGCAGTTTCAACCATTATTCCAACGGATAAATCCTCTTTGTAAGGGATGTTTTGGGAACTTAAAGTATTCTTACATTCCAAAATCAAAGCCTTTGTTTCAAAAACTTCATCATAAGTGCAAATAAGAGGTAACATTATCTTTAAGTTGCCGTAAATACCTGCACGAAGCAAAGCTTTAAGCTGAGCCTTAAACATCTCCTTATGATTAAGAGAGTATCTGATTCCTCTTTGTCCCATAAACGGATTGTTTTCCTTTTTTGTAAGGGCAGTATCAAGAGACTTATCCGCTCCCAAATCAGCGGTTCTTATAATAACTTCTTTGTCTTTTGCGGCAAGGAGTATTCTTTTGTAAATTTCAAACTGATGATCCTCAGATAAAGGGGATGAAGAATTTAAATATAAAAATTCGGTTCTAAAAAGCCCCACACCTTCAGCGCTTGATTGAATAAACGCAGGCACATCCACCTCTGATTCCATATTGCAATATATTTTAAGGCTTACATTGTCGCTTGTTTTTGTTTCTTTTCCGGCAAATTTTTTGTATTCTTCCTTTTCCTGCAAATACAGGTATTTCTTTTCGTTATATTCGTTGATTGTTAAGGCGTCAGGCATTATAAACACGTCACCCGTGCCGCCGTCCAAAATAACATAATCATTCTCGGCTATTTTATTTATAATATCATCCACACCAAAAACCGCAGGAATTTCAAGGCTCCTTAAAATAATGGCAGCATGTCCGTTCTTTCCTCCGGCCTGCGTGATTACGCCCGCAATATTTTTGTTTGAAAGTTTCCCGGCAAGGGAAGGGGTGAGTTCTTTTGTGATCAGGACGCTTTTTTCGTTTAAAGCGGAGATATCGGGTTCCGTTATACTTAAAAGAATGTGTAAAATCCTGGTTTTAAAATCTTTTACGTCAAAGGCTCTCTGGCTGAAGATTTTATCTTCCATTTGTGAAAAAAGAGAAATGTATTTGTCACATATGGTGCCAATAGCCGCTTCTGCGGTTAATCCTTTACTTATTAAGCCAAGTGTATCTTCATATACGGAAGGGTCATCGGCAATTGCGCTTTGCCCCTCCAAAATCTTTATTTCGTCGCCAAGAGGGAGGTTTTCAGCCTCATTTAAATCATCATGAATCTGTTTTTTAAAATCATTTAAAGCGTTAGAAAATCTGGATATTTCTGCATCTTTTGAAGTGGTTCTTTTTTCTTCGAAAAAAAGATCCGGCTCATTTACAATGTATGCATTTCCGAGTCCGTAACCGTTTGACACGGCAATACCAAGATGTTTCGAGCTTTTTTTCATATTAGTCCCCCAGACCTGATTCAACGAATTCGCTTGTTACCTTTAATGCTTCTTTTTCGTCGGGACCATCGCAAATTATTTCAAAGTCAGAACCGTATTTGATGCAAGCGGTCATTAAAGACATAATACTTTTTGCGTTATAAGTTGTTCCGTTGTAGTTAATTCTGACAGAACAGGAAAACTCAGAAGCCTTTTGAGTGAAAAGACTTGCCGGACGCATATGCATTCCCTGTTCATTTACAATTGTAACTTTTTTTGATACCATAACTGCCTCGATTCCGGGTTTTCCCAGTTTTCTAATACTGTTTATAAATTAGTCGTTTCCAAAACGGAAGCGTCTTTATATTCTCTATATTTGTTTAATATTAATTCCTTGGTTGCAAGTGACTTTGAAACAGCCGTTGCTGCTCCGCAGGAAAGGCCGTAAAGCATAGCCTCGTTGTAATCGTTATACGTTAAATACCCGTACAAAAATCCTGCAATCATTGAATCTCCCGCTCCTACAGTGTTAACAGGCGTTTCACCTAATGAAGATCCCGTAATGATTTTATTATCATTTGTTACAAGCAATGCCCCATCACCACCAAGCGAAACGAGTACGTTTTGTGCACCGCGCTCTCTTAAGGCATTTGCATAAAAAATGATTTCTTCATCAGACTTAATTTCTGTATTAAAAAGAGCACAAAGTTCTTCTTTGTTTGGCTTTATTAAAAATGGATTAAAACTAAGTGTATTTAATAAAAGCTCACCCGTTGCATCAACAACGCAGGGGATATTTTTGGCTGAAAGACTTTTTAAAATCTTTGCATAAACATCTTTTGATACGCTTTTAGGAACGCTTCCCGCAAGAATCAAAACATCATTATCCGATAAAGCATTTAGTTTTGTAAGGAGAGTTTGTATGGCCCATTCCGGGATATTTGGGCCCGCAGCGTTTATTTCGGTTTCTGTTTCACCTTTAAGTTTAACGTTAATTCGAGACATTCCTTCGTTTAACTTAATAAAGTCCGTACAGATTCCCTTTTTGTTTAAACGTTTTTCTATTTCGTCGCCGGTAAAACCTGCAACAAACGAAAGGGCGGTACTTTTAATATTAAGTTCCGATAAAACGAGGGAAACATTGATTCCCTTTCCGCCCATAGCCACGTACTCACTTACGCTTCTGTTTGTCTTCCCAAAATCAAGCGCCTTATCTAAATTCATGACATAATCAACGGACGGATTAAATGTAATTGTATAAACCATTAATAAACACCAATTTTTCCTTAACAACCATCTATAATATACCTTTTTTTGTGCTTAAGGTCAATATTTTATGGGAATTTGCTGACTTTTTATCTGCTTTGGAAATATAAAAACAGATATTTGAAAAAACACAAAAACATTGGCAAGAAAGTGTCATATATGCAAAGTTATTTATATTGAGGAAATAGCGTAAAAATGCTAATATATTGGCATACAAAAGATGAGCTTCGTTACCCGTTAACGGTCAAGAAAGGATAATTATGAGCATTATTTTTGATAATGAAAAGAAAGCTTTTTTGTTAAATACAAAAACCACTTCATACATTATGCATATTTTTAAGGATAAATACCTTATGCATGTTTACTGGGGAGAAAAGATGAAACTCCCAAATATGTTAAATGCTATTCCGCCAAGGGGTGTTGGCTTTGGTGCCAATCCTGATTCTAACGACAAAACATATTCACTTACGGCTATGCGCCTTGAATATCCGTGGTCAGGCGGTACAGATTACAGAAATACCGCGCTGGACGTCACTTTTTGCGACGGAAGCCACACAACCGAATTAAGATACGAAAAATATGAAATAATAAAGGGAAAACCTGCGCTTTTAGGCCTTCCGTCAACTTATACGGAAAGTGATGATGAGGCGGACACCCTTTTTATCACTTTAAAAGATGCGCTTATGGACCTTTATGTGGTTCTTTCATATACGGTTTATACAGAAAGAGACGTTATTACCAGAAGCGTAAAAATCATAAATAACGGTAAGAATGCCTTGACAATTGATAAGGTTCTTAGCGCAAACGTTGACTTTGAGGCCGATTACCGTGATTATACCCTTATGCGCTTACACGGAAGCTGGGCAAGAGAAAGACACATTGAATACCAGCCTCTTGCACACGGAATCCAGAAGATTGAAAGCCACAGAGGTGCAAGTTCGCATCAGGCAAATCCTTTTATTGCAATGGTTTCAAAGGACGCAACGGAAGATTACGGAAACGTCTATGCAATGAACTTTGTTTACAGCGGAAACTTTGAAGCGGGCGTTGAAGTCTGCGAGCTTGGTAAACCAAGGATGTTTATGGGCCTTAACGGGTATGAATTTGCCTGGGAACTTAAAAGCGGAGATGAATTTGTTGCACCGGAAGTTGTGATGGTTTATTCAAATGAAGGCCTTGGCAAAATGAGCCGCACCTTCCACGATTTGTACCGCGAAAGACTTGTAAGAGGCAAATACAGAGACGAAGCAAGACCAATCCTTGTTAATAACTGGGAAGGTACATACTTTGACTTTAATGAAGAAAAGATTGTAAATATTGCAAAAGAAGCAGCAAATTTAGGCATTGAACTTATGGTTCTTGACGACGGCTGGTTTGGTACAAGAAATGACGATACGACGTCGCTTGGCGATTGGACTCCTAATTACGAGAAGTTACCGGGCGGAATCTGTGGTCTTGCTAAAAAGGTTAACGAGGTTGGCCTTAAGTTTGGACTATGGTTTGAGCCGGAGATGGTATCTGCCGTAAGTAACCTTTATAACGAGCATCCGGACTGGTGTATCCATGTAAAGGACAGGAACAGATCTCAGTGCAGACACCAGCATACGCTTGATTTAAGCAGAAAAGATGTTCAGGATTATGTAATTTCAGCAATTAACGGCGTTTTGGATTCCGCAAATATTTCATACGTTAAATGGGATATGAACAGACACATGACAGAGCCCGGCTCTGCGTTACTTGATGCTAAGAATCAAAAAGAGATGCCGCACAGATATATGCTTGGTCTTTACAGATGTATGAATGAAATTACAAAGGCTCATCCGGATGTGCTGTTTGAAAGTTGTTCGGGTGGCGGCGGAAGATTTGATCCGGGTATTTTATATTACATGCCTCAAACATGGACAAGTGATGATACTGACGCGGTTGAAAGACTTTATATTCAGTACGGAACAAGCATGGCATATCCAACATCTTCAATGGGTGCACATGTATCGGCCGTTCCAAATCATCAGGTTGGCAGAATTACTTCTCTTAAGGCAAGGGGAGACGTTGCAATGAGCGGTAATTTTGGATATGAGCTTGATTTGACAAACTTAAGTGCCGAAGAAAAAGAGATTGTAAAGAATCAGGTAAAGACATACAAGATGTTACGTGAGTTTGTGCCTTCAAGCGATATGTACAGACTTATTGATCCGTTTAAGAAAGATGTTTGCGCGTGGGAATTTGTTTCTAAGGACAAAACAAAAGTATTTGCAGGGTATTTCAGAAAGATGATTATACCGAATCATCCCGATGAAAGGCTTAAGTTTAAGGCACTTGACCCGGATGCTTTATACAGAGATGTTGAAAGAAACACAGAGTGGAGTGGTGATGAATTAATGAATATCGGTATAATAACGGAATACGGAAATGATTTTACGACATGTACGTATATTCTTGAGAAAATATCATAAAGACTATTAATAAAATATCTTTAGATAGTAAACGCCCGACTTGTATTAATACAAGCCGGGTGTTTGCTAATATGTATAATGTGAGGGAAAGTGCGTGTAGCGTCATTTCTACACACAAAAAGACGAGGACATCCATATTAAGACATCCTCGTCTATGTCAACTATTATATACGAATTTAAAAATTTGTAAAGTACTTTTTTCAATTTGACAGATTCAGCTTGACAATATATATATATATATATATATAATATTCTCAAACATTTACACAAATGAACGGAGGTATTATATGAACAAAAGAAAACAAAAACAGGCTAAAATTGCCATTGAAGTGGTATTGGCTGCTGCTTCACTTGTAGTAGCTGTGGCAAGTTTGATTGCAACGATCATTCTGACTAATATCAGTGTTAAGAACTATGATGCTCGATGGGCTACATTAGCAAAATCGTCTGATGAGGTGTTTGTTTCATTCGATACAAATGATTTATATGGTTTTGCGGACGTTATTGCTGATGCAGGTACTGTAAAATATGGTTTGTATCAATTGAGTGGGCGCGTGGGAACAATATATACGTATACCATTTATTACAAGAGATCAGACAAGACAGATTACAAATACTCGTATAAGATAGACGGGATTTTAGCAAATGGTGAGAACGGTAAGGTTGGATTAATAAAGCTTGTCAGCAGTTCGACTGCACAAAAGTATAATATAAAAATTGAAAGAAATAATACCGGCAAGGCTGCAACGGTTGTCTTTGATTGGGGAATATATTGATTTTAATTTTTGATTGGAGAGTACAAATTTAATGATTTATAAAAACATTATCAATAAGTCATATCTTAATAAGAATGTCAGTTTTGATTTTTCGCTTAACGGTCTGTACGTATTTAAAGGACCAAACGGTTGCGGAAAAACAACTATCATCGAAGAAATTCTTTTTGATCGAGACGAAACTCATTATAAATTTCATGATGCGGAAACAGAGAAAATGTTTCATTCAGCAAGATTTAATGTCTTTTCTTATGTCCCTCAAAAAATATTGTACAGTGAGCTTAAGGTAAGTGATTATATCAATAAGTTAAACATATTGAATAGCGATGAAAAGATTCTTTATTATCTTGAATTGTTTGGGATGAATAAAGCGATTTTGGATAATAAATTCTGTTATCTTTCCGGCGGTGAGCAGATGAAAATCTCCATTATTTCCGCTTTGGTGAAAGACACACCTTATCTTTTTATGGATGAACCAACCAATTATCTTGATGATAATTCTGTTACTGCGCTAAAGGGAATTATTTCAGAAGAAGCAAAAAAACGAAGAATAATACTTGTTACACATGATCCGAGACTTATATTTGAAAATGCATCAAGTATAGATACTGATGTAGATATGCCAAGGTTTGAAGGCGATAGTTTACAGGATGGGTCAGAAAGGCAGATCTTCGATTACAGTGAAAAAAAGACAAAATACCCGAAATTATGGAAGATTCTCACGGCTTTCGGGAAAAAGTTCAGCTTCCTGGTATCTGTATATGTGTTTATTATATTTCTTGCCATGATGATGACTCTTTCCAATATGGATTTTGAAAATTCCGTTTCAAATGAAGAAATGAACGAGAGTGGGGACATACTGGTTTATCGTGTGGGAGGATATCATGACGAAGTGAATGAGAACTATGAGTATGGAGAGGGATTAAATGTGGATCCCGGAAATTATGATATTTTAGTTGTGTATGAAGATATTTCGAAGATATCAGACCTTAACGGAGTTGAAAAAATTTATGTATGTGATGAGGTATATTGCGATCAATTGCTTCTTTCGTTTTATGATGAGGATTATTCCGGTATAAGACTATATTCGTGTCCTGAAGATTTATATAATCATTATTTGGAAAATGTGGATTATTTTGGGTTGAGTGAAACGGAAGGAAGTCTCCCGCGTGACAATTCCTTTGAAGTTGCAATTTCTAAAAAAGTGTTAATATCAAATTATGGATATACCTCTGAAAATGTATCGGGGGCTATTGGAGATGAAATTGATATTAGTGGTGTAAATTATACGATAGTAGGATTTACAGCTGCTGATCTGGCGGTAGTTTCATATAATGAGGGAGAAGATTACGGATACTACTGTTACGATGAAGAAACATACAATGATTTTGTTTCGAATTATTACGATTACTATTCGGAACTTGAAGAGTATTATATTACTCATTCGGTCAGTAATATGCTTATTTGTGTAGATGGATCTTGTGAGAGAACAGTTCTTAATTATATGATGGTCAACTATCCGGCAGATTGTTATAATTGTCTGTATTATGCGACTGTTTCCAGAAGGGCTCAAATAAAGAAAGTATTTTTAAGATATCTGTGGATTGATTTAGCTGTTTCACTGGTATTTGGTGTAGTCGTATTTATAATGATACGAAAATCCGTAAGATTAAATATGTATACGCTGAAGGATTTTGGTAATTATTATATGAACCGGCCTAAAATTATCAAAAAGTATATTGCGTTGCAATGTCTTATATATTTGTTCGTGGGTATATTATTGTCCGTATTTGATATAATTTACTTTGATTACGGTAAGATTACCTGGACATATATTGCAATAAATTTTTTGTTTGCTGTTGTAGGTACATTTATAGCGTGTATGCTTGAGTATAACAAAATGAAGAAAAACTGATCAAAAAAAGGAAAACCGCTGTAGTACAAGCATAAAAAATGAGTGTAAATGCCATATGTATTACGGTGGTTTTGTGTTATGTGATGAAAGTAGAATTTGATAGTATTAAAATTAAAGACAGACTTATTGTTAATGCAGGCTTTATAGAAGCAACCCCCGGGGATATTGTGGTTATCAGGGGTGAAAACGGCAGTGGAAAGACGCTTTTGGCAAAAAGGATAGCTTATGAATTGCGTAATATTGGAAAAAGTGTTGTATATTTAGATCAGGATAACGAAATCACATTAGATAAATTCAATGTTTTAAAAAGTATATCTTTAAGCGATGATATAAATATAAATCGTAAAATGTATGAATTCTTGGAAATAAATGGATACGAATACCTTACAAGGCTTAATAATAAAACATTAAGCGGCGGTGAAAGGCGAATCACAAATTTTATACGATGTTTTACATATGATGCGGAGTTTGTGGTGCTTGATGAACCGACCAATGATCTTGATTATGATAAAGTCGGTAAAATGATTGAGTTTATAAAAAGTAATAAAGGCGATAAAACCGTGGTAATCGTAAGTCATGATGACAGAATGCTTAAATTGTCTAATGTTGTTTATGAAATAAAAGATCACTGTTTAAACGAGATCAAAAGGGAAGATGTTGTTTGTTCTTCGATTGAAAATAAAAGAGCAATATTGACTTATCTTAATGGTTCATTTATCAGAAAGTGTATGGAATATAATCCGAGCAAAATACTGGTATTACTGATCATAGGGATTTTTTTGTTTGTCCAGATCAATTCACGAAACATGTTTTTTTTGATGTACCGGAATGATTCTATAAGTGATATTGAAGGAACTGTTGTATATAACCACTTGACAGAAACCTCAAATAATATAATCGGTAATAATTATTTGCCAATATCCGTGCTCAGGATGTGCAGTTCTTTGAATCCACAAAATGTCATAAATTCAATAAAGCAATTTGAAAAATTTTTAAATGATGCGGATCTTGAAATAAACATTGAAGAAATAAATCTTGAAACAACAGATTCGTATGTTTTTTATCCCATTGAGTATTATGATACAAAAAATGATCTCAGGATTACCGTAATTGCTTATTATGAAGAAAAATACGGAATCGGTGAATCTGAATATGTTGATACATCAGAATATTTTTACGCTCCGTATAATATAAAACAGGAGTGGGAAAGTGAAGTTTTGATAGATATTGAAAAATATTATGAATGTGTAGAGGAACTTGAATCAAATGAGAATTATATTACGGTAGCCGGATATGTTGAATTCATTGATATCTCTTTGTCGGAGTTTTTGGATTATGAGGAAATAAAGGCGTTGGGCACCGGCTATGTGAGTATTGCTTCAACGGAAGTTAAAGAAGCGCTGTATACATTGAAAATGTATGGTGAAGTTTTTGGAGAATTAAAAAGAATAGGTATTTGCAGTTCGATTTTGTTGGTTGTGGAAGTTTCACTTCAGGTTCTGTTTATGAAAAATCAAAGATGTAATATATATTTTTATCGGAATTTCGGAATCGGATATGAAACGCTTAGTGAGGCATACAGAAAAAAATTTAATAACAGATTACCGGCTTTGGCAGTATGTATTATTATGTGCATTGCAGCACTTTACTTACTTAATAAAAACGGTTTTTATCAAAGTAATCTTTTGTATGTAAGTATTCCTGTCATTTACTGCAGTTTCAGTTATTTTGTGTGTAATCTTATTACAAACGGATTTATAAAAAAGTATTACAGGTGGGATGCGCGATGATTTTTGAACATGTTCTTGAAATATATGCTTTATTATTGGCTTCTGTATTTCTTCATGAGTTGGGGCATTTTGCGGTTGCAAAAATTATAGGTTTATACAATATAACGCTTCATATTGGCGACAGATTCTTTTCGGTGCATATCGGAAGGTTTTATATTTCTCCTTTTATGTTTAAAGGTGGTGGAATTGACTATTATGATGAAGATTTAAGCAGGTTTTCGATTTATAAAAAAGTCATGTTCTTCGGGAGTGGCGTATTTGTAAATCTTTTGATGCTTGCAGCAGGATATATCTGGTCAAAAAGTAATGTCTTATATGGAGACAGTTTTATGTGGATAAACGTATATCTCATAATCCAGAATATCATTCCCCTCAAATGGCTTGATAATGACGGGTATAAAATATGGCTGACATGTTTTAAGAATAAATAATTTAATTTGCAGACAGAATAAAAACAGATCCGATGTGAGGTAACGTCGGATCTGTTTTTATTTTTTGTATCCTGCAATGCAGGAAAATATTGAATATTAATAAATGATTACATACATGTATAACCGCCATCAACAGGTAACTGTACACCGGTTACATATGATGAAGCAGGTGATGCAAGGAAGATAGCAGCTGTGTCAAGTTCGCCTTCGTTGCCGTATCTTTCTTCAGGAATCATTGTCTTAGCATTCTGCTGGAAGAAATCAGAGTTAAGAGTTTCTTCGGTAAGCGGTGTGTAGAAGTAACCAGGGCAGATTGAGTTAACTGTGATACCATACTTACCCCATTCAGCTGCAAGAGCTCTTGTTAAGTTAACAACAGCACCTTTTGCTGCGTGGTATGGTGCAGAGCCTGCAATCTTGTTACCAACAAGACCGTACATTGAAGCGATGTTGATGATCCTGCCGTACTTAGCAGGAATCATTGCCTGCTTTGCAACGGCTCTTGCAAACTTAAATGTACCGCCAAGATCGATATCCATTTCATCTTCCAACTGCTTGTCTGTAATGTCTTCAGCCGGAGCAACTGCGCCTGTACCGGCATTGTTGATAAGAATATCAATACGTCCGAACTTATCTAAAACTGCCTTAACTGTTGCGTTTACCGTATCTGTGTCTGTGATGTCACACTTGCATGCCATTGTCTGAACACCGAATTTATCTGAGATTTCCTTTGTTACCTGATCAAGTAATTCCTGACGACGTGCAACAGCTACGATGTTACATCCCTGGTTTGCGAGTGCCTTTGCCATCTGTACGCCCAAGCCTGTAGAACAGCCTGTTACGATAGCTACTCTGTCTTTAAGATCAAAATAATTTTTCATGTGATTAACACCTCCACATTATTTAAATTTTAACTACCTGTTAATCTTATCACAAAACCGCTGTAAAGTAAAGTTATTTTGAACATAAAATCTTTATAAAACCCATGTGGATAAAAAGGTATTATTATGGTAAAATAAGAAAGATTATTACTGGTAAATGTATAATATACGAGGTAAATATGGAAACAGGATATATAAAAGTTGCCGCGGCCACACCAAATATCAAGGTGGCAGATTGTAAACACAATTATAAAGCTATTACTGAAGCAATTGATGAGGCTTGTCAAAAGAATGCAAAAATCATTGTTTTGCCTGAACTTTGTGTTACAGGATATACCTGTAATGATTTGTTTTTACAGCAGACACTGTTAAAAAATGCGTATGAAACCGCGGAACAAATTGCAAAGGACAGCCAAAACAAGGATATTTTAATTGCAGTGGGCTTTCCGTTTGTTTATTTAAGCAAGTTGTATAATGTTGCCGCAATTATTTACGGCGGTGAGATTCTTTGCCTGATTCCAAAGACTTACATTCCAAATTATTCGGAATTTTATGAAGTAAGACATTTTAACAGTGGCCCAAAGAAAGCTGTTATGGTAACTATGGGCGGTAAAAATATCCCTTTTGGCACGGATATTATTGTCTCTGCCAAAAATGTATGCGGACTTAATATTGCGGTTGAAATCTGTGAGGATTTGTGGGTGTCGCTTCCGCCAAGTACAAATCACGCGCTTAACGGTGCAAGCGTTATTCTTAATTTATCTGCATCAGATGAAAATACGGGAAAAGAAAGTTACAGAAGGAGCCTTGTATTAAATCAGTCCGCGCGTCTTTATTCGGCATATGTTTATACTTCTGCGGGTGACGGAGAATCAACTACAGACCTTGTTTTTTCCGGACACAATATTATTGCTGAAAATGGTGTGTTACTTAAAGAATCTGAGAGATTTAAAAATCAGATTATATATGCGGATATTGACTTACAAAAGATTGCCGCAGAGCGCTTAAAAACAACCACATATAATGTATGTGCGCAAAGTGATTACACTGTTTTGGAATTTGAATATAAGAAGATTGAGTCTTCTGAAGCTTCTTATGTTTTGGACAGATATATTGATAAAGCGCCTTTTGTTCCTTCGGATGAAAGGTTAAGAAGCAAAAGATGTGATGAAATCCTTAATATTCAGGCATACGGCTTAAAGAAGAGGCTTGAACATACAAACGCGAAGACTGCGGTTGTTGCAATTTCAGGTGGTCTTGATTCAACGCTTGCGCTTTTGGTTACGGCAAGAGCCTTTGATCTTTTGGGTAAAGACAGAAAAGATATTGTTGCCGTTACAATGCCGGGCTTTGGCACAACGGACAGAACATATGATAATGCTGTTTCAATGATTAAATGTATTGGAGCAACCTTTAAAGAAATTAATATCTGTGATGCGGTAACTGAGCATCTTAAGCTTATCGAACATGATATTGACACACATGATGTTACGTATGAAAATGCGCAGGCAAGACAAAGAACGTATATCATTATGGATATTGCAAACAAGACGGGCGGTATGGTGATTGGAACCGGCGATTTGTCTGAACTTGCTTTGGGGTGGGCAACGTATAACGGTGACCATATGTCAATGTATGCGGTTAACTGTTCGGTTCCAAAGACGCTTGTAAGGCATTTGGTTAAGTATTACGCGGATACGTGTAATGATGATAAATTAAGAGACGTTCTTATGGATGTTCTCGATACACCTGTAAGTCCTGAACTTATTCCTCCAAAGGACGGAGATATTGTTCAAAAGACTGAGGATTTGGTGGGTCCGTATGAATTACATGATTTTTATCTTTACCATATGATGAGATTTGGTTTTTCACCAAGTAAGATTTATTACATTGCAAAAATTGCCTTTAAAGGCGAATATGGTGATGAAACAATCCTAAAATGGCTTAAGATGTTTTATAGAAGATTCTTTAGCCAGCAGTTTAAACGTTCCTGCATACCGGATGGTCCAAAGGTCGGTTCGGTTGCTCTTTCACCGAGAGGTGACTTGCGTATGCCTTCTGATGCCGTTAGCAAAGGCTGGCTTGATGAACTTGAAAGGTTAGGTAATTTATAAATGAACAGAATTGAATATCGAAGATTTTTCCAAAAAACAGCGGCAATTTTTACGCTTGCATCTGTTTTTTTCATGACCATAATGAGCGGTCTTGCCGTATACATTACGGATTGGGTAAGTGAAAATGAAGATGAGCCGGGAATGTATTATTATATTCTTTTTATGCTGTTTATTTTTGGCTTGTTTATGATAGTTTTTGAGACTATGTGTGGTTTTGTTCAGTTTGTAAAAAAATCTGAGGGTACGGATGTAATGACGCGTTTTTCATCCATCCTTTCAATGATTATTTCAGGCTTATTCATACCGACCTGTCTTGTTTTGTTAATTACCGATTACAGTGAATTAAGAACATATGATACAAGTCAAAAGGAATTTATGGTTGCATTTATTGTTATGTCAATTGTTGCTGCGTTTATTATCCTTTTATTTTCCTTTATTGCAAGAAAAAGCATAAAGATTGGCTTACTTTATGCGGATACCGAAAAGCACTTTGCTCTTACGGTACCTGAAGATATGGACTATTTAAGGGCAAATTACGTATATCACAGCTTCATGGCCGTTATTCTTGCAGTTTATACAGCATGTATTTCATTCTTTATGTTCTATTTGCGTTACGAATGTGAGGATTATGCATCTGATTATGAAGTTAAAACCCTTATGGGAGAGCATTTCTTCTTTGCCTTATTTATTATTTATGCGCTTGTAAGCATAAGTTTTATTGTATTTTCAATACTTGTGATTAAAAAGGTTGATTTTGCTTCAAAAGTTATTTTTGGATTAAGTATTTTCCTGATTTTACTTTATGTATTAACAGGTGTGCTTGAATGCAGCTTTATTGGATCTGCGGCTGCAAGTAAGGGATATGTTGATTATACATACATGATATTTACGGCAGTTATGATGGTTATTTGTCTTCCAATGATTATTGGATGTATTGTGGCTTTCAGACCTTTGAAAAAGGTTGATCCGGATGCGGATATTGAAGCATTGTTGTAGTGTTTAAGCAAAAATCAGGGAGGGGAATATGTCAGTTAATGTTATTGCAGGCGGAAGCGGGTACGGAAAAACGACATATATGGCAAACGGGATTATTAAAGATTCAATTGATAATCCTGACAGGAATTACATATTTATTGTACCTGAGCAGTTTACAATGCAGACTCAGAAGGATATGTGCAATCTTCATCCAAACGGCGGTTTGATGAATATTGATATTTTAAGCTTTAAAAGGCTTGCATATCGTGTTTTCGAGGAAATTTCGTTTGAAATGCCGGAATATATTGATGATGCCGGCAAAAACCTTATTTTACGAAGAGTAATTGATTCAAACAGGGAGAATCTTATCGTATATAAAAACAGTACCAAATATATGGGCTTTATTACCGAAATAAAGTCCGTGTTGTCTGAATTTTCGCAGTATTGCACAAATAAAGAAACAATTGATGAAATGTCAAAGAAAGCTAAGGAAGACGGAAAGGAACTTTTTGCCGCAAAGCTTTCTGATATTTCTTTAATATACGAAAAATTTGAAGAAGCTATTAGGGATAAATACACAACGAAAGAAGATCTTTTAAAGCTTCTTACAAAGGTTGTTTCAAAATCTTCCGTAATTAAAAATTCTGATATTTATATTGACGGATTTACCGGTTTTACACCTGATCAATATGAATTGCTCTGTGAACTTGCGGCTAATGCAAGGAATATTTTTGTAAGTGTGGCCGTGGACCCGGATGAAATGAATGGGATGGGTGAGTACGGTTTTGACAAGATTAAAGATTCTGAGCTTTTTAAGTTAAGCAAAGAAACCATAAATTCGTTAAGCGAGGTTGCAAATTCCATTAACGAAAAGCTTGTTTGCACGGTTATTTCTGACGGTGAAAATTCAAGACTTCATGACAATAAGGAGCTTTCTTACTTAGAAAAAAATCTTTTCAGAAAGTCTTTGACTAAACCGTTTGAAGATGTAAATTGTAAGGAAAGTCACATAAATATTGTAAACTGCGAAAATCCGCTTGAAGAGTGTCTTTATGTTGCAAGTGATATTGCAAAGAGACTTGATGATAACAGATACAGGGATTTTGCGGTTGTTACGGGAGCTTTGGATAAATATTCCGGATATATTTCAGAGGCTTTTAAAAAGTATAATATTCCGGTTTTTGTGGATGATTCAAGGTCGATACTTAAAAACCCTTGCGTTAACGCAATTCGTCAGGCTCTGTTGGTGGCGGATGAGAACTTTTCAAAGGATTCCGTGCTTTCGTATCTTAAATCGGGAATGAGCTTTGCAAACCAGACCGAGATTTATATTTTTGAAAATTACGTAAATGCTTCGGGGATTAAGGGATTCAGAGCGTATAAGAAAAGCTTTTTGGAAAGAAAATATAAGCCGCAGGGCATGAATGATGATTTAATCCGCATTGCAGACTCTGTAAGAGAGCGCTTTATAACCCTTTTTACGCCTGTGTACAAGGAACTTGTTAAGAAGGATTCAACGGTTAAGGATAAAACCCTTGCCTTGTATGAGCTTGTTGTCAATGAGCGTATGGAACTTAAGCTCGAAGAACTTAAAGAAAAGTATGAAAAACTTGAAAAAAACGCTTTGGTTTTGGAGTGCGAACAGATATATAAATTTGTAATTGACCTTTTTGATAAGATGGTTTTACTTATGGGAGATGATGTGATTTCTGTAAGAGATTATGCAATGCTCCTCGATTCAGGCTTCTTAGAGGTTAAGGTTTCCGTTATTCCGCCTTCAAACGATTTAACGGTAATTGGCGACCTTATAAGAACAAGACTTGATAAGGTCAAATATCTTTACGTTCTTGGTGTTAATGACGGTGTTATTCCGTCGGGAAAAGGCGCTAAGGGCTTACTTAATCCTGCAGACAGGGTTTATCTTGAAAAAAACCGGGTTAAGCTTGCGCCGGATATTAAGGAAAATGCGTTTATTGAACGTTTTTATCTCTATATGTTAATGACAAAACCACGTATAGAGCTTTCTTTGGCGTACTCAAAAAAGGATATGAAGGGTGAGACTTTGCTTCCTTCATACCTTGTTGATGTGATAAGTGAGATGTTTCCAAAATGCAACCGTATTACGTATAAATTTGACAGAGAAAGCGTTGTAAGTGAAGAGTCTGCCTTTAACTATCTTACGAAGAATACGGAAAATTTAAGAGAAATGATAGAGGAAAATGAGAATTATGAGGTTGATTTGGATTTGATTTCAATTCTCAGACATTTTTCTTTAAATGATAAATATGATACTAAATACAACATGTTAAGAAACGGCCTTTTATACAATAATCGTATGCCGAAATTAAGCAGTGACACCGTGGATTCTTTATACGGAAAAGATATTTCAATGAGCGTTACCAGAGTGGAAAGCTTTGCAAAGTGCCCGTTTGCGTATTATTTACAGTACGGCTTAAGATTAAATGAAATAAGAGAGTATGACATTACATCCATTGATTACGGCGTGGTTTATCATGACTGTCTTGAAAACTTCTTTAAGTTATTAATGGAATATGTTGAAACAAAAGGTGTTTCGCTTTCGGATGTGGAAGATTCGGTAGTTTCTAAAATTCTAAACGGCTGCATTGATAAGGTGATGGCTGAAAATGCGGGTACATACTTTGATGAAACCGCAAGAAACAGATATTTTTACGTAAGAATAAAAAGAATATTGAATAAGAGCGTTGATATGCTTCTTAAACAGTTAAAGAGCGGCGTTTTTTCTCCGAAATACGAGGAATATACTTTTGGTGATTCAACATCAAAGCACAGTGTGAGACTTACATTAAAGGACGGCTCAAATCTTACGCTTAAGGGTAAAATTGACAGAGTTGACGTTGCAACAAAAGATGGTTCAACATATGTAAAGATTATTGATTATAAGAGCGGAAAAAAAGAATTTAATACCGATGATGTTAATGCGGGTACGGATATACAGATGCTTTTTTACATGGATGCATTTTTAATGTGTGAAGGTGACAAGGATGCAAATATGAATTTAAAGCCCGGTGCCGTGTTGTACTTTAATATTGATGACCCTTGGATTAAAGAAGAAGACTTTATCAAGAATAACAATAACATTGATGAGTGTTTAAAAAACGAATTTACAATGACCGGTGTAGTTAATGCAGGCGTTTCTGACATTATTGGCGACGGGGTAAAGATACCTAAAAAAGAAAACAAAAAAATGTTAAATTATGATGATGACACATTTTTGGATTTACTTAAAAATGTAAGAGAAGGGGTAAAAGAAAAAGTTGAGAATATTAAAGACGGCGAGTGTGAGATTTTACCTGTCGTAAAGTCTAAAGATGAAACCCCTTGCAGTTATTGTAAGTACCTTGATATATGCAGATATCAGCCAAGGTTTGGAATTAACAGCTGCAGAAAGGCGGGTGGAGACGAAAATGGCAATTAGTTTTAATGAATCACAAAGAGAAGTGATTGAAACAAATAATAAAAATATAATTGTTTCTGCATCTGCCGGATCGGGTAAGACAACGGTTTTAGCCGGAAGAATTGTTTCAAAGATTGCGGACAAGAATGTAAGGCTTGATATCAACAGACTTTTGGTTGTTACGTTTACAAGGCTTGCAGCTGCCGAAATGCGCGAAAAAATAAGGAAAAACCTGCTTGATGCGGCTAAAGAAAACCCGGATGATGATTATCTTGCAAAGCAGGCGGTTGATGTACAAAATGCATCAATTACAACTATTGACAGTTTCTGTGCGGCTATCGTCAAGGAAAATTTTGAAACCCTTGGTATTGACCCAAATTACAGAGTTGCAACGGAAGAGGAAATTGAGATTGCAAAGGGTGAAGTGATTGCTGAACTTTTAGAGGAGTATTTTGCAAAGAAGGATGCGGGAGAAACAGAAGAATATAATGATTTTATCGATGTTATGGAATGTTTTTCTTCTAAAAAAGGTGAGGATGATTTAGAAAAGGTCATTCTTTCTATTCATAATGTTGCATCCGCCGCGCCTTATTTTGATGAATGGCTGGATTTTGCCAAGAAGCATTATGAATACGGTGATAGCGTCTTTTTGCAAAAATGGTATGAAGAATTATCGGATATGGAATATGCAAAAATATCCGGTTTATTTGATGAATATACCGCTTTGGGAGAAGAATTTACTGAGACGTATGTTGACAGTAAGTCTGCCAAAACAATAAAAAATGAGCTTGAAGCGTACACAAATGCTTTGAAGTGCGGGGTTTTGGATGTCTATAATTATTATAAGGAAAACGCCTCTAATGACAGCCTGAGATTTTCTAAAACAGAGGATGGGGAAGCTGTTAAAACCGCAAGAAAGGCTTTTAAGGACAAGTTTGAAAAAATATATAAGCCATACGCCGTTTATGATAAAGAAAAATGTTTGGAATCTTTTAAGACAGATCTTAAGAGAATTGATACACTGTGCGGGCTTGTAAAGGCATTTGATAAAAAGTACAAAGAATATAAGAATAAAAAGAATATTCTTGAATTTAATGATATTGCTCATTATGCGCTTGATATTCTTGCGGTTAAGGATGAAGATGGCGTAAAGCCTTCAAAAAAGGCGCTTGAAATCGCTGATTCGTTTGATGAAGTGATGGTTGATGAATACCAGGATACCAATTATCTTCAGGAAACAATTTTCTCTGTGATATCCGGTGAAAAAGTAAAGAAAAACAATCGGTTTATGGTTGGCGATATTAAGCAGAGTATTTATAAATTCAGGAATGCGGAAACCTCGATTTTTAATTCTAAATTTGAAGAATATAAAAATGAAGAAAATAAAGACTCTAAATCCATTGTTCTTGCCGATAATTACAGAAGTAACAAATGTGTTTTGGACAGTGTGAATGAAGTGTTTTGTTCTCTTATGAATAATAATTATTCTGAGATAAAGTATGATGAAACGCATAAGATGAATTGCGGCTTACAAACTGAAGAAAATCCGTTTATAGATAATAAAACAGAGCTTTTACTTGCGGGAAAAGAACTTTCCGCAGCGGATGATAAAATTGTTGAAGAAGAGATTGATTCTGTGGAAGCTGCCTGTGTTGCCTCAAAAATCAGGGAACTTGTTGATTCAAAGTACATGATTTTTGATAAAGATACAAAGGAATACAGAGCTGTAAAATATGGAGATATTGTTATTCTTGCAAGAAGTGCAAACCAGATTGCTGCGTCCTGGACAAAAATCTTTGCTGATTACGGAATTCCCGCAAACGGAACGGAAAAGAGCGGATTTTACGATACTTTTGAGGTGTCTGTTGTTGTTAATTATATTAGAATCGCCGGCAATCCGACAAGTGACGTTTCTTTGGTTTCCGTATTAAAAAATGTATACGGATTTACACCGGAAGAACTTGCAAAGATCAGGATTTATTCAAATCCTTTCGGTGCAAAGAGTTTCTTTGAAGCCGTAAATATTTACCTTTCGGATTTTAAGGAGACATCTCTTAATGAGGAGAATAAGCTTTTCTTTGATAAACGCCTTTACAATATGATTGTAAGGTTTAAACGCGACTTTGATGAAGTGCTTGAAAACTCTTTATATATGCCGATTTATGAGCTTATTGAAAATATCCTTGATATTACGGGGTTTGAAGCAATGATTTGCGGCATGCCCGACGGTAAAAGAAGGGCGGATAATGTAAATAAGCTTAAAGAGATTGCAAAGGATTACGAAAACACTTCATTTAACGGCTTATACAGCTTCGTTAGATATATTGAAAGAATAAAGGAATGTAATGTTGATACCGGAGAAGCGCCTGCAGCATCGGGCGGGGATTATGTAAGGATAATGACCGTTCATGCAAGTAAAGGTCTTGAATATCCCGTTGTATTTGTTGTAAGGCTTGAGAAAAAATTCCATCCTGACAAGGGAAACTTCATTGCAGATTCAAATCTTGGTATTTTTATTGATTCATACGATGTTAAAAACAGAATTAAAAGTAAGTCTTTATTAAAGGAGTATGCAAAGGAAAGGCTTTCCGCCGCAGAATATGCCGAAGAATTACGAATTCTATATGTTGCAATGACGCGTGCAAGGGATAAACTGTATTTAGCGGCAGCGGGTAAAAATGAAACTCTTGAAGAGTTTTATTCAACTTGCAAAAAATACGCTTCCCTAAATAACGATAAAAATGATAAGCCTGCATATTTTCTTTCGGATACGGATTTTTTAAATGCAAACAGTTTCTTTGACTTATTAAAGTGTGTTGCAAAATACGGATTTAAAACGGTAAAAGTAAATGAACCGAGGTATTTTAGACTTACTCTTACTGCAGATGAATACGTTAAGAAAAGAGAAAACAGTAAGCAAAAAATGCTTCATTTTATAACGGATGTAAATAATGACATCCCAAAAGAATTGCTAGATGGCTTTAGTAAAAAGTATAAGTATGAGGCAGATACACACATTCAAAATAAGTACTCCGTATCTGACATTAAGCATGCATATATGAAAAAGCCCGGTGAAATTTTAGAAGAGGGTGAAGAAAATGATGAAGCATATCCTGTCTTATATAAAGACTGCAGCGATTATGAAGAGGTTGTAACCTTTAATACAGAGCCTTCTTCGTATGAGCCGAAATACGTGCCAAAGTTTATAAAAGAAAGAGATGAAAACAAAGGTGCAAAAAGAGGTACGGCTTACCACAGAGTATTTGAGTTACTTGATTACAATAAAGACATTAATTCTAAGGAAGACGTTGAAAAGCAGATTCTTTTGATGGTTTCACAAGGCCTTATTTCTGATGATGCTGCAAGTGTTGTGAATCCGTATAAGGTTTATAATCTTGTTAAGTCCGATATTGGAAAGAGAATGCAAAAGGCCGCAAGAAACGGTAAATTATACAGGGAGCGTCAGTACGTAATGACAATTCCCGCAACTGAGGTAAAAAAGGATTATAAAGGTTTAGAAAGCGTTTTGGTTCAGGGTATCATTGATGCTTATATTGAAGAAGACGGGGTTATTACTGTTATTGATTATAAGACTGACAGAGTGGATGATATTTCAGATCTTGACGGAATGTACAGAAAACAGTTGATGCTTTATACCGAAGCGGTTTCAAAGATACTCGGAAAAAAGACAAATCCGCCTGTTATTTACAGTGTGAAATTTGACAGAGAACTTGTACTTGATTAAAGGAGGAAATATGATTTATCCTGAATTTATCAACAATAAACCGATTGGCGTGGTTGCGCCGAGTTGTGGTATTACGGACGAACTTGATAAGGTGAGATTTGAAAATGCCGCAAAAAAGCTTAAAGAAAAGGGCGTTGAAACAATATTTGGTCCAAATGTCTTTAAGTCTGACATTAAGGGTGCAAGTGCGTCTGCAAGCGAGCGTGCAAGAGAATTTAACGATATGGTTTCAGACCCCGTGATCGGTGCAATAGTTTCTGCAACCGGCGGGGACTATATGTGCGAAATGCTTGATTATGTTGACTTTGATGCCGTTAAGAAAAACCCAAAATGGTTTATGGGTTATTCGGATAATACTTCCCTTACTTTTTCCATCACAACCCTTACGGATGTGGCAAGCATTTATTTTGACAATTACGGCAGTTTCGGTATGGAACCGTGGCATAAAGCGGTTGATTCTACCTTTAATTTCCTTTACGGAAATTACGGGAAAACCCTTACCTTAGACAGTTATAAAAAGCATGAGTCAAACTTTAAAAAGTACGTAACCGGCCTTGAAACGTACCTTACAGATACGGATGTTAAGTATAAGGCATACGAAAACGGCAAAATCACCGATGAACTTTCGTTTAGCGGAAGAGTGATTGGCGGATGCGTGGATTTAATTTCTTTCCTTGCCGGCACAAAATATGAGGATTTTCTTGGATTTATACAAAGGTATAAGCAGGATAAGGTTATTTTGTATCTTGAAAGTTTTGTGGGTAACAGTGAAGAGACCGTAAGAATTTTATGGAGATTAAAAAATCTTGGATGGTTTGAAGATTTAAGCGGTGTAATCATTGGAAGACCGACATTTGTTTCTTCGGATTATGAAGTGGAGTATGAAGAAGCAGTTTTAAGAGGGCTCGATGGCCGCGTAAAAAACGTCGTTTTTGGCGCCGATATTGGCCACAGATTGCCGCAGTTTTCAATGATTAACGGCTCATACGCAACCATTGATGTTAAAGATTTTTCTGCAAGACTTACGCAGGAATTGATATAAATTAATCTTCTTCGTGAAGTTTAATAATGGATAAAACCACCTCATTAAGGTATGGTTTTAATTCCTCTATTTTTACGGGTTCACTGTAAAGAATTGAACTGTATATGGTTGAGCCCACAAGTTCAATTATTGTAAAGAACATAAGTTCAGGATTTTTATATGTATGGTTTGATGCTGCAAGCGCATCATTGAAAACCGTTGAAAAATCAATATTATCTGTTAATTGCGGGTTTAAAATGGCCTGCTTAAAGTATCCCCAGCCAAGGTTCTTCGAAATAAAGTTAAGAAGAATCTTGTTTTCGTTAAGCTGATCCACAATATTATTAAGTAAAAACAAGACTTTGTTTTCAAAAGTATCCAAAGAGGCGTTTCCTGCCTCTCTTTCTTTTATGAGCGCTTTTTCGGCAACCTTAAATAATTGCGCGGATTTATGCGCAATAAGTAAATTTCTTACGTCCACTTTATCCTTGAAATAAAGATAAAACGTACCCTTGGCAACGCCTGCACGTGTGGCAATATCGGAAACGGAAGTTTCCTGAATACCTTTTTGAGTGAAAAGTTCAAAAGCGGTATTTAAAAGTGCGTCTCTTTTAAGTTGTTTCTTTTCGTCTATTTTTCCCATAGCCCTAAATTACCATATAAAACGGCCGTTGTCAACAAAAATGACCGAGAGTCAATTTTTTTGATAAAAACTATTGACCGATGGTCAGTTTTGTGATACATTATTGCCGAACAAAAAATGACCAACGGTCATAAAACAAAAAACAGCTATTTTTAAAGAAATGGCGATAGGAGGTAATATGATAAATTTCGGAAAGAAAATTGTAAAATTCAGAATTCCCATTATCATCCTTTCATTACTTCTTTTGATACCGGCCGTGATTGGGTATGTAAATACAAGAGTTAATTACGATATCCTTTCGTACCTGCCGGAAGAAATTGATACCATGGAAGGTCAGGAAATTCTTAAAGAAGAGTTTGGAAACGGTGCATTTTCAATGCTTTTGGTTGAAGGCATGGATACAAAAGATATTTCTTCTTTAAAAGCAAAGATAGAAAAGGTGGACGGAGTATCAAGCGTTCTATGGTATGATTCAATACTCGATATAAGTATTCCGATTGAACTTCTACCGTCTGAAGTAACAGAGGCTTTTAACAGCGGGGACACAACACTCATGCTTGTTGTCTTTTCTGATACAACCTCTTCTGATGAAACAATTGAAGCGGTAACGGAAATAAGAAAGATTGCAAATTCGCAGTGTTTCTTAGCCGGTATGTCTTCAATGGTTACGGATACAAAGAACCTTTCGGAAAAGGAAGCTCCAATTTATGTTGTAATTGCCGTTATTCTTTCGGCCATCATGCTCGCGCTTACCATGGATTCCTTTGTTTTACCGGTTATTTTCCTTGTTTGTATTGGAATGGCAATTTTGTATAACCTTGGATCTAATGTGTTCTTTGGTGAAATATCATACATTACAAAGGCGCTTGCGGCGGTATTACAGCTTGGTGTAACAATGGACTTCTCAATTTTCTTGTGGCACAGTTACAAAGAAAATCAGTTGAGATTTTACGGAGACAAGGAAAGAGCAATGTCTCATGCCATTGCAAACACAATCCAGTCAATTGTGGGCAGTTCAATCACAACAATTGCAGGTTTCTTATCACTTTGTGTAATGAGTTTCACCCTTGGTTTAGATCTTGGTATTGTAATGGCAAAGGGCGTTTTGATTGGCGTTATTGCAACGGTTACAATTCTTCCTTCGTTCATTATGGTTTTTGACGGTCTTATTGAAAAGACTACACACAAAAACCTTTTGCCAAGCCAAAAGCGTTTTTCAGCTTTTATAACAAAGCATTATGCGGTATTTGCAGTACTTTTTTTGATTTTGCTTGTTCCTGCATATTACGCACAGAGTCATGCGTCTGTTTATTATAAGTTAGACACGTCGCTTCCCGATAATCTTGAAAGCGTAATTGCATCACAAAAGCTTGATGAAAACTTTGATATGACAACCATGCATCTGGTAATTTGCTCATCTGATACGTCTTACAAAAACATGATTGCAATGTGCGACGAATTAAGCGAAACGGATGGTGTTACGTTAGCTGTAAGTCTGGATTCTTTGTTAGACGGCGTACCTGAAGCAATGATTCCGGATGATGTTGTGAGTATCTTAAAAAATGAAAATTACCAGCTTGTATTAATTGCAAGCGAGTATGAGGTTGCATCTGATGAAGTTAATGCTCAGTGCGATGAAATACAGGCAATCATTTCAAAATATGATGATTCCGCAATGTTAATAGGTGAATCCGCATGTACAAAGGATTTGATAGAGATTACGGATACCGACTTTAAGATGGTAAGTATTGTGTCAATCGGCGTAATATTTGTAATCATAGCTATCGTCTTTAAATCAGTGTCACTCCCAATCCTTCTTGTTGCCGCGATTGAGTTTGCCATCTTTATAAATATGGGTATTCCGTATTTGACGGGAACGAAGTTACCGTTTGTTGCATCAATTGTTATTGGTACAATTCAGCTTGGTTCAACCGTTGATTACGCAATCTTAATGACGAGCAGATACAAGAAAGAAAGAAGCAGAGGTAAGAGCAAGAAAGAAGCGGTCACAATTGCTCACAGCACTTCAATGAACTCAATTATTGTCAGTGCGTTAAGCTTCTTTGCGGCAACCTTTGGTGTTGGATTATATTCTGACATTGACATGATCAGTTCACTTTGTATGTTAATGGCCAGAGGTGCTTTAATAAGTATGGCGGTTGTATTACTCGTTGTTCCGTCGTTATTTATGATATTTGATAAAGTTATTGTTCATACAAGCGTTGGCTTTTTGCCAAAGAAAGTTAAGGAGGCAAATCATGAGAAAGAAAACAGAGAAAATAGTAGTGACGATTCTTACGTTGTCCCTAATCACAACTAGTATATTATCGTGCACGTTTATTGCAAACGCAAAGGACGGTGCCACAGATTCGGAAACTTCTGTAGAGGAAACCGTTGTTGATTCAAGTAACGCACAGACTGTATCACGTAAAGAAACCGTTTACGGATTTGCGGATGCAACCGGAAACGTTGAAAGTGTTACGGTAAGCGAATGGCTTAATAATACGGACGGTGTTTCACAGATTTTAGATGCGACAAACCTTTCCGATATTGTAAATTTAAAAGGTGATGAAACCTATGCGTATGATGAAGACGGAAACATTGTCTGGGAAGCGGACGGAAACGACATTACATACCAGGGAACCTCAAACGAAGAACTTCCTGTATCTGTAAGTATTACGTATAAGTTAGACGGTACAGAGGTTGACCCAAGTGAAATTGTTGGAAAAAGCGGCAAATTAGAGGTTATTGTTACATATGATTCAAGTTTGGAAAACGTTCCGTTCCTTGCACTTAGCGGAATTTACCTTGATGAATCCGTGTTTACAAATATTTCTGTTACAAACGCAAAGTTAATTGAGACAGATTCAGCGGTTGCCGTATTGGGCTTTGGTATTACGGGACTTTCGGAAGCGCTTTCTGATTCGGGCATTCCTGAAGAATATATGGATAAAATCCCTACAGGCTTTAGTTTCACCGCGGATGTTGAAAACTTTAGCATGCAAATGACACTTACAACATTTATGAAGTTGAGTCTTGATACACTTGATACAACGTCTTTAGAAGAAGGAGAAACAACACTTGATGAACTCGTAAACGGTGTTACAACGCTTAATACTTCATCGGAAAGTCTTACGGAAAGTTCGTCTGTTCTTGCCGATGGCTGCACTAAACTTGCCTCTGCAATTACAACCGCAAAACTTGGCGCCGTAAGCTTAGAGGACGGTGCAAAAACAGCAGCAAGCGGTTCAACTGCTTTAGTAAGCGGCGTTGAAACATTAGTTGACGGTATTGAAGCTTTACTTAGTGGTGCTACATCCCTTTCTGAGGGCAGTGATGAACTTTATGCAGGTGCCGAGACTCTTGCAACATCGGCTGCAACACTTGCAAGCGGTGCAAAAAGCGTATCAGATGGTGTAACAAGCGTTGCAACGGGAGTTGATACCTTGTATGCAACAATTGAAGCAAAATTAACCGAACTTACAACTCAGATTACACAGTTAAATACAGCAATTGCAGCTTACGAAGGGGTAAGTGGGTATGAAGATGCGGTTGAAACATATAAAGTAAGCCTTTATCAGGCACAGGGTGCATACAGCGCATTAGCAGCATTAGAGTCAAGCATTGAAACGTTAGTAAGTGGTCTTGATACCTTAGAGACCGGCGCAACAACGCTTTCAAGCGGAGCAAGCGCACTTTCAACCGGCGCAGCAACTCTTTTTGGCGGAGCAGAGAGTGTTTCTGCGGGAGCACTTGCGCTTTTAAACGGTGTCAGTGATTTAAAGGACGGTGCAGATGCGCTTCTTACCGGTGTAACAAAGTTAGACACGGGATTACAGGCATTGTATGCAGGCGCAACCTCTCTTACTAAAGGTCTTTCAGAACTTGAAACCGCAGGAAATACGCTTGCAACGGGACTTGTTACATATAATGAGTATATGACTGAGTTTAATGAAGGTGTAAACACGCTTTATACAAAGATAACAGAAGCGGTATCAGGTATTACTGTTGATTTTTCAGCAATAAGCGAAGATTATAAAGAAATCTTAAATGCATGTAATGAATACGAAACCTACACAGAAGTTGCAGAAGGTGAAGAAAACACCACGGTATTTATTATTAAAACCGCTGAAGTAAAATAAAATATTAAGTAGTAATATATCCTCCTGTATGGTATAATAAGCATAACTTATTTGTGAAAATTGTTATGCGGGATGTTCTTTGGTATCATTTATGAGAACGTGATTTTCATACCTAAAAACAGGAGGATATTGTATTATGAAGAACGGATCAATTTTCTTAAGATTATTAGTTTTAACGGTGGCTCTTGTACTTCTTATAATAATCGGCTCGACCGCTGATTTGTTTGATTTAGAGGAACTGTTTGAAAACACGATTAACGGTGAAACGATTTTAAAACTGGTTGTAATGGTGCTTGCCGTAATAACCTTTGAGACTCTTTTTGTGTTTTTATTAAAACTTCCATCCCCAAAAAGCCACAGAATGCGTTCGATTTTATCGATATTAGCGAGCCTTCTTAAGTATGTGGCGGCTATCGTCATCCTTTGTTTTGGTCTGGCTATTCTTGGAGTAAATGTTTCAACCATTGTTGCAAGTGTTGGAATTGTGGCACTGGTTGTGGGCTTTAGTGCGGAAAGCTTAATTGCGGATGTTGTTACGGGCGCTTTTATGATCTTTGAAAATCATTATAATGTCGGTGATATTATTGAAGTTGACGGATTTAGGGGAACTGTTACGGATATTGGGATACGAACCACGTGCTTAACGGATACGGGGGAGAATGTAAAAATCATTAATAACTCGGCCATGAAGAATATCCTTAACCGTTCGGACAAAAAATCCATCTGTATAAGTGATGTTGGGGTTGCTTATAAAACTGACCTTGAAGGTCTTGAAGAAGAACTTCCAAAGCTGTTAGAGACAATTAAGCAAAATCATCCGGATGTGTTTGAAACGGCACCTGAGTATCTTGGTGTACAAAGCCTTTCTGAAAGTGCAGTGGTTTTAAGATTTAAAGCGTATGTCAATGAGGACAACATTTATAAAGGAGCAAGAATTTTAAATCACGATTTATTCATTGGGTTTAAGAAAATGGGTATTGTTATACCTTTTCCACAAGTCGATGTTCATATGGAAAAATAATTTGAACTTTTTAAAAAGGTGGTGAAGGTATGTCAGAGTTTAAAACCACGGATGAATATACAAAGGTTGTTAATGAGTATTCATTAGGTGTTGAATTTAATACCCCTCCGGCAGAATTTTCAGATTATCACAAATCAAAAAAAGACGCTGCTTCTAACGAAAGTAAGACGCATAAGTTTTTAAAGAAAATGGTGTATCTTACAACTTCCGCAGTTGCAACCGCAGCTATTGTCTTTGCGTCATACGGATATGACCCTTTGGCGGGCGAATCTTACGATCATCATGATGTGTATGATGAGCCGGATTCAGAAGACGTAACGGAGTCAGATAAATATTTGGATTCCTTCCCGGAACTTCCGAATCTTTTACCGGATTGGGACGGAGATTACGCATGGAGTGATACCGGAAGTGAATTATACGTAAGAATCGTGCTTGAGGGCAGTGACCATTACGAGTATCTGGTACTCGGAGAAGCCTGGAGTTATTACGGGTATTATGATGATAATGGGGATTTTGTTGCAAACACTGAAACCACGCTTGATGGTGCAACTTATGATAAAGACACAAATACGCTTACTTTGGAAAATTTTAGCGCAGATGTTCTTGATATGAATCTGATGGGTAACGGTTTTAAAATTGAACTTATCGGAGAAAATCATATTGGTCAGATTATATCCTGGGGTGCAATGTACGGCGGAAGCATTACGTTTACGGGAAGCGGAAGCTTGGTGGTTAATGAAAACTTAGATTATACAGAAGGCATTAAAATTAATGCGGAGACAAGTAAAAGTGCAATTATGTTTGACAGATACGTGGATGTTTTAATATATGGCAGCGAAAATCCTATTCTTGTTAACGATTCGCTTTTATCAAAAACCGTGTATTACCTTTCTCCGATTACTGAGGAAAATGGCTCAAATTACGTGCATTATAAGTAAAGCGTGAACGAAAAAATATTTACGGGTTCTTACAATTGTGTAAGAACCTGTTTTTGTTAATCTGTCCTTTTTTGTATAATATAAAATGATTTTAATGATATGTGTTTTGTGATACAATATGTAAGTATTTATATGCTCAAATATTCAGATTAAGAATTTTTATGATAAAGGAGATACTATGGAAAAGAAAATTGCATGGGAAACCTACAAAGCAAAAGATGTTAAGGCTGCAGAGAAATTTGCGGGTGAATACATTGACTTTATTTCAGTCGGTAAAACAGAACGCGAATGTGTGAAATTAAGCGTTGAAATGGCTAAGGCAGCGGGATATAAGGATTTATCGGAGGTTGTTAAAAAGAAGGGCAAGTTAAAGGCCGGAGATAAGGTATATCAGGTTTGGATGAAGAAATCCATTGCGCTTTTTAATATTGGCAGCGACCCAATTGAAGACGGTATGGCTATTCTTGGCGCTCATATTGATTCCCCAAGAATGGATGTTAAGCAAAATCCGTTGTTTGAAGACGGCGGTATGGCTTACCTTGATACGCATTATTACGGTGGCATCAAGAAATATCAGTGGGTTACCGTTCCTCTTGCAATTCACGGCGTTGTTGCAAAAAAAGACGGCTCCGTAATTGATATTACAATTGGTGAAGATGAGGCAGATCCTGTATTTTGCGTTACAGATATTTTGATTCACCTTGCCGGTGACCAGATGGATAAGAAGGCTTCGAAGGCAATTGAGGGCGAGCAACTTGATATTCTCTTTGGTTCAAAGCCGCTTGCGGGAAAAGAAAAGGACGCGGTTAAGGAAAATATCCTTAAACTCCTTAAAGATAAATATGATTTTGAAGAAGAGGATTTTGAATCCGCAGAGCTTGAGATTACACCTGCGGGACGTGCAAGATTTGCAGGCCTTGATAAGAGCCTTATCCTTGCCTATGGCCAGGATGATAAAGTCTGTGCATATCCGTCTCTCGTTGCAATGTTAAACGTTAAGAACGTTAAGAAGACATCATGCTGTCTCCTTGTTGATAAGGAGGAGATTGGTTCTGTCGGAGCAACAGGTATGCGTTCTAAGTTCTTTGAAAATGCGGTTGCTGAAATTATTGACAGAATGGGTGATTATTCTGACCTTAAATTAAAGAGATGCCTTGCAAATTCAATGATGCTCTCATCTGACGTTACTGCGGGTTACGATCCTGAATTTGCTTCATGCTTTGAAAAGAAGAATGTTGCATACATGGGTAAGGGCGTTGCTTTTTCAAAGTTTACCGGTTCAAGAGGAAAATCCGGTTCAAATGATGCAAACGCTGAATATATGGCTAAGATTCGTGCCATTATGGAAAAAGGAAAAGTTAATTACCAGACTGCAGAACTTGGTAAAGTAGATGTGGGCGGTGGCGGAACCATTGCGTATATCCTTGCTTTGTACGGTATGGATGTTATTGACTGCGGCGTGCCGGTGCTTTGCATGCATGCACCTTGGGAAGTAACAAGTGTTGCGGACGTTTATGAAGCATATAAAGCATATGTTGCATTTATAAGCTATTAATAGTATTATTTATTCGTTTGTGCATTTTGCTTGCACTAAAAAATATGCAGAATAAGCTGCGTTTTGTATGGAGAAAATATGAAAAGTTACGAAGAAACCTTAAAATTATTGCAGGATAAAGGTCAGACTCAGTTATTAAAATATTATGACGAGCTTTCTGAAAATGAAAAAGAAGCGTTGCTTGAACAGATTAACAATATTGACTTTGATGTGATTGACGCCGGTATCGCGGCTATGGGCAAGAACGAAAGAGGCAGCTTTAAGCCTTTGAAAGCCTTACGTATTGAGGATATTGAAAAAGAAAAGGATAAAGACTTAGAAACAGGCCTTGATGCAATAAAAAATGGAAAAGTAGGTGCCATGCTTTTGGCGGGCGGTATGGGTACAAGACTTGGCTCTGATGACCCTAAGGGAATGTACAATATCGGCCTTACAAAAGAAGTGTTTATTTTCCAGAGAATTATTGAAAACCTTCTTGATGTTGTAAATAAAGCGGGTGCATATATTGAGCTTTTCATAATGACAAGTGACAAGAATCACGATAAAACCGTTGCTTTTCTTAAGGAAAAGAATTATTTCGGATATGATGAAAAGCACATTACGTTTTTTAAGCAGGAAATGGCTGCCGCAACTGACAGAAACGGCAAGATTTACCTTGAGGAAAAGGGAAGGGTTTCAACTTCTCCAAACGGTAACGGCGGCTGGTTTGCTTCAATGATAAGAACCGGCGCGATTGAAAGAGTTAAGAGCACCGGAATTGAGTGGCTTAATGTTTTTGCAGTGGATAACGTGCTTCAAAGAATTGCTGACCCTGTATTTGTGGGTGCAACAATTAATCATAACTGCGAAATTGGCGCAAAGGTTGTTAAGAAGGCTGCAAGAGACGAAAAGGTTGGCGTTATGTGCCTTGAGGACGATAAGCCTTCAATCGTTGAATATTACGAATTAGATGATAAGATGATGGATGAAATTGATCCTGAAACAGGTGAAAGAGCATATAATTACGGAGTTATCCTAAATTATCTCTTTAACGTTAAGGCGCTTTTCAGAGTTGCCGACATGAACATGCCTTTACACGTTGTTGAAAAGAAGATTCAATACGTTGATGATAAAGGTGCGGTTGTAAAGCCTGAAGAACCAAACGGATATAAGTATGAAAGCCTTGTGCTTGATATGATTCACATGATGGATTCGTGTCTTCCTTTTGAAGTAAAGAGAAATTATGAATTTGCACCGGTTAAGAATAAGACCGGCGTGGATTCGGTGGAGAGTGCAAGAGCGCTTTGCAAAGAAAACGGAATTGAATTATAATTATTTAACCAAAAACTTTTAAGAACGAAAATACATTGCTGTTAGTTAGGAGAATTATGCGTACAGTCTTAGAAATATTAACCGGGGAATTACAAAAAGCTTTTGAAGCGTGCGGTTACGATAAAAAATATGCAAAGGTTGTTGTTTCAAACAGACCGGACCTTTGTGAATATCAGTGTAACGGCGCCATGGCCGCAACAAAGGAATACAAGAAGGCTCCTTTTATGATTGCGGACGAAGTGGCGGAAAAACTGGCGGGAAATCCATACTTTGAAGAAATTACCTCTGTTAAGCCGGGATTTATCAATATTAAGATTGCTCAGTCATTTATTGCAAATTATATTGATGAAATGGCTAAGGATAAGAAACTTGGCACAAAGGACGGCGAAAAAAAGACTGCCGTTATTGATTACGGCGGAGCTAACGTTGCAAAACCTTTGCATGTGGGACATTTAAGACCTGCCGTAATTGGTGAAGCGTTAAAGAGAATTCTTCGTTTTAACGGATACAGGGTTATTGGTGATGTGCATCTTGGAGACTGGGGTATGCCAATGGGTCTAATTATTGAGATGCTTCATGATGAACAGCCTGATTTACCGTATTTTGATGAAAGCCTTACACAAGAGGACTTTGATAAGATTTCAGAGCCTCCTTTTAACGTAAGTGAGCTTGAAAGAATTTATCCTGCGGCTTCAGCACGTTCTAAGGAAGACGCAGAATTTAAGGAACGTGCTCATCAGGCAACTTTAAAGCTTCAAAGCGGATATCCTGCATACAGAGCTTTGTGGAAGATGATCATGAAGGTGTCTGTTGCCGACTTAAAGAAGAACTACGGAAACCTTAACGTCAACTTTGATTTGTGGCTTGGTGAAAGTGATGCGGATCCGTTAATCGCTCCAATGATTGATGATTTTATTAGGCGCGGTTTTGCTCATGAAAGTGAGGGCGCGCTTGTTGTTGATGTTGCAAAAGAGGATGATACAAAAGAAATCCCTCCTTGTCTTATAAGAAAGTCTGACGGTGCCGCTTTATACGCAACTTCAGATTTGGCAACCATTATTCAGCGTATGCGTGATTATAATCCGGATATGATTATTTATGTGGTTGATAAGCGCCAGGAAATGCATTTTACTCAGGTTTTCAGAACTTCAAGAAAAACGGGTATTGTAAAAGAGGATACAGTCCTTTCCTTCCAGGGCTTTGGTACAATGAACGGCCCGGACAATAAGCCTTTTAAGACAAGAGACGGCGGTGTTATGCGCTTAGAGCAGTTACTTAATGACATTAACCTGGCGGTTTATGAAAAGGTTAAGGAAAACAGGGACACGGATGATGAAAGCGCAAAGAAAACCGCGGCTATCGTCGGCCTTGCAGCTTTGAAATACGGTGATTTGTCCAATCAGATTACAAAGGATTATATCTTTGACGTAAGTAAATTTATTGCGTTTGAAGGAAATACAGGCCCTTATTTACTTTATACAATTGTAAGAATCAAATCGATTCTTGCAAAATACTGCGAAGCAACGGGTAATAAGTTTGGAACTGCGGCTTTTGAAACGATCTTTAATAATATTAATAACGGCATGCTTAATGCTGATGTTTCCGTTAAGGATAATTATACAGGCGTTAATAAGGCGCAGACTCCTTCAGAAAAGAACCTTATGCTTGAACTTTCAAAGTTTGGTTCTGTTGTAAATACGGCGTGTGAAGAACTTGCTCCTCATAAGCTTTGTAATTACCTTTATTCTTTAAGTGATGCCTTTAATTCGTTCTATCATGAAAACAATATTATGGGTGAAAGCGACAAGGAACGTCAAAAAGGTCTTGTAAGTCTTATTTCTCTTACAAGAAAGGTGCTTGAAACCGGTATTGACATGCTTGGTTTTGAGGCACCTGAAAGAATGTAACGGGTAATAAATCATTCTTTATTTTTTGGTGATTATATTATATAATCATTAAGTGTGATTTATGGCGTTTATGAAACGTGGCATAAAATAAAAAACTATAAGATGGAGAAGTAAAATGAGTCAGGAAAAGGTTGATCAATATAAAAAGGAGAAAGCAAACAGAAAGAAAAATATAGCTCGTCAAAAAAGACAGAACGTTATGTATAAAGTGTTTGCAGCTATTCTTGGTATGGTAGTTGTTGCATGGATTGTTTTATCGGTTCTTTGGACAAAGGGTATTGTTTCAAATCCTTTTGTTGTAACCACAACAACAGAAACAACAACACTGAGTGAGGCTGAACTTTCAAGTATGTATGCGGTTATTTCAGAAGCAGGTCTTTTGGATGAAGATGATACTACTGAATCAGATGAAACAACAACGGCTTTGGATGATACAACTGCAACGGAAACAGAAACTACGGAAGAAGAAACAACAGCAGAGTAAATTATAAATACCACTTACTTTTGTAAGTGGTATTATTTGATGAAAAATGAAAATGTTAAAGAAGAAAAATATAAGAAGGATTAGTGCGTGTATATTGTCGATTTGCTTTATTTTAACGGCTTTTTGCGGATGCGGCAATAATTCTTATACGTATGATAAAACGACACAAAATGTAACGGATGCTACTTCTTCTTCGGTATCTGAAGATGCCGGTGAAGATGAGACACAGCAATCGGAATCTGAATCCGTAAGTGAAATTACAACAGATACGGATGAAGAAACAGAAAGTCTGCAAAATACTGATAATTTGTATGTTGATGGTGTAAAGACGGTTTGTATAAATGCGGGGCATCAATCAAACGGTAATTACGAAAA
>CAJOOB010000072.1 GCA_905236025.1 uncultured Lachnospiraceae bacterium
GGTCTCCAATACACCATTTTCTTCCAGAGAAAAACTTCCGTCATAAGAAGAATCCGTTCCATAAACAACAGCTGTAATGTTCACTAGCTGATTTGTTTCATTTACAACTACGGGATATGTTAATGAAGAGGAGAATTTTTTTTCAAAAAGGATTAGATTATCGCCCAAAAAAATATCATTACAGACAATATCTCTCAGCTCAGCGTCTTCCCCCATATCAACATAGACAAGTTTATTAACCCTGTAATAATCATATTTTGTATATAACGAAGTATAATAAGAGTCTGTAATGGTATATGCGGTAACCATAACAATTATAGAAACGGACATCCCTATAATTGCAAGAACCGCAGCCAATTTATATGCAAATAAATCTTTAAGAAAATATCTTAATCTGTCACGTAGTTTCATTTTTAACCAAGACCTTATTCCTTATTTCGTATGTAACATCACATTTTTTAGCAAGTTCCATATCATGAGTAACCAGGATAACAATCTTATCCTTTGCAGCAATGCCTTTTAATATATCAAATACTTTTTCTTTATTTCTAACATCTAAATTTCCGGTAGGTTCATCAGCAATTATGACGGAAGGGTTCATTATTAACGCTCTGGCAATCCCAACTCTTTGTTTTTCCCCTCCACTCAAATTATTTGAATATGCGTTTTCTAAGTTCACCAGGCCCAACTCCTCTATTATTGACCTATAGTTTGTTATGTCCGGTTTCACATTAAGATAGCGAAATGGCAACAGAATATTTTCCTTTACACTATAATAAGTAATGAGATTGTAGTTTTGAAAAATGAACCCTATTTTCCGCCCTCTCAACCGGCTTTTCTTACTTTCGCTTAAATCATTAATACATTCTTCATCAATGTAATACTTTCCGTCATATTCATCATCCATTAACCCAATGATATTTATCAGAGTACTTTTTCCCGTCCCAGACTCTCCCAATATCCCTGTGATTTTTCCGGATGAAGCCTCGAATTCAGCACCGTTAAATATTTCATTCGATAAAAACGCCTTTGAAATACCCTTTAAACTAATCTTCATAATATTTCCCAACCATCATTAGCCCATCATCTATCAAACCTTTTTCATAATCAGTAAGATCAAAATCAATCGCAACATTACCTTCGCTTTCTTTCAGAACAGTTACGTATCTTTGCTCCCAATTCTGATTTCCAAGTTCATCCTCAGTAACTATATAGATATATATACCGTTATTATCCTCACTCAAAAACATTTCAGGCACTATAAGACTTGTTTCATAATACTCTAAGACAAATGATACGTCCAACTCCGTTCCGGGCAGATATTTTAAAGTTATTTCAGGCTGAAGAGAAACATAAACCAGGCCTCCGACAACTTCATATGTTATGTCAGACACCGTCAATAACATCTTTGTATTATTCAATTCATAGTACACAGTTGTATTATAATCAATTTTATCTATGTCTTCCGCAGGAAACCATGTTTCAATGTAAAGATCGGAATTATCAATGTACTTAAGATAAAAGACACCATTTTTCACTGTATAATTCACAATCCTTATTGACGACTCCAATGTAAAATCCTTTCCATCAATACACGCTATCGGATCATTTTTTGAAACAACCTCTCCCTTATCATAATACATCGTAACGTCAGTTTTATAATTGCATGTATATTCCTTAAAATACATGTCTCCGCTACTGACAACAGTCCCCGTAAGTTCCTGCGTTATTTCCAAATCAGAATAACTCAAACCTGTAAGCATTTTTTTATCATTTACCACAGAGCTTCCTGACAACCTATAGGTATGAAGATTAATTGTGTTATTTAGCAAAAAAACAACACATCCTAACAAAAAAACACTCAAAACAGATAATACCACTATAATCTTCTTCATACGTCCCTCTTTTAATTTTCTTCATTACTCAAAAGAATATTATCAATGATACTGATTGCAGCAACAGATGGTTGTGTATTAATAGGAATTTGAGGATAATAAAACATTTCTTCTCCATCAACCTCGAACACAATACACTGATCAAAGCAATATGATACGGTATCAAGCGCACCGTCAACCTCTAAGAAACACTGTATCTCATCTCCATACTGATACACTTTTCTCTGTTGTGAAGACGAAATGCTCACTTCCTGTCCTGTAGTTAAAACAACTTTCTTAAGTTTTACACTCGCATCAACATTAATCGTATAATTCAAAGATATATCACTTAAATCAGATTGGCTTGCCATAAGGGAATTAAAAGAAACAATCGAGGATTCCTCTTTATACTGTTCCAGAATTTTTATTGTCCCGAAATCATACCATGTTTCCGCATCATTTATAACCAGTAAAACTTTTGAAATATCAATTTCTCCGCCATAGCCGTTAATTACAGCCCTAGGCACACTGATTGATCCGGTATATATAATAGCCCTCATATTCATATGGACTTGTATATACGCTGTAAGAAAATTCATCTTTTTCTATATTTGCGTCACAGTCTGTAATGCTTATACTTTCTGCCTCACCGTCCAATATTATTGCAAACGAAAAAGACATCGGGGTATTATTAATATCACTTTTATATACAACAGCCTCATATACCGGTTCATTATATAATTCCGGCGTCTCCAAAACGGTCTGTTCTTTATTTTTTGAACATCCGGACAAAACAAGCCCCGCAAAAATCAAACACAATGAAAACTGTATTTTCCCAATAATTTTCATAAATACCTCCACATTCTATATTTATTTTATACTATCATACGCGCGCTTAATTGTCAACAAATCAACAAAGTCGCAACCAACTGCGTGGTTGCGACTTTATTAATATACTGTACTTATGCCATAAGCATACGGAACATTGAAATAACCTGTTCTTTTGTTGCTTCTCTCGGGTTACCCGGATAACATGCATCATTTAAAGCATCTGTTGCAAGCTGATCAAGGTCTTCTTCTTTAATCTTATCAAGCGTTTTTGGAATACCAACATCCTCTGATAATTTCTTTACCGCGTTAATAGCAGCATCGCGATACTCTTCAACCGACATATCATCAACGCCCTTTACGCCCATTGCTCTTGCAATTTCTCTGAAACGTTCACCGGTGTAATCTCTGTTAAATTCCATAGAGATTGGAAGGAACATTGCACATGCAACACCATGAGGTGTATCATAATGAGCCGATAATGTATGAGCCATGGCATGATCAATTCCAAGGCCAACATTTGAGAAGCCCATTCCGGCAATATACTGACCCAACGCCATTCCTTCACGACCCTTTTGCTTATTCTCAACAGCATCTCTAAGATTTGATGAAATAAGTCTAATTGCTTCTAAATGGAACATATCTGTCATTTCCCATGCAGCTCTTGTTGTATAGCCCTCAATTGCATGTGTCAACGCATCCATACCTGTTGCAGCGGTAAGACCCTTTGGCATTGAGTACATCATCTCAGGATCAACAACAGCCACAATTGGCATATCGTGAGTATCTACACACACAAATTTTCTTTCTTTTTCAACATCTGTAATTACATAGTTGATTGTAACTTCTGCGGCTGTACCGGCAGTTGTAGGAACTGCGATTATTGGCACACAAGGATTCTTTGTAGGTGCAACGCCCTCTAATGAACGCACATCTGCAAACTCAGGGTTTGTAATAATAATACCAATTGCTTTTGATGTGTCCATTGATGAACCACCACCGACTGCCACGATACAGTCAGCGCCTGATTTCTTAAACGCTTCAACACCATTTTTTACATTTTCTATTGTAGGATTTGGTTTAATATCCGAATATACTTCATATGGGATTTTTGCCGCATCCAATAATTCTGTAACTTTGCCCGTTACCCCAAACTTAATAAGATCCGGATCTGAAGCTACAAACGCTTTCTTAAATCCGTTTCCGTTAATTTCGTTTACTACTTCTTTGATTGCGCCCGCACCATGATATGATGTGGCATTAAGTGAAATTCTGTTTGCCATTAATTGTCCTTCTCCTTTTTTCTATTGTGTACTCCTTAAAATTATCCATTCTTCAAACCCCACAATTTTTATTTTACCACTTTTTGTTAAAAATACTCCATTTTTTGAATTATAACAGTTCTTTTTCTTTAATTTTTTATATTAAAAGGAACCGCAGCTTACACCACGGTTCCTCTGTATTGTTATTAAGCCTCAGCCACTTCAACACGAGCCATTGCTTCTTCATAATCCTTTGTTCCCACGAATACTTCGTTTGAATACGGATTACACTTGTTTTGTATGGACTTTTTAATAATTACTGCCATACAAAGGATATTTACAAACAGTGCCAATATTGCAAAGAGACTCTGCATTGATGGGTCTGCCGTAATTCCCATTTCGGCAATTGCTTCACCGACTGCTGCAGTCTTTCCTTCACCTGCTTTGTAAAGTTCAATTGCCTTCTCATAAAGATCCATTGTTGTAAGACCTGCCGCTGTTGCACCGCCGTATACGCGAGGAAGTGCTGCCGCAAAGATTCCGCTAAGCTGGAAGAGAGGCACAACCTGAGCCCACATACACCAGATCGCAAGTGTATTTGCACGGTTTTGAATCCATGCGCCCTTGTTCCAAAGTGCGTTTGCAAATGTTGGAGCCAAAAGAAGAGCAACACCGCAATACCATGAGTGTGTAGGAAGATTTAAGTATGTATACTCAAAGTTCCAAATATCATATGCAACAATGAACCAGATTGTCATATCAGGCCACAACATATCCGACTTATTCTTGTCATTTGATGAATAAAGGTGGATACAGCCTGTCATACAGAAGATGTTAATCAAACCTGCAACAGCGTTTACCACATTCCACCATCCGCCGTAAATAAATACGCCTTCGTTTGATGCCCACCATGCACCGGAAAGATTTCCGGAGATGTTGTATGCAGCAAGTGCGGACTCTAAATCTGATACGTTTGCAATCATGATGTTTGCGGATACAATGAACCATGGCCACCATTTAAACCATTTTTCTTTTCCAATGCCCCACTTGTATTTAATCATCATAAAGCCGACGCAACCTATATCAGCCGCATAAAGCTTAAAGTAGTGGAACCATCCGTCCATGTAGGCCATGGTCGGGTTTGCCGAGCCTCCAAAAAGGCCGAAATGAATTAAAATAAAGTAAACCGTAAGCGCCGCAGGAATAATTACAAATACAATCATTCCACCAGATTTTGTACGACGTCCGATTTCGTTGACAAGTATCAGTCCGGCAAATACCAAACACCAACCGATTACCTGCCATAAGCTGTTAATCTGGAAAATCATAATTTCCCTCCTTTTAAAAATTAATAATGCTACCCGTCTTTATGACGGTACCGTTATTTCTTTTATTATAAATTCGTTGCCCTGTAAAAGATACGTATGCTCGCTTTTACAGTGCGGGCAGATTTTCCCGTACTTTATTGTGTCATATGTATTTTCACAGTCTTCACAAAACGTGATTGCTTCAATGGGTTCAATTATAAGCTCGCATCCTTTCATCATCTCATCTTTGTTAACCGCCCATTTCCAGCAGTCCGAAAGATAAGACGGAATAACTGAAGAAACCTTGCCAAGGCTTAAAGTCACGGACTCAAGCCTGTCAATGTTATTCTCCTGCATTACTTCTTTCACATTGTCAATCACGTGAAACACAACGCCCAACTCATGCATCCTGTCTTGGATCTCCCTTCGGTCCGCCCATCTTTATCTTAATTGCCTGTTTAAGACCGTTTGGTAAGATGTATTTAAGTTTTTCCTCTGCGGTACGCATATTTGAAGCATCCGGAAGTTCACGATGCAAATGTATTGCGTCAAATTCACACCTTGTTGTACAAAGACCGCAGCCCACGCAACGGTTTTCATCAACAACGGAAGCACCGCATGAAAGACATCTTGCCGTCTCTTTCTTTACCTGTTCCTCAGTAAATACCGCCTTTTCGTCGCGGAAAGATTTTGCAGCGGTTAACTTCTTGCCCGGAACCTGACGGTCTGAGTGATCATAGTCATCAGGTAATGAAATATTATCTTTGTTAAGTTCAACGTAGTAATTCTGGTTTCTGCCAATAATAAGCGAGCAGTCAGGCTGTACAAATCTGTGAATTGATGTTGCCGCTTCTTTACCTGCTGCAATTGCATCAATAACAAATTTTGGTCCGGTGTATACATCGCCGCCAACAAATATATCAGGCTCTGCAGTCTGATATGTGTACGCATCGGCAACCGCTCCGTTACCGCGTCCGAGAGTAACCTTTGAACCTTTAAGCAAATCGCCCCAGACAATTGATTGTCCGACAGCCAAAATAACGTGCTTACACTCAATCGTCATAACATCATTTTCGTCATATTTTGGATTAAAGCGGCCATCGGCATCCTTAACGCTTACGCACTTTTTAAAGGTAATACCGCTTACATTCCCGTTTTCATCCAAAAGAATTTCCTTTGGACCGTATCCGCCCGTAAAGACTACGCCGTCTTCTTCAGCCTCTAAAATTTCCTCTTCTGCTGCCGGCATAATGTCTCTTGTTTCAAGGGAAACCTGGCTTACCTTAACATCACCGCAACGGATTGCGTCTCTTGAGCAGTCGATAGCCACGTTACCGCCACCCACAACAACAACATCTCCCAGCAAATCATATTTTTCATTTGCATTTACTTCTCTTAAGAAATCAACGGCTGTGACAACCTGAGGAGCATCCTCGCCCGGAACGGAAACCTTACGTCCGCCCTGGCAGCCGATTGCAATGTAGAAGGCTTTGTATCCCTCTTTACGAAGGTCATCAAGTGTTACGTCTTTTCCAACTTCAATACCCGTCTTTATTTCTACGCCCATTGCCTTGATTACTTCAATTTCTGCAGCAATTACGTCTTTTTCAAGCTTGTATGAAGGAATACCATAAACGAGCATACCGCCAGGCTTTTCATTCTTTTCAAAGATTGTAGGAGTATATCCTTTTTCAGCAAGGTAGAAGGCACATGAGAGTCCGGCGGGGCCCGCACCGATAATTGCCACCTTATCATCCGAGAAGTAGCCGTCAACTCTTGGAATTACCTTCTTTGGAATATATCTTGTTTCCGCATTCAAATCCTGCATTGCAATGAATTTCTTAACTTCATCGATTGCAATCGGATTATCCACGTTTCCTCTTGTACAGGCATCTTCACACCTGCGGTTACAGATATGGCCGCAGACTGCAGGAAGAGGATTGTTTTTCTTTATTAACGCAAGAGCGTCCTGATAGCGGCCCTGTGAAGCAAGCTTTAAGTAACCCTGAATCGCAACGTGCGCAGGACATGCCGTCTTACAAGGTGCCGTACCCGTATCATATGACTCTTTGCGGTTATCGTTTCTGTAATTGTTTGCCCAGCGTTCCGGTCCCCATTTAGCCTGGGATGGAAGGAGCTGCTTTGGATATGTCTGTTCTGAGCCGTCTTTTAAGCAAAGTTTCTGGCCAAGCTTAACCGCGCCGGCAGGACAAACCTCAACACATCTGCCGCAGGCAACGCACTTTTCTTTTTCAACACGCGCAACATAAGCAGAACGCGACATGTTCGGCGTATTAAAGAGCTGTGACGTACGAAGCGCATAGCAAACGTTTACGTTACAGTTACAGATTGCAAAAATCTTGTCTTTACCGTCAATATTTGTAATCTGGTGAACAAAGCCGTTTTCCTCAGCTCTTTTAAAAATATCCAAAGCTTCGTCAACGGTTATATATTCGCCGCCCTTATTGGTCTCAACAACATAGTCTGCCATATCGCCGATAGCTATACACCAGCCCAATTCATCATCACCGCAGCCTTCATCGTACGTCTTACGCGAACGACGGCATGAGCACGGACTTTTAGCAACGTGGCCATTGTACTTCTTTAACCAGTAAGAAATATGCTCAACATCAACGGATTCATTTTCCATTTCAATGGCTTTTTCCACCGGAATTACGTGCATACCGATACCGGCACCGCCAAGCGGCACCATGTGGGTAACCTTCTCAAGAGGAAGTTTGGTCATCATGTGGAAGAAAAGACCCATTTCCGGATTTTCATTAATTAAATCCAGATTCATATTTGTAAATTCGGCAGAACCCGGAACGTAACGCGGTACAACGTAGCGTCTCTTACCTTCAGGGTTTTTGCCGTCAAGATTTTCATTATTCCATTCAACAAGGCCTGTCCATGACATATGATCAAGGAGTTCCTGCAAATGCTCCTTTGAGTGCTGTTTGTTTAATTCAGCAATTTCTTCAAAGAATTTTGGCTTACGACAGCCCATTGATAAAGCAACTTCTGCTTCTTCGTCGGTTACAATCTTTGCAAGCGCCCAATATTCAGGATCTTCTGCAGTTAACTTTTTTACTCCGAGTTTTTGAAGTGCACGATCCGTAATCATCTTACCAAGTTTTAAAATCGGCTCTCTTACTGCTTCGTTACCTTCCGTTGCAAAATAAGGCTTAATTGGATATGTTACCTCAGTCTGCTCCCTTGTTGGGACCGGCCAATCTGCCGGCTTTTCAAAGCCCATCTTTTCGTAATCTGGCATGGTGTACCTCCTTATGGATAATTATCCGGTAATCTTTTTTGGTGATTAATAATTCTGGACTTTAATAAATCACACATATTAACTGTTTATTGTTTATGTTTATTAAAATAAGTTTTCTAAAAGCCAGGCTTCCCAGGCATCCATTCCCTCTTTTGTTTCGGCGGAAACAGGGAAAATTTTGATTTTCGGGTTGAGTCTCAATACTCGTTCTTTACATGCTTCAATGTCAAAATCAAAGTATGGTTTTGCATCTGTCTTTGTAATTAAGAGTACATCCGACATGGAAAACATAAGCGGGTATTTAAGGGGCTTGTCGTCTCCTTCGGGAACGGATAAAATCATAACGTTTTTATGTGCTCCCGTATCAAATTCAGCCGGACATATGAGGTTTCCGACATTTTCCAAAAATGCAAGTTTAATACCCGTAAGGTCCATTCCTTCAAGGCCGCGCTTTGTCATGCCCGCATCCATATGGCACATCCCGTCTGTATGTACCTGCACCGACTTTGCTCCAAGTTTTTCAATCTTTACTGCATCAACGTCAGAATCAATGTCTGCTTCCAATACGGCAATGTTTACTTTATCCTTCAAATCTTCAATGGTTGAAGATAAAAGCGTTGTCTTTCCGGATCCCGGCGAACTCATTAAGTTTATTAAAAATACGCCTTTTTGCTTTAATTCTTCGCGTAACTTTTGTGCGTCACGATCATTAGAATCAGTAATACTTTTATTTAATTCAATTACTTTTGCCATTTATGTTTCCTTTCGGTATGCCTAATTATGCAAACGCCAGGTTTTTATTTCGTTTTTAAGCCACGTAATCCATTCATCAAAGCCGTCACCCGTAAGTGCAGACACCGGAAATACCGGCATGTGTTGATTAAGAGGTTTTATATTTTCCTTTAACCTGTCAATCTCAAAATGAAATACCTTTGCAGTATCTGTCTTGTTTACCAAAAGGCAATCGCTTACCGTAAACATAAGCGGGTATTTTAGCGGTTTATCATCCCCTTCGGGAACGGATAAAATCATTACTTTCTTTGCAGCACCCACGTCAAATTCTGCAGGGCACACCAAATTTCCAACGTTTTCCAAAAATACAACATCCAAATTATCCGTGCCAAGCGCCTCAATTCCGCGTTTTGTCATGTCTGCATCCATGTGGCAGCTTCCACCCGTATGTAACTGAATAACCTTTGCGCCCGTTTTTTCAATTGTTTCCGCATCCACCACGGAATCCACATCCGCTTCCATTACTCCGATACGATATTCGTCTTTCAATGCATTTATCGTACGGACCAGGGTTGTGGTTTTACCGGCTCCGGGTGAAGCCATTAAGTTTATAAGAAAAACGTTTTTTGCCTCCAATTCAGCGCGCAACACACCTGCAACCGCATCATTATCCGCAATAACACGTTCTTTCACATCCTGTACCGTAATATTTGACATAATTCACTCCTATTTTCCTTTATTATAACAAAATTTTTCAAAAACTGATATGGAATTATAAAAAAAAATTTATAATTATGCTCTTTAATATTTATTATTACGCTTATTATATTTATATACCGCACTTTTTCAATGTCATTTTGTTTTATTGATTAGGTAAAAATTCAACTTAAAAAAATTGTTTACATTCACTTTTCATCTAAAAATAAAAAAATCGGGCAAGTTAAAAAACTTGTCCGATCCTCACCTTATTTGTATATTTTTTATCGTCTGTTTAATATCCAAAATAAATTTTCCAGCTTACCGAAAAAAATTCATCTAACGTTGCTGCATAGTGCAACGCCTCTTCTTTTGTAAAATTGTGTTTTACCGTCTGAAAAACTGCATCCACATACGTTGATGTAAGAAGGTGGAATTCTTTTTCTCTGTAATTGCTGAGTTTTTTTCCCTTTGCTTTAAGAAATTCCATAAACTCTAAAGTGTTTTTTTCACCCATTTCTGCAACTTCATGCAAAAAGTTTTCGTACCTTGTACCTTCTGACTTACAGATAATAAGCTTAAACTCATCAAAATGATCGTAAATACAGGTCATGATTTGCTTACTTTCATCCATTGATAACTTCAAGTCTGAAACCGAATTTTTGTTAATCAACCTTTTTGTTTCATAAATTGCGTCATCATAAAGCTCCATAAGAGCGTTATACGCAGGCTCAACAAGAGCGGAAAACATATCTTCCTTACTAAGAAAATGTTTATACAACCCCGATGCGGTCATGTGTGCGTTTGCAGCTATTCGCCTCATTGAAGCATCCTTAAATCCATACTCCATAAACTCATTTTTTGCGGCATTCACAA
>CAJOOB010000073.1 GCA_905236025.1 uncultured Lachnospiraceae bacterium
CCTTTAATCCGGCCTGTGTTAAGAACTCTTCCACAACACCTTTAAGTGAATAGAAATCTCCTTCTCCGTAGAAACCAAGAGTCATGGTCATTCTTTCTTCAGGAAGCTTTGTACTGTCTTCATTTGGAAGATATACATTACCCATTTCGTAAAGCTTTACGTTTGGATTTCTTCTGTTGTAGTTTGTTGAAAGTGAATTCAAAATACCGTTAAGGCTCACCGTTCTCATTACAGAGAAATCTTCACCTAACGGATTACTTATAACAACTGTCTTTCTAAGCTTATCATCTGCATCAAGAAGAAGTTTGTCAAACACCTTAGGGCTTTCGAATGAATATGCATATGCCTGTGAAAATCCTGAGAATTCAGCAACTTCACGCGCAAGCTTTTCAACTTTAATCTTAAACGGAAGACCGCCTTCTGAAACTGTTGCAGGAAGAGTCATTGGGATATTGTCATATCCAAAGAATCTTGCAACTTCTTCAGCAATATCAGCCTGACAGTTAAGGTCCTGTCTGAAGGTCGGGATTACTAATTCATTTGTCTTTTCATCAAGCACAACCTCTAATGGCTTAAAGTATTCAAGCATCTGCTCTTTTGAAATGTTTGTTCCAAGTAAAGCATTATATTTTTCAGGAAGGAAAGGAAGTCTCTTTTCGCCTACCTTGTTTTCATATACGTCAACAACGCCCTTTACAACAGTACCTGCATTAAGTTCTTCTGCGAGCTCACACGCTCTGTTCATTGCATCAAGTGCGTTATTCGGATCAAGACCTTTTTCAAAGATTGAAGAAGCATCTGTTCTCATACCGAGTCTCTTTGCAGACTTTCTTATGTTTGTTCCGTCAAATGTTGCAGCTTCGAAAAGCACATCCTTAACGTTATCGGTAATCATTGAGTTTGCACCACCCATAATACCTGCAACGCCAACAGGACCGTTTGCATCGCAAATCATAAGAATATCCGAATCAAGTGTTCTTTCCTGATCATCAAGTGTAACATATGTTTCACCATCTTTTGCTCTTCTTACGATTATCTCGTTTCCGTTAATTGTTGAAAGGTCATACGCATGCATCGGCTGACCGTATTCAAGCATAACAAAGTTTGTAATATCAACAATATTATTGATTGGGCGAATGCCTGCAGCAGAAAGTCTTCTCTGCATCCACTTTGGTGAAGGGGCAATCTTTACATCCTTTAATACTCTTGCAGTATAACGTGTGCAAAGATCTTTATCCATAATGCTAACCTTAATCATTTCGTTAACATCACCGTCTTTACCTGTTTCTTTAACTACAGGAGGTTTAAAAGGCACATTGTAGGTTGCGGCAACTTCTCTTGCAATACCAAGGATTGCGTAGCAATCGACCCTGTTAGAAGTGATTTCATATTCAAAAACCGTATCTCTTAAGCCGAGTGCTGCGATTGCGTCTTCACCCGGTGTTACTTCTTCTTCAAAGATATAAATTCCGTTTTCTGGTGCCTCAGGATAAAAGTCTCTTGTTGAGCCAAGTTCCTCGATTGAGCACATCATTCCGAATGATTCAACGCCTCTTAACTTGCCCTTCTTAATCTTGATTCCGCCTTTTGTTACGGTACCGTCATGTCCGCCCGCAACTCTTCCGCCGTCCAAAACAACAGGAACCTTTGCGCCTGCATATACGTTTCCGGCACCGGTTACAATCTGAACCGTTTCCTTGCCAACGTTTACCTGACAAATTATAAGGTGGTCCGAATCAGGGTGTTTTTCTGTTGAAACAATTTCACCCACAACAATATTTTCAAGGTCTGCATCTTTTCTTTCAAAGCTTTCAACCTTTGTACCGGACATGGTCATTCTTTCTGCAAATTCTTTATCTTCCGTCACTAAATCCGGGACATAATCTTTTAACCAGGATAATGGTGTATTCATACAAATTCCTTTCTTCAGGCCGCATTAAAACGCCTGATTAAACAAAATATTTACTAGAACTGTTTTAAGAAACGTGCGTCGTTTTCGTATAAAAGTCTCATATCGTCAATTTCGTATTTTAATACGGCAATTCTTTCAAGACCGATACCAAACGCGAAGCCGGTATATTTCTCCGGATCAATATTGCTCATTTCCAAAACATGAGGATGAACTTCACCACAACCTAAAATTTCAATCCAGCCTTCATTCTTACAGAATCTGCAGCCTGCCCCCTTACATTTAAAGCAGGAAACATCCATCTCTGCACTCGGCTCTGTAAAAGGGAAATGATGAGGTCTGAAACGAACCTTTGTATCTTCTCCAAAGAGTTTCTTTGCAAACATAAGTAAAGTACCCTTTAAGTCTGCAAATGTAATGTTTTCATCAACCACAAGGCCTTCAACCTGGTGGAACGAAGGTGAATGCGTTGCATCTACTTCATCGGCTCTGAAAACTCTTCCGGGAGCAATGATTTTGATTGGGAGTTTACCCTGTTCCATAACTCTTGCCTGTACGGAAGAAGTCTGAGTTCTTAATACTATATTGTCATTTATGTAGAACGTATCCTGTTCATCCTTTGCAGGGTGATTTGCAGGGATATTAAGCGCCTCAAAGTTGTAATAATCATATTCAACTTCAGGACCTTCAGCAATTTCATATCCCATTCCAAGAAAAATCTCTTCAAGTTCATTTAAGGCAAGTTCGTTTGGATGCTTATGTCCAACTTCTGTCTTTGTTGCAGGCAATGTAACATCAATTACCTCCGACTTAAGTTTAAGTTCCATTGCAGCCTTTGAAAGTCTCTTCTTTGTTTCTTCCATAGCTGCTTCAATTGAATCTCTAACCTCATTTACCATCTGACCGAAAGCAGGTCTTTCTTCAGGTGTGAGATTTTTCATGTTTTTCATCTGCTCAGTTAATGCACCTTTTTTACCAAGTATGGCAACTCTGAGTTCATTAAGGGCATCAAGGTTTTCTGTTGCCTTAAGCTTAGCAACGGTTTCTTCTTTGATTTTCTGAAGTGTCTCGTTCATACTAAAATCTTCTCCGTTTCAATATATTGGTTAAATCCCATATACGGGGTATTTTTATAATAAAAAATCCCATTATATAACGCTCATATTTTATGAACGATATATAATGGGACGAAATATTCGCGGTACCACCCATTTTCCCGCTTTGCGGGCACTTAATTTTAAGACTAACGCGCTTTGTACGTCGCATCATTTCCTATGCGAAGCTCCGGTGGGAAATTCACTGATTATCTTAACTTAAGCCAGCTTGCAGCCGGTGACTGGCTCTCTCTGTAAGTATATAATCACCTACTAAACACTTTCATTGCCTTTAATATATGGTTTTTAACCTTTATGATAATAGCAAAGGCTTCAAAAATTGTCAATATTTTTAAAAATTAAAAAGCAGATACAAAGTGATATGTACCTGCTTTATAAAACTATTCTTCTGTCTCGGTTCCAATCTCGGTAACCGTGATATCAATCTCGTAACCGAGGAAGGTTTCGCCCTTGCCAGTGTAAATATTAACCGTGTACCAGTCGTATGTTGCAAGTGTCCCATCAGACAACTCATAGATATGAATTGTAACCGTATTATCTTCCTCACTGCGGCTGTTAATCTCAAAAATAAGCTCAACATCCGGATCAAAATCAGGATTTGCAAGATAAAAATATCTTTCAGCCATCATAACAAGTTCATCATCAGTATATGAACCTTCGTGTGTGGTTGATGATTCTTCTTCATCGTCAGTCTTTTTGTTCTCTGACTTGTTTCCACATGCACAAAGCATTGCCAAAACGACCATCATCGCCATGAAAAATAAGCAAATTCTCTTTTTCATAATCTCTCCTTTAATGCACAATTCATTAGTCCTGCGTTGTTAACTCGTTATAATATGCAGAATAATCTTTTCTGTTTTCCTTTGTGAAGGCAATGGCCGTTCTCGGGTGCTGATTAAGAATGCCCGTCATTAAGTACTGTAAATCATATCCCCAAGTAGCACCTTCTTCCTTAAGTTTAACCATATGTTCCTCAATAAACTTAATTACCGGATAAAGATTGTATTTTGGATTTCTGAGGAAACCAAGAAGATTTTCCATTGAACAGTTTCCTGCTCCTCTTCCCATTCCCGCATATGTAGCGTCAAGCCAGTCCACGCCGTCACCAACGGCTTCAATTGTATTTGCAAAAGCAAGCTGTTGATTATTGTGAGCGTGCATACCAATCTTCTTACCGTACTTTGCACCCATCTCACAGTACAAATCCGCAAGTCTTGCAATCTGTTCAGGATATAAAGAACCAAAGCTGTCCACAATATAAACACAGTCAACAGGTGAATGTCCAAGCATATCAAGGGCAACCTTTATATCACCTTCCTGCGCCGTTGAAACAGCCATGATATTACATGTAGTTTCATATCCTTTATTCTTTGCGTCTTCAATCATGTCGATTGCCGCAGGCATGGTGTTAACATACGTTGCAACTCTGATTAAATCAAGCATACTTTCAGATTTTTTAATGATATCCTGTTTGTAATTGCAACGGCCGACATCCGCCATTATTCCAAGTTTAATCTCATTTGAAAAATCACCGAAAACCTTGACAATATCTTCCTCTTCGCAGAATTTCCACTTACCGAATTTATCCTTATCAAACATTGTTTTGTCAGCCTTGTAGCCAATTTCCATGTAATCAACGCCGGCCTTAATATTTGTACGATACAACTCTTTGCAAAACTCGTCCGTAAAATAAAAGTCGTTAACCAAACCTCCGTCTCTAAGCGTGGCATCAAGCACACGAACATCTTCACGAAAACCCATTAAACCTGCTATGTTCTTCATTTTTTCACCTAACCTGCCCGGTTAACCTTTCTTTATATTTTATGATTTGTTTTGCACAAATCTAATTAGTGAGTATATCTTATTAAGCAAACGATTTCAATATATATTTGCCTTAAATGAAACAAATTCCCCGTGAAATAATTACAATATTCTTACGATTTATACAATTTTCTGTATTTTCCCGGCGACATGCCATACTTATTTTTAAAAGCCCTGTTAAAATATGACAAACTATTAAAGCCCGTCTCAAACGCAACATTCAACACGCTTTCATCTCCGGTACTTAAGATTTTTGCAGCAATCGACAACCTGTAATCATTTAACCACACGGTAAAAGACTGCCCGGTTACGTTTTTAAAATACTTCATAAAGTGAGATTCACTGTATCCCACATACTCAGCCATTTCCTTTATTCCAATCTGGTCCATGTAATGATATTCAACATACGCGGTAACCTGTTTGATTTTCTCCATCGATTTTACGTTTGTGATTTTTTCCCTGTCACTTACGGAAACGCTGTCTTTTAAAAGAGAATAGAAAATACCGAGGAAGCATGCTTTAGCAAGAAGCTGATAGCCAATCTCCTTTTTATCGCTTACTCTGTCGAGCTCATTAATAAGCATTGTCACTCTGTCATAGCATTCCGAATCCGGAGTAATATGAGGAGTCTTAAGTTTTCTGTCCCCGTTAAATAAAGGCTCTAAGACACCCGAAAGAACAGGATCGTCATTTTTTTGAATCAATACAGAACGGGAAATAATTACATTTTCATATTCCATTCTTTCACCGGGAATTGCGGTAATTTCGTGAATTTTGCCGGGCAATACCACAATAAGATCACCGCTTTTAACTCTATAGCAGACCATGTCCACACAAACAAGTCCGCAACCCTTCTTAATTGAAATCAACTCCACTTCATCATGCCAATGCATCATCACACCCGGGAAATCCAGGGGGATAGAACATAAATATATGTTGTAAGGCATTACCGCAGTTGTGTGTTTAATCTTTTCGTGAAGTCTCTGATACTCAAAAATATTCATTTTGTACATACCTCCAAAAAGGTTAAAAACATAAATAACGCAGCTATTCAAGCGCTTTTAACCACATGATATTATAGTTATTAAAAATTAAAATTTTATAAAATGCGATAGTATTGTACAACTTTTTGCTCAAATAAGGCAAGATATATTTTAAAATTTTTTATAGAATGTGTGTGTAATGAAACACAGACAACTTTATTAAATAATTGAAAGGAAAAAGATATGCCTGTAGAACACATTAAATTAGTTCTTGAAACAACACTCGGAAAATCAATTGCAGATGCAACAAACGAAGAAATTTATGCGGCTCTTATAAATATTGTACAGGGCCTTGCAGCAAATAAAAATAAAATTCCTCATGGAAGAAAGCTTTATTACATTTCAGCAGAATTCCTTATCGGGAAGCTCTTATCAAATAACATGATCAATCTTGGAATCTTTGATGACGTAAGAGATTTATTAAAAGAATACGGTAAAGATATTACAGATATTGAAGAACTCGAATTAGAGCCAAGCCTTGGAAACGGCGGTCTTGGACGACTTGCGGCATGTTTCCTCGATTCGCTTGCAACCTTAGGGTTAAGCGGAGACGGTATTGGCCTTAATTACCACTTTGGTTTATTTAAACAGACCTTCAAAAACAACCTTCAGACAGAAATCCCGGATCACTGGCTTTCACCACTTGGCTGGCTTACAAGAACCGGCGAGGGATATGACGTAATAATGGCCGGCAAAAAATATCACTCCACCATGTATGACTTATATGTAACAGGTTACAAGGGACGTGCAAACAAGCTCCATCTTTTTGACCTTGATACTGTGGATGATACACTTATTGCAGACGGAATCGGTTTTAACAAGAAAAAGATAAGCAAAAACCTTACACTTTGCCTCTATCCCGATGACTCAGATGACGATGGCCGCAAACTCCGTATTTATCAGCAGTATTTTATGGTAAGCAACGCTGCTCACTTAATTATTGAAGAATCATTAAGCCGAGGAAGCGATTTACATGACCTTTTCGATTATGCGGTAATTCAGATAAACGATACACACCCTACAATGGTAATACCTGAACTCATCAGACAGCTTGGTGAACACGGTATTAACATGACAGAAGCAATTGATATTGTAAGTAAGTGCTGTGCATACACAAACCATACAATCCTTGCGGAGGCATTGGAAAAATGGCCACTCTCTTACTTAGAAGAAATTGTACCGCAGCTTGTGCCTATTATCGAGGTACTTGATAACAGAATAAGAAGAAAATTCAATGACGAAAAAGTTGCAATCATTGATTCAAACGATACGGTACACATGGCAAGACTTGATATTCACTATACATACTCAACAAACGGCGTTGCAAGTCTTCATACGGAGATTCTTAAAAATTCAGAATTAAAGGATTTTTATAATCTCTACCCTGAAAAATTCAATAACAAGACAAACGGAATCACCTACAGACGCTGGTTATTACAGGCAAATCCTGAACTTGCGGACTATATAGCAAAAAAGATTGGTCCGGGATTTATACGTTACTCTGAAGAACTTTCCGATTTTGAGGTTTATCTTAACCAGGAAGATACGTTAAACGATCTTCTTACAATCAAAAAAGTAAAGAAAACACAGCTTGCGGACTACTTGTTAAAGACAAGAAACATAACCGTTGATACAGAATCCATCTTTGATATGCAGACAAAGCGTTTGCACGAATACAAGCGCCAGCAGTTAAATCTCTTGTGGGTAATAAAGAGATACTTAGAAATAAAGCAGGGACTTATTCCAAAAAGAAAAGTAACTGTGTTCTTCGGAGCCAAGGCTGCTCCTGCATATACAATTGCAAAAGACATTATTCATGCAATCATAGTTATTTCAAAGATTATTGATGCAGATCCGGTTGCATCTAAATATTTACAGGTTGTAATGGTTGATAATTACAACGTAACACTTGCCGAAAAGATGATTCCTGCCTGTGAATTCAGTGAACAGATTTCACTTGCATCAAAAGAAGCATCAGGAACCGGAAACATGAAATACATGTTAAACGGTGCCGTGACAATCGGAACGGAAGATGGTGCAAACGTTGAAATTCACAATTTCGTTGGCGATAAAAACATATACATCTTTGGTATGCAAAGCGATGAGGTCATTAAAGCATACGAAAAAGGCAGTTATAATTCAAAGTCATACTACAAAAAAGACCCTGTGCTTAAAAAAGCCGTCGACTTCCTTGTTGGAAAAGAAGCCATGTCATTGGGTAATAAAGAAAACTTAAAGAGACTTTATGATGAACTGCTTAATAAAGACTGGTTCATGACTTTCCCTGATTTTAGCGAATATTGCAAAGTCAGAGAAAAAGCATACGAAGATTACGAAGACAGAGAAGCATTTGCAAAAAAATGCGGAATAAACATTGCAAGAGCCGGATTCTTTTCATCAGATCGTACAATAAAAGAGTACAACAATGATATCTGGCACTTGGAAGCTAATTAGACATTATCTCCTTTTCTTCATTCTATACCACCCTTTTTTTCATTCCCGACATTTGCCCTGTCGGGAGTGATTTTTTTTACCGAAACTTTGGGATTTGTGATATAATAAGCTGGTTATAAAAAGATGTGTATGATACGAGGTGATAAAGTGCCAATTAAAGTAATGAGCGATTTACCCGCAAAAGCGGTAATCGAAAACGAAAATATATTCATAATGGACGAAACAAGAGCTTTAAGCCAGGATATTCGTCCGCTTAAAATTGCTTTGCTTAATCTTATGCCATTAAAAGAAGCAACGGAAATCCAGATAATGCGTTCGTTGTCAAACTCCCCTTTGCAGGTGGATTTAACCTTTTTAACAACGGAAACATATCAGGCAAAACATACATCCGCAAACTATTTAAACAAATTCTATTCAACTTTTTCGGATATTAAAAACGAAAAATTCGACGGTTTCATAATAACCGGTGCACCAATCGAAAACATGGAATTTGAAGAAGTTGCATATTGGGATGAAATGAAGGAAATAATGGAATGGACAAAGACAAACGTCACCTCCACTCTCCATTTATGCTGGGGTGCACAGGCAGCTCTTTATTATCACTACAATATTCCAAAAGTTACACTTGATAAAAAGCTTTTTGGAATCTTTGAACACAAAGTGCTCCACAGAAAAATACCTTTGGTACGCGGTTTTGATGACGTATTTTTGGCTCCTCATTCAAGATATACTGCATCATCATACGAAGCCATTGAAAACTGCAGGGATTTAATTACCGTTGCAACTTCCGATACCGCAGGTCAATTCCTTATCATGAACGAATCCGGAAGTCAGATATTTGTAATGGGTCATCCTGAATATGACAGAGACACCTTGGATAAGGAATACAAAAGAGATTTGGAAAAGGGCCTTCCAATCGACGTTCCGGTTAATTACTACAAAAACGACGATCCAAACACTGCCCCACTCCTTACCTGGCGCGCTCATGCAAACGGATTATACAGTAACTGGCTTGATTATTACGTATACCAGATTACACCGTACATATTATAATAATAACCACCATAAGACTTTTAAAAATAAATCTTATGGTGGATTTTTTATACAAGCGTAAGGAAAGTATCCTCATCAATTATTTTTATGCCAAGTTCCTTGGCTTTTTTATTTTTGTTAGAAGAAGAATTGACATCATTGTTAATAAGATAGGTTGTTTTTGAACTTACTGAAGCCACAACCTTTCCGCCTCTGTCTTCAATGAACTTCTTTAATTCGTTTCTGTTTGCAAATTTGTATACATCACCGGTAATTACAAAAATCATCCCTGCAAGACTTTGAAGCTCATTAGATTCTTCGGGCTTTGTGAGATTTAATTCCTTTAACAGATTTAAAATCTCTTCCCTGTTTTTAAAATCCGTCATGTATTCCTCATAAGAAGACGCAATAACCGGACCAATTCCGTCAATCAGCGAAAGTTCTTCCCTATTTGGATTAACAAGTTTTTCTGTATCATAATCATAATACTTTGCAATAATCTTAGCTGCCACAACGCCAACATTTGCAATCCCAAGCGCATTAATAAATGCAGGAACGGAAGCATTTCTGCTTTTATTAATTGCAGCAATGTAATTAACATATGACTTTTCGCCAAATCCCTTTGCCGTAACAATCTCATCCTTAAATCTGTCTAACTTATAAATATCAGCATATTCGTGCACATAGCCGCTATCCACAAACTTTTCAAGTGTTTCCTCAGAAAGACCTTCGATATTCATTGCATCTCTACTTACAAAATGAGCAAACTTCTTGATATTTTTAGCCTGACACAAAGGATTTGTGCAATATAAAACCTTACTCTCGTTTTCTTTAACGATTTTAGTTTCTCCGCCGCATACAGGGCATACCGAAGGAACTTCTACAGTTTTGCTTTGAGTTAGATTTACGGCTATCTGCGGTATGATCATATTCGCCTTGTATACTGAAATCGTGTCACCGTATCCAAGTTTTAAGCTTTCCAAAACACTCACATTATGAACGCTTGCTCTTGATACGGTTGTTCCCTCAAGTTCCACAGGTTCAAATACTGCAACAGGATTAATAAGTCCTGTTCTTGAAGCGCTCCATTCAATTTTAACAAGCCTTGTTTCTGCGGTTTCATCCTTCCACTTAAAAGCAAGTCCGCTTCTTGGGAATTTTGCGGTACTTCCAAGTGATTCACCGTAAATATAATCATTAAAAACAAGCACAAGCCCGTCAGACGGCAAATCATAGGTTTCAATTTTATTTGCAAAATACTCAACCGTTTTGGGAACCGTATCCTTTGTAACAGAAAAATGTTCAACCACATCAAATCCCAACTCTTCTAAGAAATCAAACTGATTGCATACAGATGCGTTAAAATCCTTACCCTCACATAAAACAAGAGAAAAAGCAAAGAAATTAACGCTTCTTTTAGCGGTAACTTCGCTGTTTAACTGTCTTACACTTCCGGAACAGAGATTTCTTGGGTTTTTATATTTACTCTCAACATCCTCAATCTCATTATTAATTCTTTCAAAATCGGAATATTTAATAATTGCTTCGCCTCTTATCACAAGCTTTCCCTTAAACGGCACAGATAAAGGCACGTTTTTAAAAACCTTTGCATTAGGGGTGATTATTTCACCGACACGGCCATTACCTCTTGTTACAGCCTTTGTTAAAGCGCCGTTTTCGTATGTTAAAACAACGGTAAGGCCATCAAGTTTCCATGATAAAACCCCCTCTTTATCCTTTAAAAAAGCTGCAAGCTCGTCAACAGACTTTGTTTTATCCAAAGAAAGCATTGGTTTTTCATGCGTTTCCTTTGGAAGTTGCGAAATAATCTCGTATCCGACTTTAACAGTGGGACTGTTTGAAAGAATAATTCCGGTTTCCTTTTCTAATGCCACAAGTTCATCATACAAAGCATCATAAGTGTAATTTGACATTATCTCCTTACTTTCCTGATAATACGCTTTTGATGCTTCATTCAAAGTTGTAACAAGTTCTTTTATTCGTTCCTTTTTATTTTCCGTAATATCCATTTTTTCACCTATAAAGACTGTTTATAATAACTGTTTTTTTAATTCGTTTAATTCTTCATCCGTAACGTATCTGTACGTTCCGTATTTGATTCCGTCCAGCTTAATGTTCATTATACGTATTCTCTTTAAGCTTTTAACCTTATATCCAAGGGCCTCACACATTCTTCTTATCTGTCTGTTTAATCCCTGCGTTAGAACAATGTTAAACGTGTATTTACCGGTCTTTGTGACCTTGCATTCCCTTGTCACCGTCTCTAAAATATTTACTCCGTGCGACATTTTGTAGATAAAATCATCATCAATCTCTTTATCAGTCTTAACCACGTATTCTTTTTCGTGATACGTTGATGCCTTTAAAATCTTATTTACAATATCACCGTTGTTAGTAAGAAGTAACAGGCCTTCAGAGTTTTTATCAAGCCTTCCGATTGGATAAATTCTTTTATCAAGTCCCACATACTTAACAACGTTATCCTTGTTTTTGGGGTCCGCCGTACACTCAATCCCCAAAGGCTTATTAAGAGCAATTAAAATAAATTCCTCTTCAGTTTTAATAACCTTTCCCTTATATGTGACCACATCGGTCTTTTTAATCTTTTGACCTAAAAGTGCGGGAACACCGTTTATTAACACAGCGCCGGATTCAATAAGCCTGTCCGCTTCTCTTCTTGAGCAGACACCGGCATCACTTAAGAATTTATTAAGACGCATCTCGTTTTCAGTTTCTCTAAAGTCCTCTTTTTTTCGCAACTTTTTGTCCTCATAAAACATTATCTTAAAACACAACCATTATACCAAAAAAAAGGATTTGTTGATACCAACAAATCCTTTTTATATTATAAATTATAGTACAGTTTTAATTATAACTGTGGGCCTGCTGAAACAAGCGCCTTACCGGCATCATTACCTGTGTACTTAACAAAGTTCTTGTTGAATCTTGCAGCAAGATCCTTTGCCTTTTCTTCCCACTCTGATGCATTTGCATATGTATCACGAGGATCAAGAATACCCGAATCAACACCAGGAAGTTCTGTTGGAACTTCGAAGTTGAAGTAAGGAATGGTCTTTGTAGGAGCGTTCTTAATGTCCCCGTTAAGGATTGCATCAATGATACCTCTTGTATCCTTAATTGTGATTCTCTTGCCCGTGCCGTTCCAACCTGTGTTTACAAGGTAAGCCTTAGCACCGCTCTTCTGCATCTTCTTAACAAGTTCTTCAGCATACTTTGTTGGATGTAATTCAAGGAATGCCTGTCCGAAACATGCTGAGAATGTAGGTGTAGGTTCTGTAATACCTCTTTCTGTACCTGCAAGCTTAGCTGTAAAGCCTGAAAGGAAGTAATACTGAGTCTGTTCAGGTGTAAGAATTGATACAGGAGGAAGTACTCCGAATGCATCTGCTGAAAGGAAGATTACGTTTTCAGCTGCAGGACCTGAAGAGATCTTGTTTACATTCTTAGCAATTTTTTCAATATGGTTAATCGGATAAGATACACGAGTATTCTCTGTAACGCTCTTATCGTTAAAGTCAATCTTACCGTTTTCATCTACAGTAACGTTCTCAAGAAGAGCATTTCTCTTGATTGCATTGTAGATATCAGGCTCTGAATCCTTATCAAGACCGATAACCTTTGCGTAGCAACCGCCTTCAAGGTTAAATACACCGTTGTCATCCCAACCGTGCTCATCATCGCCGATAAGAAGTCTCTTAGGGTCTGTTGAAAGTGTTGTCTTACCTGTTCCTGAAAGACCAAAGAAGATAGCTGTATGCTCACCGTTCATATCTGTGTTTGCTGAACAGTGCATTGAAGCCATACCCTGAAGCGGTAAGAAGTAGTTCTGCATTGAGAACATACCCTTCTTCATTTCTCCGCCGTACCATGTGTTTAAGATAACCTGCTCACGGCTTGTAACGTTAAATATAACTGCAGTCTCAGAATTAAGACCGAGTTCCTTATAATTTGTAACCTTTGCTTTAGAAGCTGTATATACAACAAAATTAGGCTCAAAAGCAGCTAACTCTTCATCTGTAGGAACAATGAACATGTTCTTTACAAAATGTGCCTGCCAAGCTACTTCCATGATGAAACGAACAGCCATACGTGTATCTTTGTTAGCGCCACAAAATGCATCTACAACATAAAGCTTCTTGTTGGAAAGTTCTTCGATTGCAAGCTTCTTACAAGCTTCCCAAGTTTCCTTGCTTGCACGATGGTTGTCATTTGGATATTCTTCAGATGTCCACCAAACAGTATCTTTTGAGTTTTCATCTTCAACAATGAACTTATCCTTAGGAGAACGACCTGTGTAAATACCTGTCATTACGTTAACTGCGCCAAGTTCTGTAACCTGACCCTTGTCATAACCTTCCAATGAAGGATCTGTTTCATCTTCAAATAACTTGTCATATGAAGGGTTGTAAATGATTTCTGTTGTACCTGTGATGCCATACTTAGTTAAATCTACTGTTGCCATCCTATTACCTCATTTCTTTCGATTGATTATTTTACCTGCAATATTAAGATATAAAGCAGCGTCTGCGTACCAATACGCAAAACCTTTTCGTATTATATATTATTGATTTTATGTTGTCAATTCAAAAATTATGCACAAAATGTGAACAAATCAAGGCTTTTTGTTACCTATTTACGACCATAAATCCGCAAGGAAGTTAGTGTTATCTAACGTCCTGTTGAACCAAATCCCCCGTCACTTCTTTTTGTTTCTTCCAAAGAATCGACCTCTTCAAAAGAAGCATAATAATACGGAGCAATAACAAGCTGTGCAATTCTGTCACCGTTTGCAACAATTACCGGCGCATCAGAGTGATTATGCAAAAAAACAAAGATTTCTCCTCTGTAATCAGAATCAACCACACCCACCTTATTTGCGGGAGCAAGGCCGTTTTTACAAGAAAGTCCACTTCTGGCATAAACAAAGCCTCCAAGACCCTGTGGTATTTCAAGTGCAATACCCGTACCAAACTTTACCGTTTCTCCGGGATTAACCACGGTTTTATTATCCAATAGTGCGTATAAATCAGCACCCGCGGCATTTTCCGTTCCATATGTCGGAATAATTGCTCTTTCGTCCAACTTTTTGATTCTTACATTAATCTTTTCGATAGCCATAATACCCATCCTTTTTTAACTAATATCCGGTTCCATAAAATCCGTCATTACATAATCCGCAAGGTCAAGCCCTTTTTTTGTAAGACGTATATTTTTATTATCGTTATAAAATTCCAAAAGCCCGTTTTCTGTGTGTTTTTTACAGACATCTTCGTAAACATTTAAAAAATCAAGGTTAAATCTTTCCTTAAACTTTACCAAAGATATGCCTTCAGTCATTCTTAAGCCCAAAAACATAAATTCTTCAACCCTGTCCTCCAAAGAAAGTTTTGTAATATCAACAAATCCTCTTTCACACGGGGCACTTAAAAACTCTGAAAAATTCGAGGTTTCCTTAAACCTCACATTATCAACAAGTGACGAAGCACCAAGGCCAAGTCCCAAATAATCATCACATTCCCAGTAGCCAATATTATGTATGCAATAAAATCCGGGCTTTGCATAATTGGATATTTCATATCTTTCATACCCGTATTCGCTAAGAATATCAAGCGCATCATGATACATGAGCCTTTCCGTATCTTCATTCGGCAAAAGCGATTTATCAATATCAAATAAAGGCGTGTTTTCCTCTAAAATAAGGCTGTAAGCGGAAATATGTTCAGGCTTTAAGGATAAAACCCTTCTTAAAGACTCTTCATGACTTTCCCTTGTCTGATATGGAAGCGCCTGCATAAGATCTATATTAATATTATCAACTCCTACTTCCCTTGCAAGTTCGTATGATTTTAAAAAATCCTCATACGTATGAATCCTGCCAATTGTCTCAAGCTCAGTTTTAATTGTGCTTTGCAGACCAAAGCTTAATCTGTTTACAAATCCCTTTATATACGAAAGAAGCTTGCTTTTATTAACCGTTCCGGGATTTGCTTCAAGCGTAAATTCCAAATTGCCGGAAGGATTAAAAGACTCAAAAACCGCATCAGAAATCTTTAGAAAATCCGCTTCATCAAGTAAAGACGGCGTTCCTCCGCCAATAAAGACACTATCAAGCGTTCTGTCTTTAAAATCTTTAGCCTTTTCTCTGATTCTTTTTGCCAAAGCGTCTGCATACGAAGAAATATCTTCTTTTTTCATGCACGGAAAAGACAAAAAATCGCAATAAGCGCACTTTTTAACACAAAACGGAATATGTAAATAAAGTTTAATATTCTTATTCTTTTCCATATACTAAAAACTACTCTTCGTCTAACTTAAGCACACTCATGAATGCAGCCTGCGGAATCTCAACATTACCAACCTGGCGCATACGCTTCTTACCTTCTTTTTGCTTTTCAAGAAGTTTCTTCTTACGCGTAATATCACCGCCGTAACACTTTGCAAGAACGTCCTTACGCATCGCCTTAACCGTTTCTCTTGCAATAATCTTACTGCCTATAGCCGCCTGAATCGGTATTTCAAACAAATGTCTCGGTATTTCATCCTTTAATTTCTCGCACATCTTACGGCCTCTTTCATATGCCGTGTCCGCATGTACAATAAATGAAAGCGCATCCACTTCTTCGTGATTGATAAGTATATCAAGCTTAACAAGCTTTGACTGCTTATATCCCGCAAGTTCATAATCAAAAGAAGCATATCCTCTTGAACGGGATTTTAAAGCATCAAAGAAATCATAAATAATTTCGTTAAGAGGAAGAACATATTTTAAAAGCGCTCTCGTGCCTTCAATATATTCCATACCCAAATATTCGCCTCGTCTGTTTTGACAAAGGTCCATAATTGCACCTATATATTCCGTTGTAACCATGATTTCCGCATTAACCACAGGTTCTTCCATATAATCAATTTCGGAAGGATCCGGAAGGTTTGACGGATTTGTAAGTTCAATCACCTCACCGTTAGTTTTATAAACCTTATAAATAACGCCCGGCGCTGTCGTTACAAGGTCGAGATTAAATTCTCTTTCAAGTCTTTCCTGAATAATTTCCAAATGTAAAAGTCCAAGGAAACCGCATCTGAAGCCAAATCCCAAAGCAATTGAAGTTTCAGCCTCATACGTTAACGAAGCATCATTAAGCTGTAATTTTTCAAGTGCATCCCGTAAATCCGGGTATTTTGCGCCGTCTGCAGGATACAAGCCGCAGTAAACCATTGAGTTAACCTTTTTATATCCCGGAAGCGGCTCTTTTGCAGGATTTGCAACGTCTGTAATTGTGTCACCGACTCGTGTTTCCCTGACATTCTTAATACTTGCGGTAACATAACCAACCATACCCGCAGTAAGTTCATCACACGGAATAAACTGTCCCGCGC
>CAJOOB010000074.1 GCA_905236025.1 uncultured Lachnospiraceae bacterium
AGCACTCTGTTACTCCGTCAACTTTTGAAACCGCTTTTTCAACCCTGGCCTGACAAGCGGCGCAGGACATACCTTTTACATTAAACTGTTCCATTCTGTCAATCCTTTCTTACGTATGCAACATTATTATATAATTAAATTTTAAAAAAAGCGACCTCCAATTGAAAGGCAAAATGTCTTTTTATATAGAGGCCGCATTATATGCATAGATTTAGTCTTCTAAATTAATATATTCAATTGTAAATGAGCATGCATCCGCATCCGAACCGTCTGTAAGAAGGAGTGTTCCTGCGCTTGAAAGCGTTACATACTTGCCCGGTGACTGAGCGGATTCAAATGATATTCCGCCGGAGCCGTTTAATGCTTCAACCACTCTGTATGTCTGAGCGTTTCCAAAATAACCGCTGTAATCATGAGTAAGCTGGACCGCAAGCTTTGGTCCTGTCCAGAAACAACCCGGTTTGTTGTAACTTTCAATGGAAACATAAAATGCTCCTTCTTCGTCATATTCACCGTTTTGTTCTCTGATCATCCAGTAACCGTCTTCATCCGTAACATTTTCAAGATCCACGCCTATATAAACGCCTTCAATCGGGTAATCTCCGTCACTTGTGGTATTTGTAAAGTGTGTATGGTAAAGTATGTTACCCGAAGAGTCCTTCAAAACCGCAACCCTGTTTGTAAGGCCTGCTGCCGTTTCTTCGATCGGTTCAATATTTCCGTCTTCGTCAAACGTAAGAGTTGTTACGCAAATTACCCGCCTGTAGCCGCTTCCGTTTGATAACGAGCCGTTATGATAAATAAAATATGTTGTGCCTTTAAAATCAATTACCGACATGTGGTTGGTATTTGATGTTGCGGTTGGCCCCATCAAAATCGTCGGTTCTGACCAATCGCCGCTAAAAAGATCTGATGTTGTTACGTATGCCATTTGTTCTCTCCAGCCATATGCATAAAAGAGGTAATAATCGCCATAATAATTTCCGTCTTCATCCTGTCTTCTGTAAATCCATGGTGCTTCAGTATATGACACCGGTGTATTAAGCGATACTACATCTGTACCGTATGTGATGTTTCCGTCACCATCCAGATCCTTTACGGATACCATATCTTCGTTTAATTCACAGATATACAAATTGGAATTCCCCCACATAAGATAACGGTGTTCAACTCCGTCTTCATCTGTTTCATACCAAACAGTGGGATCAATATCAGACCACGAACTTGCCGAATCAGTTGTAAACATGCCGTCAATAAGTAAAGATGTCTCAATTTCATAAAACGGGCCGGTTGGACTGTCTGCAACAACAACACCAACATCTGTGTAACTTGAGGTGTTATTCCATCCGCAAATGTACATGTAATACTTATATGTACCCGATTCTTCATCATAATGCTTTGTTGTCTGTGCTGCCCATGATGAATCACTGTTTAAAAAGCTTACTTCAGAACATGTAATCATAACACCTTCGTATGTGAAGTTTTCCATATCCATTGTTGAATAGCAAACCCACTCGGGAATGTTGTAATTATTGTTTGTTGAAGCATCGTGACCGCAGTAAATATATACCGTGTCTCCGTCCACAAGTGCTGCCGGATCGCCGTTATACATAAGGTCTCCGTTTTCGTCAAAACCCGTAATCGGGTTTCCGTCCGTAAGCAGTTCGATTGTTGTATCAACCGCCGTAATCCCGGTGGTTGTCGTATCCGTACTCTCTGACTCACTGCCGCATCCCGTAATGGTTGATGCAAGCATGAGTGCCGCAAGCATAAGTGCTAGCGCCTTCTTCAAAATCTTCTTCATAATACCTCCGTTACATTTAATTGTTAATTTGTCTTGAGCTATGACAGGTAAAATACAAAACCTGATAATCTTCTGATATGCTCCGTATTTCGTTTTTCGCCGCTTCTAACGTATTATCGTCAAAATTAACAAAAGGATCGTCCAAAACCACAAACGGTTTTTCACAGTCGCGATAAACCGAATCAATTAGTGCCATTCTAAGCGAAAACTTAACCAGATCCTGTTTCCCTCTGCTTAAAGAATCCATTTTTTCATTAACGGCTCCTTCACTTACATTTATTTCAAGACTGGTATTGACAGACGTTTCGTTTCTTACGGCGCTGTTTTGAATAAGCGGTTCGTAATAATGCCGGTATCTGTGTGAAACATCATCAATATACCGGGTTTGGATGTTCGTTCTTGCCTGATCCAGATAATTTTTGGCCTGTTCATAAATTTCCGCCTTTTTATCAAGCAGCTCATTATCTTCCCTGAGTTTTTCAATATCCCTAACAAGCTCAGGTTCGTCATCAAGTTCAGCCAATATGCCATTTAGTTCATCTTCATATAACTTTATATCACTATTAAGCTTACCTATATCATTATTCAGGTTTTCTTCCTTAACCCTTAATTCGTCCAAATCAAGGATTTCATAATCATCTGAAACCTCTGACGCTTTTTCTTCATCAACATTTTCTTCGCTTCTTCTTTTTTCAAGTTCTGCATCAACGCTTTCATACGTGGCTTTTGCAAGCATGTATTCATCATATGCCCTTGCCTGATATTCATACGTTTTAATGTATGATTCCTGCTTTTCGTTAAAGAAACGAAGAATGGCATCTTCCAAAGCATTTTTTAACTCAGAGATTTCTCCCGATAAACTCTCGTATTTTTCATATTTATCTTTTGCCTGCTTATACGATGCATATAATTTTTCCAATTTCCTTGTTCCCTCAGAAATATCATCCGAAAAAATCCGGTATTCCGTTAAGATTTGCTTACTTTCTTCAGTAATATTTTGAATCTCGGTTTGAGCTTTTAAATAGCTTTCTTCTTCTTTTGAAATCTCATTTTGTAAATCACTTATTTTATCAATATCCGCAAGCGCTTCATACAAAAGTCTTTCTTTGCCATCCCCGTTTTTACCGTACTTTGATAAAATTGTTATGATATTCCTGTCCAAAGCGTCCTTTAACTCGGTATTTTCCTCAATCTTAAGTTCTTTTTTCTTTAACTCTTCCTTTTTTTCGTTAAGCTCTTTTTGTGCATCCTTATACCTCTTTTTCATGAGTAAAGAAGCAATAAAGAGGACGATAGCCGCAACATATGATATTAAAGGCAGTGGAAGCAGTGCGGATGTCATATCAGCACCGTTTTTATATCTCATAAACAAAAGTAAAGATCCTATAATAACCAAAAATACACAAATACCGTCAAGAATGTATGCGAATTTTATGTTATTAACCTCAGGCGTAATCATGTTTATGTCATTTGTAAACATGTCCTTTTCAAGCAAGGCACTTTCTGCTTCTAACTCTTTAATACGGTTAAGACTTATCTTTGCGTCTTCAATTTCCCGACATGCCGTTTCTTTGTCGGCGTAAATGTTATTTAAGTTATTAAGTCTTTCCTTCTTTTCTTTTAACGAAGCATATTTAACCAGATTATCACTTGCTTTTCTGTATGCCTTTTCATTTGATTCAAGCAGTTCAAGATCTCTTACAACATCTTTTGAAGAATCCTCAAACTTTTGGTTATTGTCATGATACGTTTCCTGTTCATCCACCGAAAGCCTGTAATCCTTCATGTACAAAAGCTTGTTTTCATATTCGTGAGCGTTTTTATTAAATTCACTCATGTTTTCTTTTGTCGGAATTTCCTTAAAAGAAGCCTTTAATTCTTCATATTTTGCTTTTGCTGCCTTTTGTTTATTTATAAGTTTCTTTCTTTCAAGTAAAAGCCTGAACTTTTCATTTTTTGCAATTGTTTCTCTAAGCGTTTTTAACTCTGCGGTTTTTTCTTCCGTTAAGTTTTTTGCGTTTATTATATTTTGAGAAAGAGGATCCTTTTTTAAGGAAAGCTCATTAAGGCGATTAAGCTCTGCTTCTTTTTGCAGTAAAAGGTTATTGTTCTTTGTTTTTTGTGAACCACGGATATTTCCTGCAAGGTTCTTTTTTCCGTCTTCAAGATTTTTTATTGCAAGGTCACATTTGCTTAAATCTGCATCTTCCTCACCCATTCCGCTTATTCTTGAACTTATTACATCTGAAAGAAAGCCGGTATTTTCATCATTTTGTGATAAGAAGGCTGTCTTTGTAAAGGATTCCTTATCCACCATAAAAATCTCTTCACCAAGATCTTTTGTATAATCATTTGATATTAAGCCCGTCTCATCATTATAAATTTCAAATAAATCATCTGTATCTTTTTTTCCGAAGTTTCTGACAACCCTGTATCTTCTACCGTTCATCTCAAAGACCAGAGATCCGCCAAAAGATACATTTCTATTCCATGGTCTGTAATGTTTTCTTTCGTCTAAAATGCCTTTCTTTGTTTTAGAATCCATCCCGTAAAACATGGCTTTAAGAAAAGCAATAAACGTGGTTTTTCCCACTCCGTTTTCTTCATAAATATCATTTAAACCGTCATTTAATTCACCGGATTTGTTTATTAATGTTCCAAATCCCGAAATATCATATCTTATTAATCTCATATAAGCTCCCTCCCGTTTAAGGCCCTTATTCCCGCTTCGATAATATGACTTTTTTCGTCACCGGAAAGGTTACTTTGCTCTATTAATCTTATAAATTCACCCTTTAACGAAATATCATTTCTGTATGAATCATAATCTATTTTAAGTTCCGCTTTATCATAAATCTTTGAAAAATAAAAGCGTGAGCAGGTTTCTGCAAGGAGCGCCTGCGTATCATACTCAATTCTTAAATCTTTTTCACCGCTAAGTATAATCTTTACAATATCTGCATCAGGAATTGCTGATACAGCTGCTTCAATACTTCTTTTAATGTCCTGCTCGCTGTTTGCCTGTGTGATATCAACAGATATTTCATGAAATTCTCTTTCGGAAAATGATACAAAACTTCTCTTTATTGCTTTATTTTCATCTTCCTGCGAGCGTAATATAACAGAACCTTTAGCATGTGCCGGCATTATATCACCGTAAAGCGCGGAAGCACCTGTTTTTTTCAAAGTCACTTCTCTAGAATTAACAATTTCATCATCTATTTCAAGAACAACAAAACCTTTTTTGCCGCATTCATCAAAGCCCCTGCCGTCCGGGCAACCGCAATAACAGTAAATACCACGGCCATCGAGCACTTTATCTTTGTATAAATGAACGTGACCAAGCGCAAGGTAATCAATGTTTTTATTCTTAAGTGAATTTAAATTGATGACCTCTGTCTTATCCTTACCTGCATTTGCAACTTCCTGACCGTGCATGGTAACAATATTTATCCTGTTTTTATCCAGGTTTAAGCGGGAATACAATGTACTTTCATTGTTATTTCCAAACTCAATGCCGGAAATTGTTACTTTCCCGTAATCATATGATTTCCACTCTTTATTAAAAAGCTTAAGATTTGGAGGAACCAAAACTCCCTCCTGCAAGAAATAATTGTCCTCATCGTGATTTCCGCAAAGATAAAGAAATTCTATATTTGCGGCATCCCTTATGACATCTGCGCACCTTTTTTTGATAGTAATCTGTTTATCCGCCTTTGTATCAAACAAATCTCCCGCAATTAAAATCACGGAAACATCATTTGTCCGGGCATAAGAAACCATCCGGGTAAAGGATCTGAAAATCTCATTTCTTCTCTCTTTACTCATTTCTCTTGAGAAATTTGACTCCATTTTTGAATCAAGGTGCAAATCAGCACAGTGAATAATCTTCATAAACCCTCCGTATTCTCACCACCTGATGAGAAAAAAAGTGACATACTTATCTTTAGGATAAGTATATCACATAGCATTTTTCCCGACAGATGATTATATTAAATTTAATAAACTTTTCAGATTTATAAAACCTTGTTTTTAAAAGCTTTAAAAGCCTTTTATCTAACCCCTTCTTGCCTTAAACTCAGCTTTCTTTTTCTCTGCTTTGATACGATTGTTTTCTGCAACCGTCTCCCAGTCAATATTATATACCAAAACGTATCCCACAACCGCAAGCGTAACACCCGCCATTGCATCAAGCACAGAGTGCTGTTTTAAGAACATTGTCGAAAGAACGATTGATACACTTAAAATACCGGCAAGATAGCACATAACGGTCTTTAATCTTCCCCTAAGCGTTTCCGTTCTTGCAAGCATTAAAAAGCATGCAACCGAATTAAAACTGTGAATACTCGGAAATACATTTGTATTTGTATCAGCGCTGTATATCATTGCCACAAGTCTTGTGAATATATTCTTTGTGGCATCAAAATTCTGAATTCTCAAATCCTGACCGTTTGGGAAAACCGTGCATACAAAAAGGCATATCGTCATTCCGCCAAAGAGGTATATACAGGCGTTGTACCACTCCTGCTTTGACTTATAGCATAAAAAGCCCATTACAAGCGGAACATAAACAAACCAGAGCAAATAAGGAACAACGAAATATTCACAAAACGGAATAAAATCGTCTAACCTTGTATGCATAAGATAAAATTCTGAATCTGCAGTAATATATTTTTCCAATGTCATAAACCACGGCATATAGATTAAAAAATACGACGCAGTCCATATATGACTGTATTTCTTAAAGAATTTTTTTATTACATCAATAATTTTTTTCATTTTTTCATACCTTCAATCATCCAAAGCGTACCACTCAGACTGATACACCAATATATTACTCCTATATTACTCGGTTTGCAAGCCCAAAAATTTCTTTTCAAATGCAGCTATCGGCATTGGTTTGCCGAAATAAAATCCCTGTATTAAATCAACGTTCATTTCCTTTAACATTTCGTACTGTTCTTTTAATTCAACGCCTTCAACGCACACCGAAGCCTGCAATTTCTGCGAAAGCTCGGTTATGAGTTTTACGAAGGTCTGTGCGTAATCATCAGCTACAATATCCGAAATGAATGAACGGTCAACTTTTATAATGTCAAAGTCAAGCTGCTTTATGTAATTAAGGGAGGAATACCCCGTTCCAAAGTCATCAAGGGCAATATGTGTGCCAAGTGATTTTAATTCCTTAATTATCTTCTTAACTCTGTTCATATCGTTTATGGCCA
>CAJOOB010000075.1 GCA_905236025.1 uncultured Lachnospiraceae bacterium
GCAAACGAAGGCGGAAACATTTGTGGTATGGATAGGTGGACACTTACTTATCTTGTCGCATACCTTGCACTTAAGTCCGGAGACCGCAATTATGCGGCTAAAGCACTTTCTGATGTGCTGGTTGCAAGAGATGCTAAGGAAAGCATTAAGGATAAGGCAAGAACACTTAAGGAACTCCTTACAAAATAATCCTTAAAAACACTTTAAAATAGCAAAAAACACTTTAATTTTTTGCTAAAATGCTGTACAATATCAGTAAATAGATTGTAATTATATGTATATGGAGGCATGATTATGAAGAATTTATTTAAGGTAGTCGGAGCGATAGTGGTAATTGGCGGGCTTGTAGCTGCAGGTGTTATCATCTATAATAAATTAAAAGATAAGTCAGCTGAGGATGAATTTGACGACTTTGATGATTTTGACGATTTCGATGATTTAATGGATGATGACAGAGATTACACTGACATAACAGCTGATGCTTCAGCTGAAGTATAAATCTTTTCATTTTTTTATCATTTTTACTCCTAAGAAACACCTTCCATACTCGGAAGGTGTTTCTGTTTAGAAAACTAAGTTTTGAAAGTTGGTATTTTATGAGCAATCGCAAAGTTATATTTTTTGATATTGATGAAACAATTTTCAGGGCAAAATACGGTGTCTGTGCTTCCACAAAAATAGCTATCAGAGAATTGATTGCAAACGGTCATATTCCCGTTATAAATACCGGAAGGGCAAGATGCATGATTTTTCCTTCGCTTATTAACCTTGGATTTAAAGATATTCTTTCCGGCGCCGGTTCTTTGGTTGAACATGAAAATGAAGTTTTATACAAACATGATTTACCTCTTTCTGAAATAGACGAGATGGTTGATTCTTTTTATGAATTTGGTTTTTATCCGATTCCCGAGGGGCACGAAAAACTTTACTATGACCCTTCAATTACGGATGAAAAATATCATTATTTATTTGATAAGCTTTATTATGAAGTAAAAGATTCAATGTTTCCGATAGAAAAAGGTAATACACATGCAATGAAAGCCTGTGGTCTTATTACAAAGGATTCCGATATTTTGGGATTAAAGAAAAAATACAGTGATAAATATGATATTTGTGACCATCACGGTAAGCTTTTGGAACTTATCCCCAAAGGACTTTCTAAGCAAAGCGCAATGAAGGTTTTACTTAAACGCTTAAATATCGGAAGAGAAGATACGTACGCATTTGGCGACAGCGACAACGATATTCCGATGATTGAATATGCGGGCGTTGGAGTGGCGATGGGCAATGCTTGTGAAGTTTGCAAAAACGCCAGCGATTATGTTACAAATGATTTGGCAGATGACGGTGTGTACAAGGCTTTAATGCACTTTGGACTTATATAATGGATTTTTATTTTGAAGTTTCTGATTTTGATCTTTCTCAAACTCTTGAATGCGGTCAATGTTTCAGATTTACAAAACTTGATGAAGATGAATATATCTTTGCTGCAACAACACCTCTTGGGGTGTCTGATTTCTATGTCGCAAAATATCAAAAAAACGGGAAATTTGAAGGAAAACTATACCTTTCATCGTTTGATAAAAATGGCAGGGAAAGAACGCTTTCTGACGAAGAAAAGCTTTTTTTAAGATATTATTTTGATTTAGACCGTGCCTATGGCCGAATAAAAAAAGAAATTGTAAAGTCTTCAAATCTCTTAAAATCCGCAGTGTCTGATTATGGCGGAATTCATCTTTTGAATCAGTATTTTCCTGAGACACTTATTTCTTTTGTAATTTCCCAAAATAAACAAATACCTCAGATTAAGCAGGTAATTGCAAACCTTTGTAAGAATTACGGTGAATATATTTCCGAATATAAGGGAAATGAGATTTATACATTTCCAAATACCGAGACATTAAAAGAAATTACAAAAGAGGAATTTAAGAATTTAAAAGCCGGCTTTAGGGATAAATACCTTGTTGCGGCATCTGATTATTTATATAATCTGGGTCTTTATAACAATACATTTCATGAGGATGTTTTATTTAAAAACATTTTAAATTTACAAAGTCTTCCATATGATGATCTTAAAGCAAATCTTAAATCCATTAAGGGAGTGGGTGACAAAGTTGCAAATTGTGTTTTGCTTTTCGGGCTTGGAAAAAGAGAAGCATTTCCTGTTGATGTTTGGATAAAAAGAGGAATGGAAGAACTTTATTTTAACGGAGAAAAGAAGGACATTTCCTCTATTTCCGATTTTGCAAAAAAGACTTTTAAAGAATACGGCGGATATGCACAGCAATATATATTTATGGCATCACGCAAAAAAGTGTGAAAAAAATATGAAATAATCAAAAATTAATAAACGAAAGAAAAATGAAGAAAAATAGAGAAAACAAGAGATTTTGTTAGAATATTTATAATACGGGGGGTTGCATTAAAACTAAGATTTTATTATTATAACAACATGATTTAGCACTCATATTAAAGGAGTGCTAACAAACCGAAAGAAGCAGATTAATGCTGGCTATCGATAAAACTAATATGACAGGAGGAAAACATAATGAAATTACAGCCAATTGGTAAAAGAGTTGTGTTAAAACAGGTAATAGCTGAAGAAACTACTAAGTCGGGTATTGTTCTTACAGGTAATGCAAAGGAGAAACCACAGGAAGCTGAAATAGTTGCAGTCGGTTCTGTTGAGGCAGATATTAAAGTAGGTGACAAGGTATTTTATAAGAAATACTCAGGTACAGAAGTTAAGCTTGATGATGAAGAATATTTAATCGTTGATGAAGAAGATATTCTTGCAGTTATTAAATAAAGAGACGGAAAAGAGGAATAAAAATGGCAAAAGAAATTAAGTACGGCGCTGATGCAAGAAAAGCATTGGAAAGAGGCGTTAATAAATTAGCTGATACAGTTAAGGTTACAATCGGACCAAAGGGTAGAAACGTAGTTCTTGATAAGTCTTACGGTTCTCCTCTTATTACTAATGACGGTGTTACAATCGCTAAAGAAATCGAACTTGAAGATGAATTTGAAAACATGGGCGCTCAGCTGGTTAAAGAAGTTGCTACAAAGACTAATGATGCAGCAGGTGACGGTACAACAACAGCTACCGTTTTGGCTCAGGCAATGATCACAGAAGGTATGAAGAACCTCGAAGCAGGTGCAAACCCAATTGTTTTACGTAAAGGTATGCAGAAGGCAACAAACACTGCAGTTGAAGCTATTAAAGCAATGTCAGGAAAGGTTAACGGAAAAGACCAGATAGCCAAGGTTGCTGCCATTTCAGCAGGTGATGAAGAAGTGGGCAAGTTACTTGCAGATGCAATGGAAAAAGTTTCAAATGACGGTGTTATTACTATTGAGGAATCAAAGACAATGCAGACTGAACTTGACCTTGTAGAAGGTATGCAGTTTGACAGAGGTTATATCTCAGCATATATGGCAACCGATATGGATAAGATGGAAGCTGATCTGGAAAATCCATATATTCTTATTACAGACAAGAAGATTTCAAACATTCAGGAAATACTTCCTTTGCTTGAGCAGATTGTACAGAGTGGTTCTAAGCTCCTTATAATTGCTGAAGATGTTGAAGGTGAAGCTCTTACAACTCTTATCGTAAACAAGTTGCGTGGTACTTTCTCTGTTGTGGCTGTTAAGGCTCCGGGTTACGGCGACAGAAGAAAAGAAATGCTTAAGGATATTGCAATTCTTACAGGTGGTACGGTTATTTCAGAAGAACTCGGCCTTGAACTTAAGGATACAACTATCGAGCAGCTTGGTCGTGCCAAGTCTGTTAAGGTTAAGAAAGAAAACACTGTTATTGTTGACGGTGAAGGAAATAAGGATGATATTGCTGCAAGAATCGCTCAGATTAAGGGACAGATTGAAGCAACTACTTCTGATTTTGACAAAGAAAAACTTCAGGAAAGACTTGCTAAACTTGCAGGTGGTGTTGCAGTAATCAGAGTTGGTGCTGCTACTGAAATTGAAATGAAAGAAAAGAAGCTTCGTATGGAAGACGCTCTTAATGCAACACGTGCAGCTGTTGAAGAAGGTATTGTTTCAGGCGGTGGATCTGCATATATTCATGCTTCGAAGAAAGTTGCAGAACTTGCAAACTCTCTTGAAGGAGATGAAAAGACAGGTGCATCTATTATCCTTAAAGCTTTGGAAGCTCCTCTTTTCTGCATTGCTTCAAACGCCGGCTTAGAGGGCGCCGTAATTGTAAATAAGGTTAAAGAGTCAGAAGAAGGTATTGGTTTTGATGCATATAATGAAGAATATGTAGATATGGTTAAGGCCGGTATCCTTGATCCTGCCAAGGTTACAAGAAGCGCGATCCAGAATGCAACTTCTGTTGCTTCTACAATTCTTACGACTGAATCTGTTGTTGCAAACATTAAAGAGCCTGCTTCTGCAATGCCTGCAGGTCCACAGGGAATGGGCGGTATGATGTAATATGGGTGAATTTGGAACTTGCGAATGCCTAATAAAAAGAAAAACGGATAATATCGCAATTTTATATCGCGGTTTGATATTTATCTGTTCAATACTTATTGTTGTGGTATGCCATATGTTTTTAGCCAAATATAATTTATGGATTTACGACCTTGTTGTTATTTTCTTCGTTGTTTTCTTTGCGATTAAGCTTTGGAAATTAACTGAGGTTGAATTTGAGTACAGGGTTGAAGGTGATATCCTGATTGTAGATAAGATTCTTGGAATGAATTCAAGAAAAGAGGCGGCTCACTTTAATCTTGAAAAAATTGACTGCTATACTAAGGTTGGAAGTGAAAAAGCTGACAGATACCTTCTTTCTAATGATGAACGAAAGAAATTTGATTTCACATCAGGTGAAGGTGAGGGTGATTATCTTCTGGTTGTTATGTTTGGAGCGCAGATGGCTGCGGTTTTGATCACTCCTAATGAAAAATTACATGAGGTTCTTTCCCAAAAGGCCGGAAGAAATTATGTACTTGCTTAAAAATAGAGATAAGACAGTGTGTTAAAACACTGTCTTATTTTTTTGTATCTTTTTTTTTATGTTTAATGTATAATACTATTTGTTTAGACTTAGTGGATATATTAGTTGGGTTTTGTGGGTAAGTTATGAATTATAAAAGAAAAAGCTTTCATATATATTTATGCCTCTCTTTGGTTATTACATTAGGTATGGCGTTAGTTTATCATTTTGCATCATTTTTTTCCTATAATTACAGTGGTTCTGTAGTATCGTTAAGCGAAATGGTAAGCGAAGAACGTTCTGATTATGACGGAGAAATTCTATCCGAATATTCAAACAGTTCATATAACACGTATACCGTGTATGAAGGCGAAACACAAACTTTATATTGTGCAATTCCGTACATCGCAGAAGAGCCGGTTTCACCGACTCTTATGTTTGTGTCTTATTGTGTTAAGGTAGAAGTTTATTATGAAGATGAACTGATTTATTCTTTCGGTGAGTTACAGGAAGAAGAAGGCGGTTTTATTGGTAAGAATCTTAATTATATTCCAATTACCAAAGATATGATTGGGAATGAGGTCTGTATAAAAATCACATCTCTTAAAAGAAGGACAACTTTTAACACTAAAACATTTAACTACGGAGATATGAATGATGTTGTAAGATTTTACATTCAAAGAAGAACGTTTGCTATCTTAATTTCATGTTTCTTAATTATATTTGGTATTTTACTTGTTTTTATTCAGCCTTTTATTTCCGAAAATAAAAGACTTAGGTTTGAAACCATTGTTTATTCCCTTATATTCTTTGATTTGGGCTTTTATTATCTTGCGTATAACGACTTGCTTATATTCTTTATACCAATACCTGAGGTGATTACGTATATTGAATATATGGCTCTTTATATAATGCCTGTACTTTTACATTTTTCAATGCTTGCAAACAAGTTTATTTCGAAAGTTAAATTTGAATATGTGCTTGCGGTAATTGAAGTATTATTTGTTTTTTTGATTTTTATTTTATCAATTACAGGGGTTATATGCGTTTACGATCCTCTCCTGATTTTCCATGTTATGTTTGGGGCTGAAGGGTTATATATATTTGTTAAATTTATTAACAGTTTTATTGCTTTTTACAGGAAAGATGATGATATTGTTTCCTTAAGTGACGATTTACCTGCAAATACAGCCATGTTTGGTATTATTTGCTTTGTTTTGTCCGTGTTTTTTGAACTTATAAGATGGAATATCAATGATGACAGCTTTTTGGGCGGAAATAATGATGTGAAAGGTCCTGCCATTATTGTCGGCGCTCTTATTCTTGTCGGAATGATTATTGCAAGTTATTTCTTCCATGCTGCCGGTAATATTAATGATGCGGCTACAAGAAAGAAACTTGAAGGCCTTGCATATACAGATTTATTAACGGGTATTTCAAACAGAGCAGGTTGTGATATTTTGATGGACCGGGCTTGGAGACATAACAGGGATTATATCATTATCAGTATCGATTTGGACGGACTTAAAAAGGTTAATGATAATCTTGGCCATCAGCAGGGTGATCTTATGATAAGCGGTTTTGCAAATCTTTTAAAAGAAGTATTTAACGGAGTTAAGCTTATTGGACGTATGGGCGGAGACGAGTTTATTGTAATGATTTATACGCTTGATGTGGCATGGATTGAAACTTTGCTTCACTCATTGGAAAAAATGGCTGAAGAGGAAAATGAGAAACTTACCGCTTTTAAATATCGTTTTTCATATGGTTTTGCTTCGAATCATGAGGTTGCCGACAAAAACGTTAAACAGACCTACATGCTTGCAGACAGCAGAATGTATCGCATGAAGGAACAACATCATAAAGAACAGGGGGAGATGTAATATGAATATAAAGCTTAAACTTATTATTTTTGTATTTCTTCTTGTTGCTATGATTGTAGGGGTTTACGATTATGTATTTTATTTAAGAGACTGTTATACGTATGATATTGACGATGCATGGGAGGTTTACGTTAACGATGAATATGTTGGTACGTCTGATAATGATGACGTAGTTACCGATTTGAATTTATCTGTTAATAAGGGGAGCATTCTTACGATGCAGACTGTTTTGCCGGATGTTTCAAGAGAACTTTATCATCCTGCAATTATTTTAAAAAGCAGATATTGTGCTTATCTGGTATATTTGGATGATGTACTTATTGAAAGTTATGAGGTTGATAAGTACGAAAATGATGAATATATTGGTGATAACAGGAATATTATTTCTTTACCTGAAGAGTGGAGGGGTAAAACTTTAAAAATTGTTGTATATCCTGCGGAAGATGATCTTTCTTCCATTATTTTGGATACCAAGCTTGGAGACTATGTTGACCTTGAAAGAGATATTTTCCATAAATATGCAAACGTGGTTGTTATGGGGGCGTTTCTTATTGTTTTTGGACTTTTGTTTATGATTATTTCCGTGGTTTTTGTGCTTATTCTTAAAATAAAGGAAATGTTACTTCATGCATATGCGTCAATTCTTCTTATTCTTAGCGGAATTCTTATTCATACTTATTATTGCGTGAATTTCCTTTTTATGAGCGGTGAATACGGAGCGGTTATGTATTATATATGCTTGTATTTATCTGTAAGTGTATGCTTTATTATTGCAAGAAAAAGTGCCAGGGTAATGGGCAAATGGTATTATATAGTTGAAATCTTTTGTGATGTGGCTATCGTCTTGTTTATTTTGCTTCATTTTGCCGGGGTTTTACATATTAATAAAAGCTATAATATGTTTATGATTACACCGGTGCTTTGTTTTGTTACAGTTGTTTGTAATTATATTGAACTTACAAGAAGTAAGAAAAATACGGAGTATATTAAGATTCAATATGCGGGCTTGCTTTTGTACGGAACGTTTATGATTTTTGCGATGTTTCTACTTAATGCATATAATAATCATTTACTTGGAAATGGAATTTATGTTGAAAAACTCTGTGATAACATCCTTATTTTCGGCCCAATGCTTTATGCGTTTTGCCAGTTATACAATTATTTTGTGAATATCACTAATTCGTTTTCGAAGGTTGCAGAATATAATTCGCTTCAAAGAGTTGCCTATGAGGATGCGCTTACCGAACTTCCAAACAGGGCTTTTATGGATAAAAAACTTAATGAATATGAAAAATCCGGTAATGATTATTGCATTATAAGTATTGATATTAACGGACTTAAGGATGTTAATGATAAATTTGGTCATGCCGCCGGAGACAAACTTATTTCCGGGTTTGCAAAGGAACTTAAGTCTGTTTTTGAAGAGGTTGGAACGCCTGCGAGAATTGGCGGTGATGAGTTTATGGTTGTCCTTGAAATTGATAAGGTTAAGGAAATAAGAAGACTTCTGACCGATTTGGATCTTATTTTGGAATATAAAAATACCGTAAATGAAGATCCGTGGGATTATTATGCGGCTGCAGGCTTTGCGTTCAGAAATGAAACGGAAAGCCTTCATGAAACTTATCTTCTAGCTGATAAAAGAATGTATGAAAATAAGCGTCGTATGAAACGGGAAATTGAAGAAAGCGAAAATGATAATCAATTTTATTTTGATGCTTTTTTGGAATTGGAAGACAATAATTAATAATATATGAAAAAAGGTCAGGATAACCTGACCTTTTTTAGCGGAATCGGAGGGATTCGAACCCTCGTGCCCGTGAAGGCAAACTGATTTCGAGTCAGCCCCGTTATGACCACTTCGATACGATTCCATCTTTGAATGTATATTCAAATTTTAACAACATATAATTTTTACCATAATCTGCATGTTTTTGCAAGCATAAAACCTTAAAAATTCAATAACTTGCCATCTTGAATTGTTTTTTTATTTATGTTACTATAATTCGAACGATTTAATATTGTTATTATTCATTTAAGCAGGAGGAAATTTATATCATGGGAATGACTATGACGCAGAAGATTTTAGCTGCGCACTGTGGACTTTCTGAAGTTAAGGCTGGTGATTTGATTGAAGCTAATCTCGATCTTGTACTTGGAAATGATGTTACTTCACCGGTGGCTATCGGCGAAATGAAAAAGATGAAGGTGGATGGAGTGTTTGATAAGGACAAAATAGCTATTGTCCTTGACCATTTTACACCTAATAAGGATATTAAGTCTGCAGAACTATGCGCATGCGCCAAGAAGTTCTCTACAGAACAAGATATAACTAATTTCTTTGAAACAGGCGAAGTTGGTATTGAACATGCTTTACTTCCTGAAAAAGGTCTTGTTGTTGCCGGTGATCTTGTTATCGGTGCTGACTCACACACTTGTACTTACGGTGCGCTTGGTGCATTTTCAACAGGCGTTGGCTCAACAGATATGGCTGCCGGCATGGCAACCGGTAAGGCATGGTTTAAGGTGCCTGCTGCAATTAAATTTAATCTTATAAACAAACCGGCAAAATGGATAAGCGGTAAGGATATTATCCTTCATATTATTGGGCTTATCGGCGTGGACGGTGCTTTGTATAAGTCAATGGAATTTGTTGGCGACGGCATTTCTTATCTTACAATGGATGACAGACTTGCAATGGCTAACATGGCAATTGAAGCAGGCGGAAAGAACGGCATTTTCCCTGTTGATGAAGTTACCATTGAATATATCAAGTCTCACTCTAAGAAGAATTACAAAATATACGAAGCAGATGAAGATGCCGTATATGATGAAGAATATACAATTGATTTAAGCACGTTAAAACCGACTGTTGCTTTTCCTCATTTACCGGAAAACACAAGAACAATCGATGAAGTTGGCGAAGTAAATATTGACCAGGTAGTTATTGGCTCATGTACAAACGGCCGTATGGATGATTTGAGAATTGCTGCTTCAATCATGAAGGGCAAGAGAGTTAAGAAGGGTGTTAGATGTATTGTTATTCCTGCTACTCAAAGAATTTATCTTGAGGCAATGGAAGAAGGACTTCTTAAGACTTTTATTGAAGCGGGCGCTGCCGTTAGTACACCAACATGCGGACCTTGTCTTGGAGGACATATGGGTATCCTTGCAGAAGGTGAAAAAGCTGTTGCTACAACTAACAGAAACTTCGTTGGACGTATGGGACATGTAAAGTCTGAAGTATATCTTGCAAGTCCTGCCGTTGCTGCTGCAAGTGCTATTGCCGGTAAAATAGCTTCACCGGATGAAGTTTAATTTAGGAGGTTTTGTAATGGAAGCATTAGGAAAAGTATTTAAATATGGTGACAATGTTGATACAGATGTTATTATTCCGGCAAGATATTTAAACGCACCCGATCCGTCAGAGCTTGCAAAACATTGTATGGAAGATATTGATGCGTCGTTTGCAACGAATGTAAATAAAGGTGATATCATTGTTGCAACAAAGAATTTTGGCTGTGGTTCATCAAGAGAGCATGCCCCTATTTCAATAAAAGCATCCGGTGTAAGTTGTGTTATTGCAGAAACATTTGCGAGAATCTTCTATAGAAATGCAATTAATATCGGCCTTCCTATTATTGAATGTAAGGAAGCTTCTGAGAAAATTAATGCAGGTGATGAAGTGCATATTGACTTTGATACGGGTATCATTACCGACAAAACCACGGGAGAGACCTTCCAGGGTCAGGCATTCCCTGAATTTATGCAAAAGATTATCAGGGCTGAAGGTCTTATCAATTATATTAATTCAAAAGAAAATTAATTATAATTATTATATTGTTAAAAAAAGAAGTCTTTTATCAGACTTCTTTTTTGTGTATATGTTATTTATTTAAATGCGTTTGTAAATGTTTTTCTAAGTTTGATTTCACTGTAACGCGCGGCATATTCGCGGGAATTCATGTCCTCTATAAAGTTGATGGAGTAGTTTTTTGAAATGCCGTGTTCTTCTAAATAATTCACGGCTTTATTATATGCTATTGCAGCATCGTTTTCGTTTTCATATACACCCACAACATAATCTCCGTTAACATGAATCTTCACAGCATAAAAGGTTTTCCCCTTTTTTGAAATCTTTGTTACGCCGTTATATTTATTTATTATAAGTATGTTTCCATATCGATAATCTAAATCATCTCCGTTTATAAAGACGTAATCCTTATTTTTTACGGCAAAATTTTTTATTCCGTATCGGTTTTTGATATTCAGTTGCATTCCGTAGTCTGCAAC
>CAJOOB010000076.1 GCA_905236025.1 uncultured Lachnospiraceae bacterium
AAGGCGCTCAGATCGCTTGGATACGAGATTGTACTTGTTAATTCAAATCCTGCCACAATCATGACGGACCCTGAAATGGCTGATGTTACATACATTGAGCCGCTTAATGTACAAAGACTTGAAGAGATTATTGCAAAGGAAAGACCTGATGCACTTCTTCCAAACCTCGGAGGACAGTCGGGACTTAATCTTTGCTCTGAATTATATAAAGCGGGCGTACTTGATAAGTATAACGTAAAGGTTATCGGTGTTCAGGTTGACGCAATTGAGCGTGGTGAAGACCGTATTGAATTTAAGAAAACAATGAACATGCTTGGCATTGAAATGGCACGTTCAGAGGTTGCATACAGCGTTGATGAGGCGCTTGAAATCGCAGATAAATTAAATTACCCTGTAGTTTTAAGACCTGCATACACCATGGGTGGCGCAGGCGGTGGCCTTGTTTACAATAAAGAAGAATTAAAGGTTGTCTGTGCAAGAGGTTTACAGGCTTCACTTGTACACCAGGTTTTGGTTGAAGAATCAATCATGGGCTGGGAAGAACTTGAACTTGAAGTTGTAAGAGATAAAGACAACAACATGATTACGGTATGTTTTATTGAAAACGTTGATCCAATGGGCGTTCATACCGGTGACTCATTCTGTACCGCTCCAATGCTTACAATCTCACAGGAAGTAATGGACAGACTTCAGAAACAGGCATACTCAATCGTTGAACATATTGGTGTTATTGGCGGTACTAACGTACAGTTTGCGCATGATCCTGTTTCAGACAGAATTATCGTTATTGAAATTAACCCAAGAACATCCCGTTCATCCGCACTTGCATCAAAGGCAACAGGTTTCCCTATTGCCCTTGTTTCAGCAAAGCTTGCAAGCGGTCTTTCATTATCTGAAATTCCTTGCGGTAAGTACGGTACTTTGGATAAATACAAGCCGGACGGAGACTACGTTGTAGTTAAATTTGCGCGTTGGGCGTTTGAAAAATTCAAGGGTGTTGAAGACAAGCTTGGTACTCAGATGCGTGCCGTCGGTGAAGTTATGAGTATTGGAAAGAACTACAAGGAAGCTTTCCAGAAAGCCATCCGTTCCCTTGAAAAGGGCAGATACGGTCTTGGCTTTGTAAAGAACTTCAATGAACTTTCAAAAGATGAACTTTTAAAGATGTTAATCACACCTTCAAGTGAACGTCATTTCATCATGTATGAAGCACTCCGTAAGGGCGCAACTGTAGATGAAATCCATGAAATCACAAAGGTAAAAAAATATTTTATTGAACAGATGCAGGAACTTGTGCAGGAAGAAGAAGCACTTATTGCAAACAAGGGCAAGCTTCCTTCAGATGAAGCCTTAATTAAGGCTAAGAAAGACGGTTTCTCTGATAAGTACTTAAGTCAGATTCTTGGAATCACAGAAGACGAAATCAGAAACAAGCGTATCGAACTTGGTTTAGAACAGGCCTGGGACGAAGTTCATGTATCCGGAACTAAAGACAGCAGCTACTTCTATTCAACATACAATGCAAAGGATAATAACCCGGTAAAATCTGACAAGAAGAAGGTAATGATTCTTGGCGGCGGTCCAAACCGTATTGGTCAGGGTATTGAATTTGACTACTGTTGCGTACATGCGGCAATGTCATTAAAGAAACTTGGCTTTGAAACAATTATTGTAAACTGTAACCCTGAAACGGTTTCAACAGATTATGATACATCGGACAAGCTTTACTTTGAGCCGCTTACATTGGAAGATGTTCTTTCGATTTATAAAAAAGAAAATCCGGTTGGCGTAATTGCGCAGTTTGGCGGACAGACACCGCTTAACCTTGCTGCAGAATTACAGGCTAACGGAGTTAAGATTCTTGGTACTTCTCCTGAGGTTATTGACCTTGCGGAAGACAGAGATCAGTTCAGAAACATCATGGATGAACTTGGTATTCCAATGCCTGAATCAGGAATGGCAACAACCGTTGAAGAAGCAATTGAAATTGCAACAAAGATCGGTTACCCTGTAATGGTTCGTCCTTCATACGTACTTGGCGGTCGTGGTATGGAAGTGGTATATGATGACAGCCAGATGACGGAGTACATGAAGGCAGCCGTTGGTGTTACACCGGATCGACCAATCCTTATTGACCGTTTCTTAAATCATGCGCTTGAATGTGAGGCAGATGCAATCTCAGACGGTAACCACGCATATGTTCCTGCCGTAATGGAGCATATTGAACTTGCAGGTATTCACTCCGGTGACTCCGCTTGTATCATTCCATCAAAACACATTGACGAGGAAAACCTTAAAACAATCAAGGAATACACAAGAAAAATCGCTGAAAAGATGCATGTTGTGGGCTTAATGAACATGCAGTATGCAATTGAAAAGGGCAAGGTTTACGTGCTTGAGGCAAATCCGAGAGCATCCCGTACGGTACCGCTTGTATCAAAAGTTTGCGGTATCAGTATGGTGCCAATAGCCACCGACATCATTACCCGCGAGCTTACAGGCAGACCTTCACCTGTACCTACACTTACAGACAGAGAAATCCCTTACTACGGCGTAAAGGAAGCTGTATTCCCATTCAATATGTTCCAGGAAGTTGACCCTGTACTTGGACCTGAAATGCGTTCCACAGGTGAAGTTTTGGGACTTGCAAAGACAACGGGTGAGGCATTCTTTAAGGCTGAAGAGGGCGCACAGGCACCGCTTCCTCTTTCGGGAACAGCTTTACTTTCTGTAAATACACAGGATAAGCCTGAAATTGTTGAAGTTGCAAAGCGGCTTAATGATGCAGGATTTAAGCTTATTGCCACAACAGGTACACATAAGCTTATTGAGGAAGCAGGTATACCTTGTGAGGTTGTAAACAAGCTTTCCGAAGGCAGACCAAACATACTTGACTTAATGACAAACGGCCAGATTCAGCTTATTGTCAACTCGCCAATCGGTAAAGAAAGAATGGTTGATGACAGCTATTTAAGAAAAGCAGCAATCAAGAATAAGATTTGTTATATCACAACCATTGCGGCAGCACTTGCGGCAGCAGAAGGTATTGCTGAAGTGAAAAGGTCAGGAAATGCAAAGCCTGTTTCGTTACAGGAATTACATTCGCAGATCAGATAAAGATCTGCTAATAAGTAGATACATAGGTATTACGGATGAAAATATCCGTAATACCTTTTTTTTACCCAACCGGTAATAAGAAAAAATTATTATATGTGATAAAAAAACGGAATTTTTCAAAGCGGGAAATTGGTGCTAGTATATGAACATCAAAAACAAAGAAAAATGATTTTAAGAAAAGGAGATCAAGATTATGAGCAATTACAAGTTTGAAACATTACAGTTACACGTTGGACAGGAAACGGCAGATCCGGCTACGGATTCAAGAGCAGTACCGATTTATCAGACTACATCTTACGTTTTCCATAACAGTAAACACGCGGCAGATAGGTTTGGTCTTGCAGATAGCGGAAATATATATGGCAGACTTACAAATTCAACACAGGACGTGCTTGAAAAAAGAATAGCAGCTTTGGAAGGTGGAACAGCTGCGCTTGCCGTTGCATCCGGAGCGGCTGCCATTACATATACCATTCAGGCTTTAGCGGCCAATGGCGGACATATTGTAGCCCAGAAAACAATTTACGGAGGAAGTTATAATCTTTTGGCACATACCCTTGTCCAGTATGGAATTGAAACAACCTTTGTGGATGCACATGATTTAAGCGAGGTTGAATCGGCTATTAAGGATAATACAAGAGCGATTTATCTTGAAACGCTCGGAAATCCAAACAGTGATATTCCGGATATTGAAGCAATTGCAAATATTGCGCATAAGCACGGAATTCCGGTTGTGGTAGATAATACGTTCGGAACGCCTTACCTTATAAGACCTTTTGAATATGGTGCTGATATTGTGGTTCATTCGGCAACAAAATTCCTTGGTGGACATGGAACAACCCTTGGAGGAGTAATTGTTGAATCCGGAAAGTTTAATTGGAAAGAAAGCGGCAAGTATACAAATCTTGCTGAGCCAAACCCAAGTTATCACGGTCTCTCGTTTTATGATGCACTTGGTCCTGTTGCGTTTGTTACATATATCAGGGCAATATTATTGAGAGATACCGGTGCAACAATATCACCGTTTAATGCTTTCCTCCTTCTTCAGGGTGTTGAAACACTTTCTTTAAGATTGGACAGACACGTTGAAAATACAAAGAAGGTAATTGAGTATTTGAATAATCATCCACAGGTTGAAAAGGTAAATCATCCTTCGCTTGAAGATCATCCGGATCACGAATTATACAGGAAATATTTCCCAAACGGCGGTGGATCAATCTTTACCTTTGAGATAAAGGGCGGCAAAGAAGAAGCGTGGAAGTTTATTGATGGCCTTGAGATTTTCTCCCTCCTTGCAAATGTTGCGGATGTAAAGAGCCTTGTTATTCATCCTGCATCAACAACACATTCTCAGCTTTCTGATGAAGAACTCGAAAATCAGGGTATTAAACAGAATACAATTCGTCTTTCGATAGGAACAGAGCACATAGATGATATTATTGCCGACCTTGAGAAAGGATTTGCTGCAGCAAAATAAAAATAAGTTTTTATTTCTCCTATATTTAAAAGAAACGTATATATATTTATGGACAAACGAAAAAGGCCTGGAAACAGGTCTTTTTCGTTGTATAAAAAATGTTCGTATTATAAATGAAGATTGCAAATTTTAGAATCTGTTCAAAAAAATCTTGAGATGGTATAATAAAAAATGTAAATTATGCGAAAGAAAAGGAAATTATAAGATGTCAAAAGTGATTGTTGGGATGTCGGGTGGTGTTGACAGCGCCGTTTCAGCTTATTTATTAAAAGCAGCCGGACATGAAGTGATTGGAGTTACTTTGCGTACATGGATTTCTTCGGATGGTAAAGAAAGCAGGTGTTGTGAAATTGATGATGCAAGAAGAGTTTCGTGGAAGATTGGAATTCCGTATTATGTGATTAATTGTGTTTCGGATTTCAGAGAATATATTACTGAACCATTTATAGACGAATATTTAAACGGACGTACACCGAATCCGTGTGTGATATGTAACAGACGAATAAAATGGGATAAAATGCTTGAAACGGCAGATGTTATGGGAGCAGAATATATTGTGACGGGACATTATGCTTCAGTGGTAAAAAAAGAAAATGGCCGATATACCGTCAAAATGGCGTCGCAGGCTTCAAAAGACCAGACGTATATGTTATACAGACTTTCTCAGGAGCAATTATCAAGAACCATAATGCCGCTTGGAAATCTAAACAAGGAAGAGGTCAGAAATATAGCCAGAACAGCTGAGCTTCCCGTTGCTGCAAAAGCGGATTCGCAAGAAATATGTTTTGTGTCTGACGGAAATTATGCGGATTATATTAAAGATAATTCTAAAACACCTATTCCGGGCGAAGGAAATTTTGTGGATGAAGACGGTAAAATTCTCGGTAAACACAAAGGAATCATTTATTATACGGTGGGGCAAAGAAAGGGGCTTAACCTGGCACTTGGATATCCGGTTTTTGTTAAAGAAATACGGGCAGAGGAAAACGAAATAGTTATTGCAGGAGAAAAATCCATATATAAAAAAGAGATATTTTGTAAAGACCTTAATTATCTTGGTATACCGGATCTTAAAACAGGAGAAGAGATAACCTGCAACGTTAAAGTAAGATATCATCATCCCGGTCAAAAGGCAACGGTACACATTGAAGATAGCGGCAATGCAAGGATTGTTTTTGAATCACCCGTAAGAGCTGCCGCTCCCGGCCAGTCCGCTGTGTTTTACGATGAGGATGATTGTGTTATCGGAGGAGGGATAATATTGTAATAAAGCGACCGTTATAATCTGATAACGGTCGCTTTAAGATATTCAGCTTCTGAAATGTCATGGGTGACAAATATCACCAAATGATCTTTTGATATTATTTTTATAACATCCATGATGGATGTTTTCCTTTCTTTATCAATAGATGAGAAAGGTTCGTCCATAAGTAAGACGTCATAATCCGCACAGAGGGCGCGTGCAATGGAAACTCTTCTTAACATTCCTCCGGACAGAGATGAAAGACGTGAATTTTCTTCGCCTTTAAGTCCCACGATCTCAAGAGCATTTAAGGCTTTTTCCTTATCTCCGTTAACAAACATCACGTTTTTTATTACATTTAATCCCGGTAAAAGTCTATCTTCCTGAAAGACCATGGAAAATTTTCTGTTTTCCTTTTCAATCTCTCCGGTAAAATCCTTATCTAATCCTGCGATAATATTCAGAAGAGTTGTTTTGCCTTTTCCTGATTCTCCGATCACAGCATATATCCCATAGTCGTTAAATGTATGGGAAAAATCATCAAGGACTCTTTTTTTATCATAATCTTTAGTTATTGATTTAAGCTTTAACATGTTTTATATCGTGCCTTTTTACGTATATATCCATCAGTAATGTTACAATACCTTCAATGATGATGCTTATCACTATAATGACAAGCGTCCAGGCAAAAAGCGAATCTGTTTCCAGATATATCTTGGAGTTATAAATATTTCTTCCGATCGAATATTTTGGAAAACACAAAACTTCAGCCGCAACGCCGGCTTTCCATGCAATTCCCAGTGATGTTTTTACGGCGCTGAAAAGGTAACTTGTTACATGTGGCAGGTATACCTTTGTAATGGTCTTAAAACGTCCGGCTTTGAAAAAAATGGCCATTTCAAGCAATTTTTTATCAACTGTCTGTATCCCTGTTTTTACGTTTCCGAAGATTATGGGGCTAACCATCAGGAATGATATGAATGCCGGTATATTTTCTCTTGTTATCCATACCAGCGCAAGGATTATAAAAGAAGCAACGGGAGTTGCTCTTATAACTGACATTACCGGCGATACAAATTCGTTAACCGTATCGGAAAATGCACATATCATTCCCAAAAGCGTTCCGAATAAAACGGCACATAAAAATCCTGTAAGTATCCTTCTTACGGAATAAAGTATACTCAGATAAAAAGCACTGTCATCAGATAATTCCTTAAGTTTTAAAATGACATGTACCGGTGTGGGAACCAGAACTTCTTTTCCTACTTTTATGGCAATAAGCTGCCATACTGTAATCCAGAATGATAAAACGATCAGTTTTCTTACAATAAACGGGATTTTTTTCATGGTTTAAATACTTTTATTCATATATAAGATAGAATGACTCGTCAGGTAAAACTCCGCCAACTGATGATGAATTTGCCGAGTATAATACTTCAAGCATTGCACTTACCATTTCTTTCATTTCAGAACCGGTAATCATTACGAGGTTACAATTTGGAATCGCCTTTTTTGCAACGGCTGCCTTTGGAATTATTCCGGCGGTTTCACACATTGCAGCAGCTTCATCAACGTTATTTACAACGTAATCAACAGATGCTTCATATTCTTCAAGGAATGTCTTTACCAGATCCGGGTTAGCATCAGCAAATGATTTGTTTATAATAATGCATCCCTGTACCAGATCCGTATCAGAAACCTTTTTCCATTCTTCTGTAAGATCTAAAGAAATTCTGAGATTTGAATTACCAAGAAGGGCTGCGGTAACATTAGGTTCAGGCAACATGCCCAATGCAACATCCCCGGATGTCATTAATGTAGCAAGTTCCGAATGTTCTGAAAGATATTCAATTGTGAGGTCGCTGTCAGGATCAATTCCGTTTTTTTCAAGAACATATCTGAGAATATACTCAGGGGTGGAACCCTGACCGGTTGCGTAAAGTGTTGTGCCGGCAAGATCTGAAATACTGTTTATTGTATTTCCGTCTTCAAGTATATATAAAACCCCCAAAGTGTTTACAGCTGCGACGTATAAATCTCCTTCGGTTTTATTGTATAAAACAGATGCAAGATTTACAGGCACTGCGGCAATATCATAATCGCCCTGGATAACCTGGGATGTAATCTGATCCGGTGCAGAGGCGATGGTAAAGTTGTACTTAAGCTCTGATGTGCCTTCAGTGTTGTCGTTAATGAGTTTTGACATACCAATTCCCGTTGGCCCCATAAGCGTGTACACATCAATAACCGTTTCTTCGGTTGATGAAGTTGTTGTTGTTGTTGTTGTTGTTTCTGTTGATGAATTTTCGCTTTTGGTACATGCAACAAGTGATACAGCCATTAAAATGCTTAATGTAATTGTCACTATTTTTTTCATAATTTTCCCTTTCTTGATGAAATATATATTTTATTAATTATTAACCATTTAGCAGACAAACCAGCTTATTTTCCGAAATAATCGTAAGTCCCCGATTCTCTCTTTTTATAACATCATTTTCTTCAAGTTCTGCCATAAGCCGATACAAAGTGGCGCGTCCCATATTGAGTAAAGATGCAAGTTTGCTCATGTTGATGGGAATAAAAGTGTTGTCGCCCTTTGAATTCTTTATCAAATAACTGATAAGTCTTTTTTTTGCGTTCTGTGTTGTATAATATAACATCTCACTGTTTAGAAAACGTATTCTGTCTGTTAGAAAGACAATATATTCCATATTGAATTTCGGATTTTCGAGGAGCAGTTTATGTATCTGCATTTTGCCGATGGCCAAAATCCTGGCTTGTTTTGATACGCTTAAAACAGAAGCAGAGCCGGCTTTTGGATTTTCATTTGTAAATAAGCCGGATACACCGGTTATATCCCCTTTTTTTAAGGTCCTGACAGTTATATTGTTGAAATTTACCAGCAAAACTCCTTTTATAATGATATACAGGCGATTGTTATTTAGGTCAACAGCCATTCCTTTTGCATATTCATTGAGTTCGGCCTTTTCAAGGGTAGTATTAATTTCTTCTTTTGACAGATGAGAAAACAGGGGAATACCTGTAAGTATATCTGTAACTCGTTTTTTATTATTTCTTAACAAATCATTCATAGTGTTTTGTGTCTCGTTTGATACAACTTTTACAAATATACATACTTATAAAAGAAATGTCAATCAATTATTGATATTTTGTTGATAAAATAATAAGAAATTTGGTATAATCACTTTAGATGATAAAAAAAGATGATGTGCAGTCCACACATAGTAAGTTTATATTATTTGTCATCAAAAAATAAACAGCAAAAACCGATTGAGGAGGTCAGTATGCTCCATTTGAGTGAAGCGGCTGTGGTTCAGATTACGGAAATCTGTGATCGTTATCTTGATGAACCTACACCGCTAATGATGATTCTTTCTGATATTCAGAAAGAGTATGGGTATATTCCGCTTGAAGTTCAGGAACTTGTTTCGCAAAAAACGGGAATTTCAGTTGCGGAGATTTATGGTGTTGTAACATTTTATTCTTTCTTTTCCCTTAATCCAAAAGGAAAATACGTCATCGGATGTTGTCTTGGAACTGCCTGTTATGTTAAAGGTGCACAGCAGGTAATTGACAAATTTTCCGAGCTCTTAGGTGTAAAACCGGGAGAGACCACAGAGGATGGTCTCTTTACTCTTGATGCCCTTCGTTGCATAGGCGCATGTGGTATAGCCCCTGCCGTTTCAATTAACGGTAAAGTTTATCCAAAACTCAGTGTTTCGGATGTTCCCGGTATCATTGAAAGTTACAGGGAGGGGGCAGTATAAATGGAAAAAATAAGAACATTTGAAGAATTGGAAAACGCAAGCGCATCATGTATTAAGTGTCTTTCTGATAAACTTGCGGGATTTGAAGGTAAAAGAGCAATTGTACTTTGTGGAGGTACAGGCTGTATTTCTTCTCATTCTACTGAAATAATGGAAGAGTTTAAGAAACAGTTAGAAGAAAAAGGTCTGGAAAATGAAGTCAGCGTTAATCAGGTTGGCTGTTTCGGCTTCTGTTCCCAGGGACCGTTTGTTAAAATTTATCCTGAAGACACGTTGTATCGTCTTGTGAAAATAGAAGACGTCAGTGAAATAGTTGAGACAGATATTGTTGGTAAAGAGGTTGTTTCACGCCTTCTTTACGTTGATCCTAAAACAGGTGAAAAGGTTACAAAGCAGGAAGATATTAACTTCTACAAAAAGCAGAGAAGAATCGCTCTTCATGCATGTGGGCAGATTAATCCTGAAGATATTCATGAGGCACTTGGTGCAGGAGCGTTCAAAGGCTTAGCCAGAGCGCTTAAAATGACGCGCGAAGAAGTGGTAAACGAAGTCCTTAACTCAGGATTACGCGGCCGTGGCGGTGCAGGCTTCCCGACCGGTAGAAAGTGGATGTTTGCCATGAACGGTGACGGTGACAAATATGTTGTATGTAACGGTGATGAAGGTGATCCGGGTGCGTTTATGGATCGTTCAATTCTTGAAGGAAACCCTCTTGGTGTTATTGAAGGAATGGTAATTGCCGGATATGCAATTGGTGCTCAAAACGGATATTTCTACGTTCGAGCAGAATACCCAATCGCCGTAAATCGTTTAAAAATTGCCATTAAACAGGCGGAAGAAGCAGGACTTTTGGGCGATAATATTCTCGGAACAGATTTTTCTTTCCGTGTTCATATAAGACTTGGAGCAGGTGCTTTTGTCTGTGGTGAAGAGACTGCTCTTCTTAACTCTATTCAGGGTCAAAGAGGTATGCCTCGCCCTCGTCCTCCATTTCCTGCAGTAAAGGGCTTGTGGGACAGACCTACAATTGTTAATAACGTGGAAACCCTTGCCTGTGTACCTTTCATTTTAAGGGAGGGTGCAGAAGAATTTGCAAAGTGTGGTACGGAAAAATCAAAGGGTACCAAGGTGTTTGCTCTTGGTGGAAAGGTAAATAACGTTGGACTTGTTGAAGTTCCAATGGGAACCACGCTAAAAGAACTCATTTATGATATTGGCGGTGGTATCCCTAACGGTAAAAAATTTAAAGCTATTCAGACAGGTGGTCCTTCCGGCGGCTGTTTGACAGAAGAAGATCTTGATGCGGAAATTGATTTTGATAATCTTGTTGCAAGGGGCTCGATGATGGGCTCAGGCGGCGCGATCGTTATGGATGAAGACAACTGTATGGTTGATGTGGCGAAGTTCTATATGGAATTTATCTGCGATGAATCATGCGGAAAGTGTTCACCATGTCGTATAGGTACAAGAAGAATGCTTGAAATTCTTACAAAGATTACGGATGGAAAAGCAACAATGGATGACCTTACACAGCTTGAAGAAATCAGTAAAACAATTAAAGACGGTTCTCTTTGCGCTTTGGGGCAGACGGCTGCAAACCCGGTTATATCAACACTTACCCACTTTAAAGACGAATATATCGCACACATCGTGGATAAAAAGTGCCCTGCAAAGGTTTGTAAAAATCTTATGCAATATAAGATTAATCCTGATATTTGTAAGAAATGCAGTCTTTGCGCAAAACAGTGTCCTGTTGGAGCTATTACCGGCGTAGTTGGAAAAGAAGCGTTTGTTATTGATCCGCAAAAGTGTATTAAGTGCGGTATGTGTATGTCTTCTTGTAAGTTTAAGGCAATTTCAAAGGAATAGGAGGTACCCGAAATGGCTAAGATAAATATTAAAATTGAAGGCATCTCTTACCAGGTAGAGGAAGGCCTTACTATATTAGAAGCAGCAAAGCTTTGCGGATATAATATTCCGTCATTGTGTGCATATAATCATGGCGAGTGTTCACAGGGCTCATGTAGAGTGTGCCTTGTTGAAGTAAAGGGAGCCAGAGGGCTTGTAGCATCTTGCGTATATCCTGTAAGTGAAGGAATGGAAATTGTTATTTCCTCACAAAAGGCGGTTGCCGCAAGACGTGCGTCAGTTGAATTGCTTTTATCAAATCACTCTGTGCAGTGTCAGCAGTGTGAAAAAAATGAATATTGTGAACTGTTGTATGCGGCCAAAGTTACCGGTGCACGAGAAGGAATGTTTGAAGGTGTTAAGACACCTGTAACAGTGGATGAGGTTACACCTGCAATTATCCGTGATACATCAAAGTGTATTCTTTGTGGTCGTTGTATTGAACGTTGTAAAAATGCACACGGTTTATCCGTGCTTGGTTTTGAAAAACGTGGATTTAATACAATTGTAGGACCTGCTGAAAACAGATCATTTGCTGATTCCCCATGTATTATGTGCGGTCAGTGTACAAGTGTCTGTCCTACGGGAGCTTTGATGGAAAAATCAGAAATTGCTAAAGTTGATCAGGCATTTCGTGAAGGCAAATTCGTTGTTGTTCAGACCGCTCCTGCAGTCAGAGCTGCACTTGGAGAAGAGTTTGGCATGAAAATCGGTACTCCGGTTACCGGAAAAATGGTTGCGGCGTTAAGAAGACTTGGGTTCAACCGGGTTTACGATACAAACTATGCTGCAGACCTTACAATCATGGAGGAAGCAACAGAACTTCTTGGCCGTATAAAAAACAACGGTGTGCTTCCAATGATTACTTCGTGCTCGCCGGGATGGATTAATTATGCTGAGATTAATTACGGTGAACTTTTACCGCACCTTTCATCGTGTAAATCACCTCATGAAATGTTTGGTGCAATATTAAAGTCATATTATTGTGAAAAGAACGGTATTGATCCGAAAGATATGTTCGTTGTTTCCATTATGCCATGTACGGCTAAGAAGTATGAAAAAGAAAGAGAACAGTTACAACATGACGGAATCAAGGATGTAGATGCGGTTCTCACAACACGTGAACTCGGAAAACTTATTAAGCGTTCCGGTATCAATTTCAATATGCTTCCTGATGAGGAATTTGATAACGATATTGTTGGCGAGTACACCGGCGCGGGCGTAATATTCGGAGTTACGGGCGGTGTTATGGAAGCGGCTCTTCGTACTGCTTATTACGCTCTTACAGGCAAAGAACATGAATTAATCAAGTTTGAACAGGTCAGAGGATTTGAAGGAATAAAGGAAGCTTCGCTTGATATTAACGGAACGGTTATTAATGTGGCCGTTGCTCATGGAATGAAAAATGCTAAAGTTCTGCTTGAAGAAATAAAAAACGGAAACAGCAAATATCATTTTATTGAGATAATGGGTTGTCCCGGCGGTTGTATCGCGGGTGGCGGTCAACCGTATGTTAAGCCGCAGTTTTTGCCAAATGAGGAACCTGATATTCTTGATACTTATAAGCAAAAGAGGGCTGCTGCTCTTTATTCCGAAGATGAAAGACAGACGCTTCGCCAGTCACATAAAAATGAACAGATCAAAAAATTATATGATGAATTTTTGGGAGAACCAAACTCTCACAAGGCACATGAACTTCTTCATACATCATATAAAGAAAGAGAAGCATTTAAGGTTCTTAAGTAAAACTTTTATACACATATTTTAAATTTTGAAATCCCCCATAAGCAAAAGATGCATGCATAATCTTGCTTGTGGGGGATTTTATTGTCATATATTAAATCAAATTACAAATCTGAAACATTTAAGACCCGTGTGTTTCACTCATAAGTCCGGCAACAGGCAGAGGATAAGAGGCTTTTATTTTACCTTTATCATATACAATCATACCGCCGCCCATATTCTTAAGTTCGTTGATTGCAAGAGCCATATCCTCTTCATTAGTGCCAATGGCTATTATATTGTGAGCATCGTGGGCAACTGATGTTGCGATTGCACCACTTTTTAAGCCGTATCCTTTAATAAATCCCAAACCGATATGCCCGGTGTTTTATCAAGCACGGTTGTGCTTTCAATATGAATATGGCCATCGACAAAGCCGGGCACAATAGTTTTGCCTGCAATGTCGATGGTCGTGTTTCCTTTGTAATTTCCAATTCACGCAATAAGACCTGCGGAAACTTCAATAAAATCTATGTATTCGGTTTCCGCCGGCTGCTTTTTCATATAATTCATATCTTACCTCCACCAAAAATGCAGGTTAATTGTGACTGTATACGCATATTTTACGCGTGAGTATGTTAAATTTCGATAGTTATATTTGGATTTGACTCCTGCACGCCTTTACACATTTTACGCAAGCTTATCATAAATTTTGGCAGCGCAACCTCAATTGTGTCCGTGTTTTTAAACACGATTTTGGTTGGTTTATAAATGCTTGTGAGCGCATCATTTAAAGCATCTAAGTTTTTTCCGTAGTGCGTTGGAACAGGAATTGATTTAACAATTTCCAGGTGAAATCCGTCTGCTGAATATACATCCGTTAAATCAACGGTAAATACACGTTCTTTGCTCATAATTTTCTCCTGATTATTACTTTGAAATTTTATTCTCTTTTGTTACGGTTCTTATTTATAATTATAGCAGATTTGTCAAAAAAATTGGTATTATTCTTCGCCATATAAAAGGGTAAATGTTTCATAATGATCGTCCGTGTAATATATGAGTCCGTCATTTGAAA